>CAZJSY010000021.1:0-36229 GCA_964548555.1 uncultured Burkholderiales bacterium
CGACGGCAATACGGGCCCTCGCACGGCCCGGTGCGACCCAACGCAACAGAGCCGGTCCGCGCCAGCGCGCTGTCCCTCGGGAGCAGCGAGCTGATCCAAGGGACATCAAGAGTGGAGCTGACGCTCGACTCGTTCGTTCGTGGGCGAGGGGGGACTTGAACCCCCACGTCCTTGCGGACACAGGAACCTGAATCCTGCGCGTCTGCCAATTCCGCCACTCGCCCACGGTTTGCGAGCAGGGCCCGCGCCGGGGTGGGAAGGTTAGCAAGGGCCCCGATTCGGGCTTTCGCCTGGCCCGGAACTGCCGCAACCCGCCGGTACACTCCGATCGCGATGGGACTCCAGGGGTTCGAGCGACGGCTCGAGCGGCTCGTGGAAGGGACCTTCGCGAAGGCGTTCCGCAGCGGACTGCAGCCCGTGGAGATCGCCCGGCGGATGGTCCGCGAGCTGGACGCGAACCGGACGATCGGTGTTCGGGGCACGGTCGCGCCCAACCATGTCACGGTCTCGCTCGCCCCCGACGACTACGACCATTTCGAGTCGTTCCACGAAACCCTCACACGTGAGTTGGCCGACGCTGCGCGCGAACATGCGCGCGACGAGCGTTACCAGTTCCTGGGACCGGTCGAGGTCGAGATCGTCGTCGACGACCGGCTCCGCCGCGGCGAGTTCGGCGTCGACGCCACCATCGAGGAGGGCGCGCACGGCCGGGCCGGCTCGCTCGTGCTGGCCGACGGCCGCCGGATCCCGCTCGCCGAGGAGGCCGCGACCATCGGCCGTCTTTCCGACTGCACCGTTCCCATCGCCGATCCGCAGGTCTCGCGACGTCATGCGGAAGTCCGGGCCGAGGCCGAAGGGTATGTGTTGCACGACCTGGGGTCCCTGAACGGCACCACGGTGAACGGGCAGGCTGTGAGCCAACGACTTCTCGAAGACGGCGACGTGATCGGAGTCGGGACCGCCACGATCAGGTTCGAGGCGTCGTAGCGACATGACACCCGTGCGGACGAAGCGAAGCCCTGGGCGGCAGCCCGGGAGGGCGGAGCTGAGGCAGTCGTGAGTACCGACAACCTGCTGACCATTCTGAAGTTCTGCTTCCTCGCCCTGCTCTACATCTTCCTCGCGCGCGTGGTGCGGGTGGTCGTGCTCGAGATGCGGGCAGCCAAGGACGTGCCCGACTTCGTCGACGAGGTCGTCGCCGAGCCGAAGCCGAAGCCGAAGACCCGTGAGCGTCGACGGATGCCGTCGTTGCAGATCGTGGAACCGATCGCTCTCGCCGGCGAGGCGTTCCCCGTCGACCGCGAGGTGACCGTCGGGCGTGGTGGCGGGTGCCAGATCGTGCTTGCCGACGACACGTTCGTCTCGCAGGTGCACGCGCGCCTCTTCGAACGCGACGGCCGCACCTACGTGGAGGATCTCGGCTCGCGCAACGGCACCTACGTGAACGGCAAACGCATCGACGCGGCCACCCGTCTACGCCGGGGTGACCGGATCCAGTTCGGCCAGACGGTCGCCGAGGTCAGGGTATGAAGCTCCTCGCGGGGTCGGCGACCGACGTCGGACGCGTGCGCGAGGGCAACGAGGACGCGGTACGCGTCGACGAACGGCTGCACCTGTTCGCGGTCGCGGACGGGATGGGCGGTCACCGAGCCGGCGAGGTCGCGAGCGCGACCGCGCTCGAAGCTCTGCGCGCCGCGGTCGCTGCGGGCCGGCCGATCTCCGAAGCGATCGAAGCCGCGAACTCGGCCGTGTTCTCCAAGGCGCACGGCGACGAGAACCTCCGCGGAATGGGCACCACCCTGACCGCTGCCGTGGTGACCGATGACAACTCGATCGTGATCGGTCACGTCGGTGACTCACGGGCATACCTCTTCCACGGCGACGAGCTCGAGCAGATCACCGAGGACCACAGCCTCGTCGAGGAGCTCGTGCGCGAAGGTCGTCTCACCCCTGAACAGGCGGTCGTGCATCCGCAGCGCTCGATCATCACACGCGCGCTCGGTGTCGACGAAGAGGTACAAGTGGACGTCTATCCGCTGGAGCTCGACGCCGGCGATCGTCTGCTGCTCTGTTCCGACGGGCTCACCACGATGGTGCGCCCCACCGACATCGCCCGCATTCTCCGGCGCGAGCGCGATCCGCGGCGCGCGGCCGAGATGCTCGTCGACGCAGCGAACGCGGCGGGCGGCGAAGACAACGTGAGCGCGGTTGTGCTCGAGGCCGCGCCCGACGATCCGCCCGACCCGCCGCTCCTCGCGGTCGCCGATCCCACGTCGGCGACACCGGTCGTGGCCACCGCCGCGACAGAGGCGGGGCGTGACGGACATCCGGCCCACGACATCGCCCCGGAGGAGCGCCTCCCGAAGCCGATCCGTCTGGCACCACGCGGAACGGCGCGACGCTTGTTCCGACTGCTCATCTGGCTGCTTCCCGTGGTCATCGTGGTCGGCGTCGCGATCGGAGCGGTCGCGTGGTACGCACGCAAGGCGTTCTTCGTCGGATTCGACAGCGGTCGGGTCACGCTCTTCCGCGGAAGGCCGGGCGGGGTGCTCGGTTTCGACCCGACGGTCGAACGCCGAACCGCGCTGCGAGTGTCGGACCTGACGGAAGCCGACCAGGCCGACGTGCGCGGCAAGAAGCGGTTCACCGACAAGCGCAAGGCGTCCGTCTACATCTCGGCGCTGCAAGCGAAGGCCGACGAGCGGCGGGCCCTCGCCAACGCCGCGACCACGACCACGACGGTCCCGACGCCGCCGCCGTCTGTACCGAACGCGCCCGTCGGGCCATGACCCTTCAGGTCGCCGGGTGAAGTCGACCGTCGCGCGCCGCCGTCGCGCCACGGAGATCGTCCTCGGACTACTCGCGGTCGCGATCGTCGTGTCCGGTTACATCCTGGTGCAGCTGTCCAAGCAGCTCGACCTTCCACCCGATCTGTGGGTCCTGCTCGCCGTGATGATCGGCATGTTCGCCGTGGCCCACCTCGGCGTCCGATGGTTCGCTCCTCGCAGCGACGCCACACTGCTTCCGCTCGTCGCGTTGCTGACCGGGATCGGGTTCGTGATGATCTCCCGGCTCAACCACCACCTGGCGCGCACGCAGGCGGTGTGGACGGGTGTCGGCGTCGCGTGCTTCGTCGTCACACTCGCGGTCGTTCGCAGATCCCGCTTCCTCGAGCGCTATCGATACACGTTCGCGTTGCTGGGCTTCGTCCTTCTGTTGCTTCCGCTCGCGCCGGGGATCGGCGCAAGGATCAACGGCGCGCGGTTGTGGGTCCACCTGGGCCCCGTCAACTTCGAACCCAACGAGATCGCGAAGATCCTGCTCGTGATCTTCTTCGCGTCGTACCTCTCCGACAAGCGCGAGCTCCTCAGCACCGGAAGCCGTCGCGTCGGCCAGATGATGATCCCCGATCCGAAGCACCTGCTTCCGCTGGTGCTCGCCTGGGGCTTCTCGCTGATCATCATGGCGGGCCAGGGCGATCTCGGGTCCTCCATGTTGTTCTTCGCCGTCTTCGTCGGACTGCTCTACATCGCGACGGAACGATCGGCATATCTCGTCGGCGCGCTCGGGCTGTTCGCCACGGCATGCGTGTTCGCGTACAACGTCGTCGGCCACGTGCAGGTGCGCGTCTCGACATGGATCAATCCGTGGCCCGTCGCTCAGGGCAAGGGCTATCAGTTGATCCAGTCGTTGTTCGCCTTCGGTAGCGGTGGCTTCGGTGGCACCGGCCTCGGCCTGGGCAGCCCACAGAAGATTCCCAACGCGTCGACCGACTTCGTCTTCGCCGCGGTCGGCGAGGAGCTCGGCTTGTTGGGAACCGTGGCCGTCATCATCACGTTCCTGCTCGTCGTGGGAGCCGGATTCCGTATCGCGATGGCGAGCGACCGACCGTTCACGAAGTTGTTCGCCGCCGGCCTCACCGCGCTCATCGGGATTCAGGCGTTCGTGATCATCGGAGGCGTCACGCGCTTGATCCCCCTCACCGGCATCACGTTGCCCTTCGTCTCATACGGAGGATCGTCGCTCGTCGCCAACTTCGTGTTGATCGCGCTGCTCTTGCGCGTGTCCGACGAAGCCGCGGCCGACGCGGAAGCTGAGGCCCGCACGGCAGCGGTCATGGTGGCCTCGCGATGATGGCGATGGACCGCATGATCCGCCGCGTCGGCATCGCCGTCGTGGTGCTGCTGGTCGCGTTGGTGGGTCAGCTCACCTATCTCCAGGTGGTCGACGCGAAGAAGCTCGACCACGACCCCCGTAACGTCCGCCGTCTCGTTCGCGACTACTCACACCCGCGCGGCGAGATCATCACCGCGGACGGCAAGATCGCGGCGAAGTCCGTTCCGTCGAACGATCTCTTCAAGTTCCAACGGGAGTATCCGTTCGGCCCGCTCCTCTCGCAGGTCGTCGGCTACCAGTCGTACGTGGTGGGCAACACGGGAGTCGAGGCGACCTACAACGACGCGCTCGTCGGACGCGATGCGGGGGTTGCGCGCTTGAACTTCCGCGACATCCTGTCCAACAAGGACCAGTACGGATCGGTGACGCTGACGATTCGCTCCGACGTGCAGGACGTCGCGCGGCAGGCGCTCGGCAACCAACGCGGCTCCGTCGTCGCGCTCGACCCGCGCACCGGCGCGATCCTCGCGATGTACTCGAACCCGTCCTTCGACCCGGCCGGGCTCGCGGCACACAACGGCACCTTCGTCAACGCTTTCTTCACGGGGATGAACAACGATCCCAACCATCCCAACCTGGCGCGTGCGTACCGTGAGATCTACGCGCCCGGCTCCACGTTCAAGGTCGTCACGACGGCCGTGGGGCTCGGTACGGGCAAGGTGACCGTCGACTCCACGTTCCCGAACCGCACGAGCATCCAGCTCCCCGACTCGCCGCGGACGCTCGCCAACTTCGGCAACGAGAGCTGCGGCGGAACATTGGTGGAGAGCTTCACCATCTCGTGCAACACCACGTTCGCCGACGTCGGCATCGGCCTCGGTGATCTGTTCCCGCCCGGTATGCACGCGTTCGGCATCGGCGAGCGCCCGCCCCTCGACATCGCACCCGGCGCGGTGTCGTCGGTCGACATGGACGGCAAGCCGTTCGCGGTCAACAAGGCGTTCTACGGGCTGGCCGGGATCGGCCAGGGTTTCATCGCGGTGACGCCGCTACAGATGGCCCTGGTGGCCTCCGCGGTCGCGAACAACGGCGTGATCATGGAGCCGCACGTTATGAGCGAGATCCGCGACGCTCAGGGTGGTCTCGTCCGGCGGTACGAGCCGAAGCAGTGGAAGCAGGCGATGACGCCGCAGGTCGCCGCCACCCTCACCACGTTGATGAACGGCGTAGTCGCGAACGGAACCGGCACACCGGCCCAGATCCCCGGCGTTCCGGTCGCGGGCAAGACCGGGACCGCACAGGTCGGCACCCAGCAGGCACCCAACGCGTGGTTCATCGCCTTCGCTCCGTCGGACGCGCCACGCTTCGCGGTGGCCGTCATCGTGGAGCACGGCGGGAACCAAGGAAATGACGCCACCGGCGGCAAGGTGTCGGCGCCGATCGCCCGTCAGGTTCTCATGAAGCTGTTGCAGGGCCCATGACCATGAAAAATCCACAATCGGTCCCGTACAGGCGCCACATCAACGAACCAACGGACCAGTAGGGTTTCTCGACGAATGGCCGCCGAGCCGCGCTCTTTCTCGAAGCGTTACGAGGTCGTGCGCGCGCTCGCGCGCGGCGGAATGGCGGAGGTCTACCTCGCGCACGATCAGCTCCTCGACCGACCGGTCGCGGTCAAGGTGCTGTTCCCCGAGTACGCACGCGAAGAGAGCTTCGTGGAGCGGTTCCGGCGTGAAGCCCAGGCGGCCGCGAACCTCAGCCATCCGAACATCGTGGCCATCTACGACTGGGGCCAGGAAGACAACACGTACTTCATCGTCATGGAGTACGTCGACGGCCAGAGCGTCCGTGACCTGATCCGGTCGAGGGGTCGCCTGTCCCCGCAGGAAGCGGCCCAGATCGGTGCCGACATCGCCGGTGCCCTCGGCTACGCGCACCGCGCCGGCGTCGTCCACCGGGACGTCAAACCGGGCAACGTGTTGTTCACCCCAGGTGGCGTCGTCAAGGTCACCGACTTCGGCATCGCTCGCGCCGGCACGAGCGAAGGTCTCACGCAGACCGGGTCGGTGATGGGGACCGCCACGTACTTCTCGCCCGAACAGGCGCAGGGTCTTCCGGTCGACGGACGCTCCGACGTGTACTCGCTCGGTGTGGTGCTCTACGAGATGGTGTGCGGGGCGCCGCCGTTCGCAGGCGAAACTCCGGTGGCCGTCGCCTACAAGCACGTGCGAGAAGACGTGGAGCCACCGTCGCGTCGCGTGCCCACGCTCCCGCCCGACTTCGACCGCATCGTGCTCGCCGCGATGGCGAAGGATCCCGACTCGCGTTACCAGTCGGCCGAAGACCTCCGCACCGACCTGCTTCGCTTCCTACGCGGCCAGGCGCCGCTCGCCGCGCCGGTCACGGCAGAGGTCGCGGCCATCACCGGATCGATGACCGCCGCGCAGCCGACGGTTGCCGCGCCCGCCGTGGCACCGCCCGGAGCGCGGCGTGTGGTGCAGCAAGAAGAGGAGACAGGCCGGCGGCGCGGACCGATCCTGGCGATCATCGCCCTGCTGCTCGTGCTGGGCGCGATCGCCGCCGCGCTGGTGCTGTTGCTCGGCAGCGGCAATTCGAAGACCTTCGCCATACCGAATGTCGTCGGTCAGACCGAACCGGCGGCGCGCTTCACGCTCGTCGGGGCCGGGTTCAAGGTCAAGACGGAGTCGGTCGCGAGTGACACCGTTCAGGCGGGCACCGTCGTCAGCCAGAGCCCGGCGGCGGGCGCCAAGCTGCACAAGGGCGACACGGTGACGGTGCAGGTGAGCAGCGGCGCGGGTCCGGTGACGTTGCCCGACGTCACGGGCCAACAGTTCGACGCAGCCAACCTTGCGCTCGCGGCGAAAGGCCTGAGTGTCAACAAGCAGACGACACCGAGCGAGAACGTCCCCGCGAACGTCGTGATCAGCATGGATCCGCCCGCCAACTCGCAGGTCCAGAGGGGTTCGACGGTCACCCTGCTGGTATCGGCCGGCCCCGCGCCGGTGACGGTCCCCAACGTCGCGGGCGACGATCAGGTCACCGCGACCCAGACGCTCACCAGCGCGGGTTTCAAGGTGCAGCGCATGACCGAGGCGAGCGCGACGGTCCCGCCGGGTCAGGTGATCCGTACCGACCCGGCCGGCAACACGCAGGCCGCGCGGGGCACCACCGTGAAGCTGTTCGTCTCGACCGGGCCGCAGACGGCAACCGTGCCCGACGTGACCTCACAACGCACGACGCAGTCGCAGGCGGAGAGCGTCCTCTCGGCCGCCGGGTTCAGGACCCAGGTGGTCACGGTTCCGTCGACAGCGTCGAACAACGGCATCGTGCTCGCGCAGAACCCCACCGCCGGCAGTCAGGCGCCACAGGGTTCGACGGTCACACTGACGGTGGGCCAGTCGAGCTCGAGCTCCAGCTCGTCGTCGACCAGCACTACATAGTGCGGACGGAGCGGAGCTCCGCCGGGCGCAGCCCTCTCGAGCGGGAGCGGAGGGAGCCGTGAATATCGCGCTCGCGGATTGGTACTTCCGGCAGGGCCGGCACGACCTCGCGTGGCGGGCGACGCGCGATCGCTGGCCGATCCTCGTGTCGGAGGTGATGCTGCACCAGACCCAGGTGCCACGCGTTGCTGCGGCATGGCCCGCGTTCATCGAGCTCTTCCCCACGCCCGCCGCGATGGCCGATGCAGGGCCGGGTGCCGTGATCGAGGCATGGGGCCGGCTGGGTTATCCGCGACGCGCGCGGCGCCTCTGGGAGGCATCGATCGTGATCGCAGCGTCGGGATGGCCCGAGGATCTCGCGACGTTGCCCGGTGTGGGTCGCTACACGGCCAACGCGGTGCTGGCCCAAGCCGACGACGCGGACGTCGTCGCGGTCGAGGTGAACGTGCGCCGGGTCGTCGAACGTGTGCGCGGGATGCGACTCACACCTCGCGCAGCCGAAGAGGCGATGCGCGACATCGCCGACCCGCTCACGGGACGCGACCGGTTGCTCGCGCTGATGGACGTCGGCGCGTTGTTGTGCCGGCCCCGAAACCCCCGCTGCGACGACTGCCCACTGATGCGCGCCTGCCGGGCGCGCGGCCCTCTCGTCGACGAGACGCGTGCGGCGCCGCAAGGTGCATTCGCGGGTTCGTTCCGGCAACGCCGGGGAGCCGTGCTCGCAAGGTTGCGCGCCGCCGCGGTGCCCGTCACGCAGGTCGACCGCGACGCGCTCGAGTCGCTCGTCGCGGACGGCCTCGCGCTCGTCGACGGCGCGCTCGCCCGCCTTCCGTAGTTGCGTTCCTGCGCCGCGCGCTCAGCGGGCCGCCGGCACGGAGGTGCGGGCGAGGAAGTTACGCAGCATCTCGTGCCCCGCGTCGGTGAGGATCGACTCGGGATGGAACTGCACGCCCTCGATCGGGAACTCGCGATGGCGGAGGCCCATCACGACGCCGTCCTCCGCCTCGGCCGTCATCTCGAGGCACGACGGCACGGAGTCGCGATCGACCACCAGCGAGTGGTAGCGGGTCGCGGTGAGGGGATTCGGTAGACCGGCGAAGACTCCCTGGCCGGTGTGGCGGATCTCCGAGGTCTTGCCGTGCATCACTTGTGGTGCGCGCACGACGTCGCCGCCGTAGATCTGGCCGATGCACTGCAACCCGAGGCAGACACCGAGCACGGGGACGCCGCGCTCCCCGAAGCCACGGATCGCCTCGTTCGAGACGCCGGCGCCCTCAGGTCGGCCGGGGCCGGGTGAGACAAGCAGCGCGTCGGGCTCCAGCTCGCGTAGCTGCTGGAGAGAGAGGGCGTCGTGGCGGTGGACGAGCGGGATGGCGCCGAGCTCTCCCAGGTACTGGACGAGGTTGTAGACGAACGAGTCGTAGTTGTCGATCACGAGCACACGGGCGCCGGCCACCGCACGAAGGTACCCGCGCGGCCGCGGCCGACCGCACGGATATCCTCCGTGCCGTGCCGCAGTCGAAGAGCAAGCGGTCGCGCTACACGCCACCGCCGCCGAAGAAGGCGCCGCCGAGCCCGATCTGGGTGCCGACGGCGATGTTCGCCCTGCTCCTCACGGGCTGTGTCGTGGTGATCACCAACTACATGGGCCTGCTGCCGTCGGGGGCCCGCAACCGCTATCTCATCCTGGGGCTGGTCGAGATCTGCGCAGGCTTCGTCTTCGCGACGAAGTACCGCTGAGGGCCGCCCGAACCGGGCCGAATCCCACCCGTGTAACTTCCCCACAGGGTTGTCCCCAACCTGTGGATTTCCCTCCGGTGCCGTCTTCCCATCGGGGGCACGCAGGTCAGGGCCCGCCGGCCTCCACCACGAGCGCCATGTCCTCACGGCAGTGGCGGGGAGGCTCGGGCACGTCGTCGCCGGGGGCCGCGGTCATGGTCACCTCGGCACCACAGACCACACAGCGGTACCGGTAGTCGACCGGCCGCAGCTCGCCCGGCTCCGGTTCGGCCGGCGGCTCGGTGTTGAACGACCTGATCATGCCGGCGGCGACGACGTAGATCGCCAGCGCCGCCAGGATCGCGATCAGGACCTTCAGGTACAGCAAGGCTCAGCCCAGGCGCTCGATGATCGTCGCGTTGGCCATGCCGCCGCCCTCGCACATCGTCTGGAGACCGAAGCGGCCGCCCGTGCGCTCGAGCTCGTTGAGGAGCGTCGTCATCAGGCGGGCGCCCGAGCATCCGAGCGGATGGCCGATGGCGATCGCACCGCCGTTGACGTTCACCTTGCTCATGTCGGGGTGGTGCTCCTGCTGCCACGCCAGAACCACGGGGGCGAAGGCCTCGTTGATCTCGACGAGATCCATCTGCTCGAGGCTCATCTTCGCCCGCTCGAGCACCTTGGTGGTCGCGGGGATCGGTCCCGTGAGCATGATCACGGGGTCGACGCCGGCCAGCGCGAACGTGTGGAAACGGGCGCGGGGCCGAAGACCGAGCTGGTTCGCCTTCTCCTCGCTCATGATGAGCAGCGCGGCGGCGCCATCGCTGATCTGGCTGGAGTTGCCGGCCGTGATCACGCCGTCGGGCTTGAAGGCCGGCTTCAGGCTTGCGAGCTTCTCGAGCGACGAGTCACGGCGGAACCCCTCGTCGACACGGAACTCTTCGGTACCGGCGTCCGTGGTGACCGTCACCGGAACGATCTCGTTCTCGAAGCGGCCCTCGTCGGTGGCGCGGGTCGCCCGGCGGTGCGACTCGAGCGAGAACAGGTCGTTCTGCTCCCGCGTGATGCCCCACTTCTCGGCGATGAGCTCGGCCGAGATGCCCTGCGGGACGAGGTGGTAGCGCTCCATCATCTTGGGCCCGAAGGGCATGCTGCCGGGGATGAACGAGGCGCCCATCGGGACACGCGTCATGTTCTCGATACCCGCCGCAATCACGATGTCGTACGCACCCGCGATCACGCCCTGCGCGGCAAAGTGGACGGCCTGTTGCGAGGAACCGCACTGGCGGTCGACGGTCGTGCCGACGACAGACTCGGGAAAGCCGGCGGCGAGGGCGGCGTTGCGACCGATGTTGACGGCCTGGTCGCCCACCTGCATGACGCACCCCATGATCACGTCCTCAACCTCGGCCGGGTCGACACCGTTGCGCTCGACGAGAGCACGCAAGGTCAGCGCGGAGAGATCGACCGGGTGGACGTCCTTCAGCTTGCCGTTCCGACGTCCGAGCGCCGTACGAACCGCGTCGACGATGACAGCCGTGGCCATGACGATCCTCCCGAGACGACACCCCGGCGTCGTTCGCCGGTCCTCTTGCGCGGTCAGCGACGCCAGAACGCGGCTTGACCGACCGGGCGAGTGTACGCCCCAGTCCCGTTTCGGCCCTAGGGGCCCGTACCCGGGCGGTGACGCTCGACACCTCCCGGTCACCTACATTCCCGTGCGATGCGGGACATGGACTCCCAACTGGGCGACGGTGGCATGCCGCTGCTCGCGGCGCTCGGCCTCGCGTTCGACTCCTACGGCGACGGCTGGGCGCACGCCACGTGGACACCGACGGCCATGGCGTGCAACCCGTTCGGCATCGTCCACGGCGGTGTGTACGGCGTGGCGCTCGACGCGGCGATGAACTTCGCGGTCAACGCCGCCCTCGACCGCGGCGACCGGGCGTCGACTCTCCAGATCGCCTATTCCATGCCTCGCGGTGCGAAAGAGGGCGATTCGCTCGATGTGCGGGGCGAGGTGGGTCGCCTCACCCGCAGCGTCGCCTTCGTCGACGCGTGGGTGCGGGATGCCGGCGAGGAAACCGTGGCCCACGCAACCGCCACGTTCGCCGTACGGCGGCGGGAGTAACCGCCGAAAGTGATCGGTTCCCTGGCGAGGGTGGGTAGCCCTCTAGCCTGGAACCTTCCATGCACGCGCTCCAACCGCTCCCCGATCGCGAGCCCGGCCTGGTGCCGCCGCCGGCGCCGGCACGGCCGGTGCACACGGCAACTTCGCTCACCGATCGCGCGCCGCTGAGTCGCCGCATCCGGTTTGGTTGGCTGTTGGAGATCGCGCTCGTGTTCGGCGTGTACTACGCGTACGACTCGTTGCGCGACAAGGTGCAGGGCCCGCAGCACACAGCCTTCGCGAACGCGAAGCAGCTCGTACACATCGAGCGGCTGACCGGCACCTACGTGGAGCACGGGGTCCAGCAGTTCTTCCTGAAGTTCCATCCGTTCATCTCGCTCGAGAACATCTGGTACGGCAGCATCCACTTCGTCATGCCGGTCGTCGTGTTGGTGTGGCTCTACCGGAAGGCACCGGCGCGTTTCGTGCGTTGGCGCAACGTCCTCTTCACCTTGTTCGGTCTTGGTCTGCTCGGCTTCTGGCTCTATCCGGTGATGCCGCCTCGCTTGATGCCCCCGCACTACGGCTTCGTCGACACCGCGGTGAAGTTCTTCGGCATGGGCAAGCCTCCGGCCGGGAACAACAAGCACGAGTTCGGCAACCTCTATGCAGCCGTTCCGAGCCTGCACCTCGGATGGTCGTCGTGGTGCGCGTTCGCGCTCTACCCGCAGCTGCGTCGTTGGTGGTCGCGTGCGTTGCTCGTGGCATATCCACTCACGATCACCCTCGCGATCGTCGTCACGGGGAACCACTGGATCCTCGACGCGGCCCTCGGTGTCTGCGCGACGATCGTGGCCTACGGGATCGTGCGCGTTGTGGAGGTGCTGCCCCGGCCGGGTCGGCGTCGCCCACTCGTCCGCGTGCTCAGGTGATCATCGTCGCCGCCGATCACCGAGGGCGTGGGGTGATCACCGTGGAGGGCTACCAAGACCTCCTGGACCGCTTGCGCGCCGCGGTCGTGCACTGCGACGGCTTGATGGCGACGGTGAAACCGCTCGCCGATCTCGCGCCCGACCTGCGGGCCGACCAGACCACCTGGCTGTCGTTGAACCGTACGGGCCTGGCGGGCTCGGTGTTCGAGCTCGACGATCGGCTCGTCACGACGTGTGAACGCGCGATCGACGACGGCTACACCGGCGTGAAGCACATGACACGCATCGACCGCGACGATCCCACGACAGCCGGCGCGCTGGAGCTGCTCGGCCGCGTGCTCGAGCACGCGCGTCGCGCCGAGCTCGACGTCATGGTGGAGGCTCTGTCGTGGCGGGGCGGCGCCATCGACCGCGCCACCGACGCCGTGGTCTACGCGGCGGTGATCGCGCACGACATGGGCGCGCCGCTGCTGAAGGTTCCGATACCCCACGCACCTCCCGGTGCGGCACGTGTCGCCGCGGTGCAGCGCGTCGTCGGGAGCGTCGGCGTCCCGGTGCTCTTCCTGGGTGGCCCACGACGTCGACGCGACGACGTGTTGTCCGAGGTCGCGGACGCGGTGCAGGGCGGCGCCTCGGGTATGGCCATCGGGCGCGCGGTCTACCAGGATCCGCACCCCGCCGAGATGGCCCGCCTCGTCGCCGACCTCTTCGACGGCCGACCGGCCGGCGAGGTGCTCGCCACCGCGGCGGCGTTGACGTGACGGCTGCTGCGACGCGCCCCGCTCAGACGGCCGTCGCTCGCGTGCGTCCGTTCGTCTGCGCTACCTCGGGAAGCTCGCGACCACGTCCGAACATCCGCTCCCAGCGCGGACGGTACGGTCCGTCGGGGACGAACGCCTCGCAGATCCAGCGCGCGACCCAGGCCGGGGAGTATCCGACGAGGGCAAACCAGAGCACGCGCTTGAGCCGGGCGGCCAGCGCGAGATAGGGGTGACGCAGGCTCGCAGCGATGCCGCGGCTCGTCAGGGCCCATGCACGGTCGCCGTGCAGCGGATGGGAGAACGGGTCGAGGCGCAGCGACGCGAGCCGCACACCGAGATACGCCATGTCGTCGAGATCCGCGACGTCGTCGGGAAAACCGTCGAGCGACATGCCGAGCTTCTCGGCGATGCGCCTCACGTTCTCGTGTCCGGCGTCGACGAGATCGAGCTTGTGGTGCAGCCACTGCAGACCCCCCGCGCTCCCCGCGAAATCGTTGGCGCCGTGCCACCGGTAGTACGCGCCGACGTGCGGGATCGACCGGATCGGCCCGCAGAGCGGAACGGTCTCGGCGAGATAGCAGTCGGTGTCGCCGCGGTAGATGCGCTCGGGCACCGGCAACACCGCGTCGAGTGCGGCCGACGAGTACGCATTCGCGCTGCTCGGCGGCCATGGATAGTTGCGGCACCGCAGCACCCGCCTGCTGAGATCGCCGCTCGGAAAGTGTGTCTGCGGCCCGGGTATGCGCCGGCCCGTCGACTCTCCGAATCCGTCGACGATCTCCATGTGGAACTGGATCTTCGCCAGCGACGTATCGGCGGCGAACGCGGCCGCGGCGCGTGACGCGGTGCCCAGCGTAAGCATGTCGTCGGAGTCGAGGAAGAACACGAGGTCGCCGGTGGCGGCAGTGAAGGCCGCGTTGATCGCGGATCCCTGACCCCCGTTTGCCTTGCGCAGTGTGCGGACGCGCGGCGCGTAACGATGCGCGACCGCGACCGACGCGTCGGTGCTGCCGTCATCGACGACCAGGACCTCGAGGTTCGGGTGATCCTGCTCCAGCGCGCTCTCGATCGCGTCCGCGAGATAGCGCGCGTAGTTGTAGTTGATGATGCAGATGCTGACTTTCACGTCGGCAGCCGTGCGGCGGTTCATCGCGTCGAGCTCCTGACGGACACCGGCAGCGGCGTGCCCGCGAGCTCACGGTCGGGCGTACGCCCGAGCAACGAGAGGATCGTCGGCGCGAGATCGTCGGCCGGCCGACGACCGAGATCGTCACGCGCGATGCCCGGGCCCGCGATGAAGCTGAAGCCCGTCGGGCTGTGCTCGCCGGTACGGCAGTACGGGAACGGGCCGATGGTGCCGAGCTGCGGATGCTCGAAGGCGTCCGCGATTCCCGCCCACATGAGCACGATGTCCGCCGCGGGGCCGTCGTCGTCGGGATGATCCCGAAGGCGGGCGGCCTCGGCAAGCACGGGCTCGCCGGTACGCGCGTCGCGGCACGCGGCCACGAGATCGATGACCTCGTCGCACGCGGCGCGGAAGTCGTCCGGATCGACGACGCCGTCGTGCTCGCGGCCACGCACGTTGACGCGCACGTGACCGTCGGAGAACGAGGGCAGCGCGAATGCTCGCATGTCGCGCCAATACCGGTGATAGCGCCACACGATCTGATAGTCGGGGTCACGCGCGCCCAGCGCGAGATCGGAGAGCCCGCGCGGGTCCTCGCTGGGGATCGGTGTCGTCAACGGGCCGAGCGGACGGGCAGGACGGCCGATCGCGACACGTGCCCGGTCGAGCAAGCGGGGCGGCAGGGCGCGTTTCGCGAAGTTTCGGGCGCGGTCGGCGGCCCCGAAGACGTTGCGCTCGGCCATGTAGCCGATCCACGACTCCGCGGGACCCGGAATCACGGGATGCGTACCGGATGCACGCCACGCGGCGGGGTCTGGGCCGCGCAGTGCCGGGCGGCCGAACCGGTGCCGGTGCAGCAACTCCGGCAACAGCACGAGCGACGGGAGGTCGTTGCCGTTCGACTGCATGCCGTGCAGCGCGAAGACGACGACGATCGCGTCGCGTCCGGCGAGGTCGACGAACCGGCCGACGCATTCGTCGAGCGTGCGGTAGAGGTCGGTGACGCGCTCGCGCGCCATACGTGCGAAGCTCGTCGCCGCAAGCGGGTGAGCCGGGTCGACGCCGTGCCAGAGGTGATGTCCGCCGGAATGCGACTCTGACATCGTCGCGAGCAGGAAGTCGGCCGACGGTTCCCGCTCGAGCAGCCATTCGAGAATGTCGATGCGCCGGTGCGCTCCGGTGCGGAGCGCGTCGAGCAGGTTGTCGAGGTACTCCTGCGAGTACCAACCCGGGTCGGAGTCGTTGGCGAACGCAGGGTGGGTGCCGAAGCGGTCGTCGATCCAGGTCAACAAGCCCGCGGGGAGCGAGGCCCTCGGGTACTCAGGGGAATGCGCGCCCCACGCCGTGACCTGGAGTCCGTCGACGTGGGGACGCAGCACCGTGTGAGGGACGTCGAACACGATCGACCGAAGATCGGGCCGCTCCCAGAACGGAGAGGCGTCGAGTGCTCCGGCAACCGTCGCCCGGTACGAGCCGGGGTCGAACGCGACGGTCCCCCAGTACCCGAGGTCGGCGGCGCGGCGGCCGGTCGCGAACTGCGTCCACGGAAGCTCCGACCGGTACGTGACCACGTTGTCGAGCCGGCACTCGAGCGCCCGCGCCCTCAGAGCAGCGAGGTGTGGAAGCTTGCCGTCATCGAGCAGTTGCCCGATGAGGGTGACCTCGGCTGCGTCCAGTCCGAGGGCCGCGACCCTGACCATTTCCGTGCTCCTGCCCCACGACCGACGGCCGGCCTGCCCAGAGTGACCGCTCGCCGCCGATCATTCGTCACTGACCGTAGCGAATCTTTACCCGATTCTTAGGATTCCTTACACATCGACCGGTCCCCTCGCTGCTCGAGCCTCAGCGGGCGGCGATGAACGCCAGCCCCGCCAGAGCGACCAGCAGGCCGGTCGCCCGTCGGCGCGTCACCCGCTCGTGAAGCACAACCCGGGCCAGCAGGACGGTGGCCGCCGGATACAGGGCCGCCAGCGGAGCCACCACGGTGAGCATCTCGCTTCGCACGGCCGCGAGCAGGGCCATGCTGGCGCCGGCGTCGAGGAAGCCTGCGGCCACGACGAGCGGCACGGCGCCAGCACGGGGCCGGAACGGCCGCCGACCGGCCGTCAGTGCGGCCGCCAACAGCACGACGGCCGCGGCCCGGGCGACGACGACGGGCCAGTAGCCACTGCGCGAGCTGGTCTCGGCCATCAGGACGAACGACGCGGCGAAGCCGAAGGCCGCGCCGCCGGCGAACATGGCTTCCCTTGCCGCGCCGACCTCGCTGTGGTCGGCGTCGTCCTTCCGACCACCGGCGATGACGCCCACGGCGGCCAGCAGAAGGGCGCCGCCCACCATGACCGGCATGCCGGGGCGCTCGCCCCGCCCGAGACCCCAGATCACCTCGAGCACCGCCGAGCCTGCGGCGCTCAGCGGAGCCACGACGGTCATGCGGCCGAGTGCGAGCCCGCGGTACAGGTACGCGAGGCCGAGCATCGATCCGGTACCCGCACCCGCGGCGAGCGCGGCGTCGCGCGCCGGAGGCAGGTGCGGCTCGGCCAGCAGCACGACGCCCAGCGCCAAGAGGAGACCGGACAACTGCTGGACGAAGAGGATCGTCACCACGGGCGATCGCCGGGTCGCGAACGCGCCGAGAAAGTCGGCCGAACCGAAGGCACACGCGACCGCGAGGCCGAGGAGCTCGCCCACTCCTCAGACCTACCGACGGCAGGCCCGACTCAACCAGCGTTCTGAGCGACGCGAACCCGCGGGTCGCTGCTCCCGCACCCACACGGGTCGACGACCACCTCGCCACGCAGGCCGGTTGCGAACTCGACGCACGGCGTGAGCCGGTCGACGGTCGTCGTGACCAGCAGGCCGCCGTCGGACGTCGTCGTGATCCGCGTCCGCTGCGCGTCGACATGCGCACCCTCGCGGCGCTCGCACTCGAACGCGCTGACCGGACCGAGCTTCAGCCATCGGCGCGGTTCGAGGCCGGCTGCCTCGAGCGCGTCGTAGGCAACGTCGTCGCTCGTCACGAGGACCGGCACCGGGTCGAACACCTCGTGAAGATCGCGGCCGAGGTTGCGCAGGCCCGTCACGACGTCCCGGTTGACGCCGATCACCGCGACCGGCGACACCTGCTGGATCATCGCGGCGGTGCGGAAGGCGTCGAACTCGGTTGCGTCGGTGGACGAATAGCGCGCGCCCACCGCGTTGGCCGCCTGCTCCAACGGGAACACGTGGATCGCCTCGGACAGCAACGAGCAGATGACAACGACGTCGCCCTCGCCGACGCCGAGCCGTTGCATCGTCGCGACGTGTGACTGCGTCTCGTCGTCGACGTCGGCCTGGCTCACGGGCCACGGAACCATCTCACCGGAGACGACGACACGACCGACACCCCAGACGGCCGGCGTCGGCATGCGAACGGTGGAGCTCATTGCTTCGTCACCCGCGGGATCTTGTGCGGCGGTCCCTGCCGCAGCAGCTCGTCGTTCGGCACGAGCTCCACGTCGGCGACGACGCCCACCGCCGCCTCGACCGCATCGACGACGCGGTCGCGCACGCGCGTCAGACCGTGCGGTCCTTCGCTCGCGTAGCCGACGCGCAACCGCAGCCGGTCGAGCTCGCGGGCCGGGCGCACGACCTGGAACAGCGCGGCGCTCGTCTCCGGAACGCTCTCGATGGCGGGCCAGATGTCGCCGGGGAGCACCGAAACGCCGTCGACGACGATCTCGTCACTCTTCCGGCCGACCGGCCACATGCGCGCGTGCGTGCGTCCGCATGCACAACGCTCCCGCGACACGCGTACGAGATCGTCGCTGCGGTAGCGCACCAACGGCGCGATCTTGTCGACGAGCGTCGTGCCGACGAGCTCGCCGCGTTCTCCATCGCCCACCGGCTCGGTGCCGTCGGGATCGAGCAACTCGACGAAGGCGATGTCCTCCCAGATGTGGCAACCATCGTGCTCACGGCATTCCGTGGCCGCCCCCACGTCGGCGACACCGGTGTGCACGAAGAAGTTGACGCCCCACTCCTCGAGCAACGCGCGGGCACGTGCACCGAGCGGCTCGCCGGCGTAGACCACGCCCTTGTAGCTCGCGAACATGTCGACGGGATCGACGCCGATCGACGGTGCCATCTGCTCGAGCGCCAGGATCAGCGGACTCGACATCGTGTACCAACCCGTGGGTCGGAGCTCCCGGCTCAACCGATAGACGTTCGCGAGCTCGAAGGGCGAGTGATCGACGAACACGGGCGTCGCGCCGATACCCCGGATCGTGTGATGGATGCCGGGACCGCGGTAGGTGAAGAGCATCTCGACGAAGTGGTCGCCGGGGCGGCAACCCATCTCCCAGAACTCCCGCGTGAGAATGCTCGGGCCGGAGGTCACCGAAGGAACCAGTGTCGGGTCGCCTGTGGTTCCCGACGTGGAGAACACGGCGGTGAACGGCCCTCCGGCGCGCAACGGATCGACGCACAGGAGACCGCCGTACCGGTCGTGAGCCCCGTCGCGGAAGCGACGGATCGCGTCCTTGTCGATGAACGGAACCTTCTCGCGGAAGTCGTCCATCGATTTGATGTCGTCGATGGTCACGCCTGCGTTGTCCCACGTGGCGCGGATGAGCGGCGAGCGCTTGTACGCCCAGGGCAGCAGATCGCCGAGGAGTTTGTCTTCCTGCAGCTTCTCGAGTTGATCGCGGGGCATCGTCTCCGCGTCGGGCTCGAAGTACCGGTCGTTCATGGATCGGAGCGCCGAACGGTCGTCGGATAGATGGGACTCGGCGCGATCCCGCGGCCGGACTCCATCCACGTCGCGAGCTCGCCGCCGGCGCGCCAGCCGGCGCAGATACCCGTGCGATGGTCGTCGGGGGGCATGTCCGGTGTGGCGCCGTGCTCGCGTTCGTATGCCCGCAGGCTGATGTAGCCATGGAACAGCGACGCGATCGACAGGTCGGAGATCAACGAGTTCATGTGCGTGCAGCCGGCTTCGCCCTGCAGCCGCTCGAGAGCCTCGGCGGTGAACCCCGGCCGCAGCTTCAGGCCGACGAGGCGGTCGATGTTCTGTGGCGCGGCGAAGCAGTCCCCGTACGGCAGGTGGATCGGCTCGATGCGCGCGTCCCTCACGATCATCGTCTCGCGGTCGACCCGGAGATCGAGGCGGTACTCGTGCAGCACCGTCTCGTCGCGGTGCGGGTCCGTGTAGCGATCGCGGAGATGGGCGCGCACGTACAGGGTCTCGCCCTCGTACCACATGCCAACCGACTTCTCGCGTTGGATGCTCTCCGGAGGCAGCTCGAGATCGATGGATCCCACAGGAGTTGTGTACCATAACTTATGTTATGGAGTCGAGGGAGCAGCTCCTCACGGTCGCGCTGCACCAGCTCGCCGAGCGCGGCTACGCGGCGCTCGGGCTACGTGAGCTGGCCGCCGAAGCCGGCGTCACGACGGGCTCGATCTACCACCACTTCTCGTCGAAGGAAGACCTGATCCGTTGCGCGGTCGAGCACTACGCCGACCGCGTCGTCGAGCAGCAACAGGACCTTCTCGCCGGCGATGCGAGCCCGACGCAGCGGCTGTGGTCGGTGGTCGACTGGCTCGTCGCCGGCGAAGCCGACGCGGGATGGCGGCGCGACTTCAGCCTGGTCGCCAACGTCGAGCTTCGGAAGCTCAAGGGTTTCGATTCGTTGTACGGGCGTCTGCGCACGACGTTCTTCCGGCTCGTTCGCGAGCCGATCCGGAGCGGTGTCGCGTCGGGCGAGCTCAAGCTCCCCGAGGGCGCGACCGTCGACGACGTCGTGAGCCTCGTCATCGCGGGCATCGTCGGGATCCTCGAGATGCACGCGCAACGAGCGCTGCGGGTGCCGCTCGACCGATCGCTGCGGCTGCACATGGCGACGATCCTCCAGAGCCTCCGCCCATGAGCGCGCACAACGAACGCTCAGTTGGGACAGAAGGTCGCGCTATTCACGGGTTTCTGTCCCAACTGATGATGGTCTGGGGGGAGCACGCGTGACACTCAAGGACAGGGCGGCGATCGTCGGGGTGGGCGCATCGCAGTACTACAAGCGCGGCCAGTCGCTGCCACAGACGAATCTCGAGCTCGTCGGGAAAGCCATCCTCGCCGCGCTGGACGACGCCGGCCTCACTGTGCGCGATGTCGACGGGTTCGGTCTCTACAGCTTCGGCCTCGACCCCGCGCTCGTCGCGCAGACGCTCGGCATCCCCGAGGTGCGGTTCAGCGGAATGCTCACGGGCGGGGGTGGCGGCGCGGCCGGCTCCGTGGGGCTGGCCGCGGCCGCGATCGCGACCGGGATGGCCGACGTCGTCGTGAGCTACATGACGCTGCAACAGGCCGGGCTCCGACGCTTCGGTGCGTCGTTCGCGGGGAGCGCGGGCGGCGGCGGGCAGTATTCCGCGCCGCCGTCACCCGAGGGCGACTTCGTGCGTCCGGCAGGCCTGCTCGGTCCGGGCCAGATGTTCTCCGTACTCGCGCGCCGTCACATGCATCTCTACGGAACGCGCCGTGAGCACTTCGCCGAGGTCGCGATCTCCACACGGAACAACGCGATCCCGCGGCCCACCGCACTGATGCGATCACCGCTCACGCTGGACGACTACTTCGACGCGCGGATGATCTCCGATCCGTTGTGCCTCTACGACTACTGCCTCGAGTGCGACGGCGCGGTCGCGGTCGTCACCACGTCGGCTGAGCGCGCCCGCGACCTGCGCCAGCAGCCGGTGTACGTGCTCGCAACCGCAAACGGTGGGAAGGGCCGGTGGGGTCAGGCCATCACGTGGATGAACATGGACGACGAGTACTTCGCGTCGTCGGGACACCGTCCGGTGGCGAACCGGCTCTATGCGATGGCTGGGGTCGGGCCGTCCGACGTCGACGTCGCCGAGCTCTACGACCACTTCACGCCGATGGTGCTGATGCAGCTCGAAGACTACGGGTTGTGTCCCGTCGGCGAGAGCGGGCCGTTCGTCGAAGCGGGGAACATCCGATTTCCGAGCGGCTCGATTCCCGTCAACACCCACGGCGGCAACCTCAGCGAGGCCTACATCATCGGCATGACGCACGTGAAGGAGGCGGTCGAGCAACTGCGCGGAACCGCCGTCAACCAGGTGGCGGACGCCGAGATCGCGCTCGTCACGGGCGGCCCGGCATCGATCCCGGTGAGCTCGCTCCTGCTCCGGAGGTGACAGTGTGAACGAGATCCGAGCGACCGAACCGGCTCCCGGACGATCACGACCCGCCGGCGCACCGCCGGCCGAGCTCGCCGTGCTCACACCCGACTCTTGGACCGAGCCTTTCTGGATCGCGGCCGCGCAACATCGCCTCGCGGTTCCACGTTGCACACGCTGTGGCACGTACCGGATGCCGCCGAGCCCGTTCTGTCACGTCTGCCAGTCACAAGACATCGAGTGGGTGGAGCAGACCGGCGACGGTCGCGTCTACAGCTACACGATCATCCATCACGCGGTCGTCCCGCTCATGCGCGACACGCTTCCCTACGTCGTCGTAGTGGTCGAGCTGCCGGACGCCGGTGGCGTACGGATCGTCTCGAATCTCGTCGACGCCGACCGGAGCGCAGTCGAGATCGGGATGCCGGTACGAGTCGTCTGGGACGACGTCGCGGAGGGTGTGGCGATCCCCAGGTTCACCGACGCGCGCTGAACCGGCGCCGCTCCGCCTTGCGGCGCGGCGGGGGCAAGGGAGCGCCTGGTGCGGGCTGTTCTGCCGGGAGCCTGGATTCGATACCCGGCGAGAACCCACCGATGCGCGGGTGGGCATCGGCCCAGACGAGCAACGGTGGGAGCACCACCAGCGCGACGAGCAACGCAACCAGGGTGTTGAGCGCGACGATGATGCCGAAGTCGCGCAACAGCGGGAAGGCGGAGAGCGCGATCACCGCGAATCCGCCCACGAGTGTGAGCCCGGACGCGACGAACGCGCGCCCGATGCGCACGATGCCGATGTCGACGGCGTCCTCCCGTGAGCGTCCCCGCTCGCGTTCCTCGACGTACCGCGACATGATCAGCACCGCGAACTCCGTACCCACCGCGATAACCAGGGGTCCGGCCACACTCGTCAACGGGCTCAGCTCGAGACCGGTGGCATATACGACGACCGACGAGAGGCCGACCGCGAACAGCACCGGGACCAGCGTGAGAAGCGTCGGAACGACGCGTCGGTAGTACAAGAGGAGCCAGAGCGCGACGAGCGCGAGTGCAACCCACGTCATGACCGTGCGGTTTGCCTGCAACGCCTTCACCAGCGCGATGCCGACGACGACCAGACCCGACGGTGTCGCATCGACGCCCGCGGGCGGGTGAGCGTCGCGTCGCATCTGCTGGAGCAGCACATCGCGCTGGTGCAACGAGATGTTGGTCACCGGGAACAACAGGTTCGCCTGTTTGAAGTCCGGCGTGACGAACGCCGTCTTGATGTCGGTCGGCGCGACGGAATAGACGAGCTTCAGCTGTTCCTCCGTCGGCACACCCTGGGTCACGCTGCTCACGACGCCGGAGAGGCTCGCGTACTGCACGAACTCGGTCGGATGCTTGGCGACCTGCCGGCGCGCGTAGCCGTCCATCCACGCGGCGACCGGGGTGGCGAGCACGTTGGGAGCCTGAACCATGAAGTCGACCTCGCTCGAGAACCCCGCCTCCGATCGCAGCTGGGCGAGGCTCCGTTCCGTGCTCCCGTTGGGCGGGACCCACCGCTCGGGATCGGTTTGGATCGTGAAGCGCCCCTCCACCGCGAGGCCGGCCACGACGACGACCGCGCCGACGAGAGCGATCGGCAGCACGCGTGACCGGCCGGCGAGCGCGAGTCGCCGTACCACGCGTTCGAGCATGCCGCCGTCCGAGCGCGCCACCGGCTCAGCGTCTCGTGCGCGAGCAGCCGACGGCTGCCGCCGCTCGCGCGAGAGCAAGTACGCGACCGGGACGAAGAGCACGACCGCGAAGATCACGGCGACGCCAAGCACCAACATCGCGCCGAACTGACGGATCATGGGCACCTTCGAGATCTGCATCGCGAGGAACCCCAACGCCGCCGAGACCATCGCGATCGCGAGTGCCGGAGCAACACCGGTCACCGCTCGGGTGGCGGCCACGGCGGGGTCGCTCACCGCTGCCAGCTCCTCCTCGAACCGGCTGTGCATCTGGATCGCGAAGTCGACGCCCATCCCGATGAGGATCGGCAGACCTGAGATCGTGACGAGGTTCAGCGGGAGACCGACGAGTCCCATGATCCCGAACGTGCAGACGGTCGACGCCACGACACAACCGAGCGACAGCAGGCGCGACCGCACACGGAACACGAAGAACAGCAACGCGATCATCACGAGGACGGCCAAGCCGCCGAGCGTGACGATGCCGTGCTGCAGGTAGTCGTTGATCTCCTGCAGGAGCACCGGCGGTCCGGTCGTCAACGTCGCGAAGCCGTCGAGGCGATGCTCCGCGACGAGCTTCTTCACCGTGTCGGCTGCCCGTCCCATACGGTCGATCGGGTCGTTGCCGCGGAGACGAACGATCATGAGCGCGTGCTGTCGATCGATGAAGGTCGTCTTCAGCGCGGATCGAATGTTGCCCTTCGCGTCGTAGATCAAGAACCGCACGAACGACGGATTGTCGAGTGACAGCGGGCCCTGCAGCTGTCCGAGTCGCTTCACCTCGTCCTCGAGGATCGCGTCGTACCGGGCGGCGTTGGCAGGGTCGGCCGCCTTCGCCTGCGCGAAGAGCTGGGTCCCCACGCCGAGCTCCGCCTGTGCGAAACGCAGCGACGTCAGTGGGCTCAGCACGAACTTGTAGAGATCCGTGCCATGGAGGTCGCGATCGAGGGCCTCCATCGCGGCGATGTTCTGCGGCGTGAACAGCCGCTCGATCTCGCCGTTGTACACCGTCAGCATCGATCCGCCGCCGAACGCTGTCTGGTAACGGTGGCTCTCCTGCGCGACACGGGGCCGACGGCCGATGAGCGCGTCCTGGCTGGTCTCGAACTTCAGCAGCGTCCCGGCGACGCCGAGCAACATCGCGACGCTGACGGCGATCACGAGCACTGCGGTCGTTCTGCGGCGCACCAACCGGGCGAGCGCGCTCGCTGCGCGTCCGGCCCATGTCTCCTGATCGTCGCTCACGGCTGCTGTATCGCCGTCGACCGGCGCGACCTTGACGAACTCGCTCTGCGCGCGACGCGTGCCCGCACGTCGTCACGCGGGGCGCGCGATCGACCTCAGGTCAGCGGGAAATAGCCGGGAACCTGCGTGTGAGCGGTGTGGAGGTACACCTTGGCTTCCGGCGGCCCGCTGAAGCGCCCGTGGCTCCAGCGCACCTCGACCCTTCCGTCGACGACGACTTCGTCACCGTCGTGCCGGCGACGCACGACCGCCCGCCAACCCACCATCGGCTGGCCGCCGGGACGGGCCTCCACGTCGAAAGCCCGCAGCTCGAACTGCTGGCGCCAGTCCCACGGCGTAGCGATGCGCAGCCGCAGCGATCCGCGCGGTGAGCTGCCGAGCACGAAGTACGGCGCGCTGCCGATGCGAAGCAGTCGCCACAGCATCCGCTCGCGATCGCGCGTGCGGTCGAGCGCGGCGCGCCAGACCCCCGCCGAGCCGTGCGCCACCGCGTCAACGAAGTGCGCGTAGCTCTCCTCGAGCTCCGGCGGCCACGTCCGGCGCAGCGCGCGACGAAGAGTCTGTCGCTGACCCGGCTCGAGATCGGTGACGAGCAACGGGAGCGTTTCGGGGTCGACCTGCTCGCGCGTCGCGGCGTACAGCGCCTGGTACTCGACAGGAGCGACCTGCTGATACCAGTCGCCGCCGCGCGTGCCGTGACCACCCGCGAGGAGACGTTCGAAGAGGTGCGCCGGCGACGCGTTGATGACGATCTGGGAGAGGTACTTGCAGCTCACGAGATACACATGGTCGACGCGAAGGTCGGCGGGAACCACTTCGTCGCCGGGCGCTCGATGGGAGCCCTTCCACTCGATCAGGAGCGGCTCGCGACCTCGCAGCCCGTCGCGCGCTTCGAGAAACCGCCTCCCATTCGTCCACGCCGCGACGAACGCCTGCCGTTGTGAGGGTCGGGCCCAGGCCCCGCAGAGCTGATCCCAGACCTCCTGCGACACGTCGACGAGCGCCCGCGGTCGGGCCGCCAGGGCGTCGTCGACGTCGTCGATTCCGGTCATCCCCAAACCGGTGACGACCTCCGTGATCGTGGTGCGGAGATCGGCCACGCCCGCTCAGGTGTGGTCGAGAGCGTCGAGCTCCGCCTGCGTCCAGAAGCCCGGCGCCGGACGGCCCCTGTGCCTGCCCTTCGCATAGAGGCGCAAACGCTGCACCGCTTCGTCGGAACGCAGGTCGACCGCGTCGAAGAACGCTCCCCTTCCGGCGCGTAACGCCCGATCGGGCTCGCTGCCCCGACGCGGAAGATCGGTGGTCAACAGCACGAGTGGCTTGTGGCCCTTCGCCGCCAGCACGTGACCCCGGCCGAGTGCCCGGAACACGGCATCGGTACGGAAGAGCCCGCCGCGGTTCACGGTGAACGCACCGCTCACGTCGAAGTACCACCGCTCGCCCTGCGCGTCGGTGCAGACCAGGCTCACGGCCACGCCCGTACCCGGCAGACGGCGGTTCCGGGCGACGAGCTCGAACCCGGCCTGCGTGACGAGATCCTCGGCGACCGCTGCTGCAGCCGGCGAGCCGGGGGCGGGCGAACCCGGGGCCACCGCGGCGCCGGCGGCGGCCTCCCGTTCGACCCTGTCATGCGCGATGCGCGCGTACTGCGGATCGAGGTCGTAGCCGACGTAGCGGCGCCCGAGCCGCGCCGCGGCCACGAGCGTGGACCCCGAACCCATGAAGGGGTCGAGCACAAGGTCACCGCGATAGGTGTAGAGACCGATCAGCCGCTCGGGCAGCTCGACCGGGAACGGCGCGGGGTGCTGCACCCGCCGCGCGCTCTCGGGCGCGATGTCCCACACGTCGAGTGTCGCGGCCATGAACTCATCGGCGTCGATGTTCGTCTCGTGGGGAAGTGCGAGCCGCTCGCGCTGACGGGAACCCTTCGCGCGGTCGAAGCGTCCCTTGCTCGCGATGACCACGCGCTCGGTGACGTCGCGCAGCACCGGGTTCGCCGGACTCCGGTACGAACCCCATGCGCAGCTTCCCGTCGCGCCTTCGCCCTTGCGCCAGATCACCTCGCCGCGCAGCAAGAGGTGCAGATCGTCCTGCAGGATCGAGATGACGTCGGCCGACAGGCTGCGATACGGCTTCCGCCCGAGATTCGCGACGTTCACCGCGATGCGACCACCCGGTTCGAGCTTGCGCTTGCATTCCGCGAAGACATCGGTGAGCAGCTGCAGGTATTCCCGATACGAGCTCGGTACGCCTTCGCGCTCGAGCTCCTCTTCGTACTGCTTCCCCGCGAAGTACGGCGGTGACGTGACGACGAGCGCAACCGAGTTGTCACGCACCGCATGCATCCCGCGCGCGTCGCCGACCTGGAACGGGTCGTCGACCTCGTAGGGCTCCGCGACGGTGTCGTCGGCGCTCAGCTCGGGTGGTTCGAAACGCTGGTAGAACCCGCTCGCGTCGTGGCTCTCACGCCGTGAGACCCCGAAATTCGACGTCGCCGTGGGCCGTCGTGCGGGACCACGACGCTTCCGCGCACCTTCGGCACCCCCCGCAGACGAACCTGATCGCGCCACCACGTGAGCGTACGCGACACGCGTGACAGGCAACCGCACCCTCAGCCCAGGGCCACGCCATCTCGGGGATCTGTCGACCCCTGTTCCCGGCCGTTCCCCCGCCGCGCCTGCCCGTGAGGCCGGTGGCGCGACCGCTGGATCGTCTCGTAGAGGAGGTAGCTGGAGAGCGCGACCGAGGCCCACGCGGCGAACGCCAGGACGAGTGCAGCAGGGGCATACACACGCGTGAGCAGGGTGTGCGCGGTGAGAGCGAACGCGATCGCCGCCATGCCGCCGAACACCGCACCTTCCACGTTGTGTGACGCCTCGCGCGTCCCCTCCTTGCGTTCGATCAAGGTCACCGAAGCGGGAAGGACCGCGGGAAAGGCCAGGAACATGCCGGCCGCCTTCGGGCCGAACTCAAGCGAGACGAGACCGATCACGACGGAGATCGCCGCGCCGAACGCGAACCTGATCGCGATCTCACGGGGTCTGATCCGGCGAAAGCGTGAGAGGTCGATCGCGGCGACGGGCTCGCCATTCTCTGCATTCACCGGACGAACCCGACGTACGCGGTCGAGGCGACGAGGCCCCACACACACCACACGACGAACGACCCGCGGATCGCGCCCAGGCGCCTGATCACCAGAATTCCCACCAGGCTGGCGACCGTCACGCCGATTGCGCCCGCGACCATGCCTTGTGCGTCGACCGCGGCCTCGTTCCTGCCCTTGTCGATGACGACGATGGAAAGATTCGCGAGCGCGACGGCCGGACTGGTGGAGAAGAGCCCGGCGAAACGCTTCGGGACGAGCAGCTCGGCCGCGATCGCGAACGCCGCGACGAACAGCCCGCCGTTCAGCGCTTTTACTGCGAGGAGCGCTGCATCCGGCATGAACCGCTCCTTCCCCAAGCGGGCCCGAGTCACTCCGACATCGCCGTCGCGTCTTGCACTGAGACGACAGGCGTGCTTTCTTGCTGCTTGCTCACGCGCCGACGACCGACGGGAGACAGCCGATGCGGCGAGCGATTCGACCGCACGGTCTCGTCGTCCCGGCCGCGCTGGCCGTGCTCGTCGCTGCGTGCTCCGGTGGCAGCGCGACGGCGAAACGCGCCGCGACGACCACCAGCCCACGCGCGCCCGAAGAGGTGGCCGCGCGACCGTCGCCCGGGTGCGCCTCGCCGGCACCCGTGACGTCCGGGGAGGAGAAGGTCACGCTCGACTCGGGGGGCGTGACGCGCTGGTACTTCCGCCACGTTCCGCCGGGTTACGACGGGAAGCGACCCACGCCGATCGTGATCGACATCCATGGCTATTCGGAGGGCGCGAGCGTGCACACCAAGATGAGCGCGCTCGGACCGTTCGGCGACGAGCACGGCTTCGTCACCATCACCCCACAGGGTCGCGGCACGATCCCGTACTGGGACACGACGCTCGGAAGCATCGACCTGCAGTTCACCGGCGCGCTCCTCGACTCCCTCGATCGGACGCTCTGCGTCGACGACAACCGCGTCTACGTGACGGGCCTGTCGAACGGCGCGTTCATGACGTCGGCGGTCGCGTGCGCCTTCGCCGATCGCATCGCCGCGGCCGCGCCCGTGGCGGGCATACGCGACATCAGCGGATGCCGTCCGAGCCGTCCGGTGCCGGTCGTCGCGTTCCACGGAACCGCCGATCCGTTCGTCGCGTTCGACGGTGGTCTCGGCCCGAAGGCCCTCGCGCTCCCGGCCCCCGACGGATCGGGCAAGACGCTCGCGCAAGAAGGCCTCGCCGACACGAAGGGACCCTCGATCACCGACATCACCGCCGCGTGGGCGAAGCGCAACGGATGCAGCAGCCCACCGGCCGAGCAGTCGATCGCAGCCGACGTCACCGTGCTTCGCTACAAGTGTCCCTCCGGGTCGGAGACGGAGCTCTACCGCATCACCGGGGGAGGCCACACCTGGCCCGGAAGCGAGTTCTCCAAGGCCATCGCGTCGTTCGTCGGGCCGACGACATCTTCCATATCGGCAAACGATGTCATGTGGAATTTCTTCAGCGCGCACCCGCGTCGAACGGGCTGATTGCGCAAGAAAGCGCGAGAAAGGGTGGGAACAGCCGAGGGTTCTCTTG
Source organism: uncultured Burkholderiales bacterium (assembly GCA_964548555.1). GTDB lineage: Bacteria > Actinomycetota > Acidimicrobiia > IMCC26256 > JAMXLJ01 > JAMXLJ01. Next base: position 29,018 of record CAZJSY010000021.1, read on the forward strand.
CCCCGGCTGCTCCCACCCCCGCGTCGGGCACCACCCCACTGGGCAGGAAGTGTGGTGTTGCGAGGTGCCGTTCCGAAGTATCGCCGCGAGACGGCTCCGCGCCTAGGCGGACATAGTGGTCGTTCGGTCCACCGTGAATACCATCGCAACCACGACGATCATTCACGCAATTGCCGCATGAACCTTCTAACCGCCCGCCATTGCACCCACGACGAAAAATGGTTCGTCACCCGACGCGACAGGCGCCGGGAGCAACGCATCGGGTGGTTCGTGCGAGATGTCCTCCTCGCAGGCGAAGAAACGGACGAATGCTCTTCGCTCGCAGGTCGCCTGGTCACGGATCGTGCCGCGCAAGACCGGATAGCGCGCCTCGAGCGCGTCGAGCACCGCCCGCTGCGTCGCCGAGCCGTCGAGGTCGAGGCGAATCTCGCCCGAGACCTGCGCAAGGGTGCGCAGGTGCGGCGGCAAGACGACGCGTATCACGGCAGCGTCTGTACCTCGACGGACAGCACCGCGGGAAGGTCCCGCACGACGGGCTCCCAGCTGTCACCCGCGTCGGCCGACGCATACACCTGGCCACCAGTCGTACCGAAGTAGACACCGCACGGATCGAGAGCGTCCACCGCCATCGCGTCACGCAATACGTTGACGTAACAGTTGCTCTGTGGCAGGCCGTTCGTGAGCGGCTCCCACTCGTCGCCTCCCGTGCGACTGCGGTACACCCGCAGCTTGCCCTCGGGCGGGTAGTGCTCCGAGTCGCTCTTGATGGGAACGACGTAGACCGTCTCGGGCTCGTGCGCGTGCACGTCGATCGCGAAGCCGAAGTCAGTCGGTAGGTCGCCGCTCACCTCGTGCCACGAGTCACCGCCGTCGTCGCTGCGCATGACGTCCCAGTGCTTCTGCATGAAGAGCACGTTCGGACGTGAAGGATGTATCGCGATGCGGTGTACGCAGTGGCCGACGTCCGCGTCAGGGTCGGGGATCCCCTCGGAATGCAGCCCCCGATTTGCCGGCTGCCAGGTGCTTCCCGCGTCGTCGGTACGGAACACGCCCGCGGCCGAGATCGCCACGAACATCCGCTGGTCGTCGACGGGATCGAGCACGATCGTGTGCAGGCACATGCCGCCCGCGCCAGGCTGCCAGAACGGCCCCGACCCGTGCCCGCGTAGGCCGGAGAGCTCCTGCCATTTCGACCCACCGTCGTCACTCTTGAACAGCGCGGCGTCCTCGACCCCGGCATAGACCGTGTCGGGATCGGTCAACGACGGCTCGAGGTGCCACACGCGCGCGAACTCCCACGGATGCGGCGTCCCGTCGTACCACTGGTGCGTGCCCGGCACACCCTCGTAGCGGAACTCGTTCCCCACCGGCTCCCAAGTGCGGCCTCCGTCGTCGGAACGCTGGATGATCTGCCCGAACCATCCCGTCGACTGCGACGCGTACAGCCGGTCGGGGTTAACCGGCGAGCCCTTGAGGTGGTACATCTCCCAGCCCCCGAAGTAGGGGCCGGCGACGTCCCAGTCGCGTCGGCGCGCGTCGGATGTCAGGACGAACGCGCCCTTGCGTGTGCCGACCAGTACTCGTACGCCACTCATCGAACCGTCATCCCCGTCACGCGCTGCGTGCCTCCCTCGTAGCCCCGCCGAATCGCTCGTGCAACAGGTAACGACGGATGGCGACGCGAAAAGTCATCGGCGCGGGCGGGCGAGCTCTGCGAGATACGGGTCAGGCGAGGGGGGCGACCCGCCGAATCCGCGCGACCTTCCCTTCGGGTTGCACGTCCCGTAGCCCCACGAACGCGATCAGCGCGCCGACGAAGAGCAGGGCGGCCGACAGGAGCATCGCGGTGTGCAGCCCGGTGTAGAACGCGCGCTCGGCTGCGTGCAGGACCTTGTTGACCAGATCCGGCGCGGCCGCGGCAGCGGGATTGGTCTTCGCCGCCTGTTGCGCGTTCTTGGGCACCGTACCGTGTGTGACGGCATTGATGACGATTCCGTAGAAGTTCGGCGGGATCCCGATGGCATGCAGTCTCGCCTTGATGTCGGAGGTCAGCTGACCGTTCACGATCGCGCCGAGGATCGCCACGCCGAAGACCGCTCCGAGCTCACGGCTCGTATTCGTCGCTGACGCCGCCATGCCGGAGTGCTCGGGCGGAATCGCATCGAGCGCGGCGCTCGTCACCGGCACGAACGTGATTCCGAAACCGGCGCCGGCGATCGCGAGCGACCAGCTGAGCTGACCGAAACCCACGTTCGGGCCGAGGACCGCGTCGACGATCAGAATCCCTCCCCCGCCGAGCAGACATCCGATGGTCATGGGCCATCGCGGCCCCGCCCGCGCGACCCAGCGGCCAGCGAGCACCGACGCGCCGATCATCACGATCGTCATCGGCAGGAAGTCTCCGGCTGTCCGGTAGGGCGACTCGTTCGCGAGGAGTTGGAGGTACAGCGCGACGAAGAAGAAGATCGAGAACACGCCGAAGTACGTGCCGAACGCGACGAAGTTCGCAGTACTGAACGACGATTTGCGGAAGAAGCGGAGGTCGAGCAACGGATTCTCGACGCGTAGCTCGACCCTCACGAACAGCACGCTCGCTACCGCGGCGAAGGCGAACAGCGCCACGATCCACCACGCGGTGAAGCCCGCCGTCTCCGCGCTGATGACGGCGTAGATCGTCGCGGCGAGCGCGCTCGCGCCGAGCGCGCTGCCCCAGAAGTCGAAGCGGCCTTGTGGGTCGGAGCTCTCGGGCAGCACGGCCACGGCAGCGACGAACGCGATCGCACCGAGGCCGAGGTTGAACCAGAACAGACCACGCCACTCGGAGAACCCGACGATCAGACCAGCGATCACCGGTCCGGTCGCGAGGGCGGTCCCCGAGATCGCAGCCCACGCGCCCAGCGCCCGCGCCCGGTGCGCTCGGTCGCTGTAGATGTGGCGGATCATCGACAGGGTGCCGGGCTCGGAAGCCGCGGCGCCGAGGCCCATGATCACCCGGCCCGCGAGCAGCATGTTCGCCCCGGGCGCGACCGCGGCGATCACCGAGCCGGTACAGAAGATGGCTATGCCGATGAGCATCACCCGCTTGCGGCCGAAGATGTCGCCGAGGACACCGCCCGCCAGCATGAAGCTCGCGAACGTCAGCGCATAGCCGTCGACGACCCACTGCAGCGTCTGCACACCAGCGCCGAGACGGCTCTGGATGTCGGCGAGTCCGACGCTGATGATCGTGTTGTCGAGGAACGTCAGGAACAGGACGACGCACAGCACCAGCAGTGCGACTCGACGACGGTCGGTGCGGATCTCTTCCATGCCGACCCCCTACCCCAGCGGATCGCGCTCGTGTCGGTATCGGTGCGGCGGCTCGACCGCGGGCCGAGTGAGACTGGTGCCTGTACGCGGTAGGTAGCGGGCGATGGAGAAACGCCCCGGCGACCGCGAAGCGACGTGGACCTGCCTCCGGTGATGAGGGCTGCCGCGATCGGCCGGTTCGGCCCTCCGAGCGCCCTGCGGATCCGGAAGGTCCCCGTGCCGGTACCCGACCCCGACGAGGTGCTGATCAGGCTGCACGCAGCGGGAGTCGGCTCGTGGGATGCCCGGATCAGGCGCGGGGAGTGGGCCACGGGTGACGAACCTCTTCCGTTGGTTCTCGGCAACGACGGGGCAGGGTTCGTGGCCGCGAAGGGTTCGCGGGTGCGTCGGTTCGACGTCGGCGATCCGGTTTGGGCCTATGAATGGGCGAATCCGAAGGGCGGCTTCTACGCGGAGTACGTGGCCGTCGACGCGCAGCACACCGGTCATCTCCCGAGGCGTCTCTCCCTGAAGGAGGCGGGGGCGGCCGCGGCAACCGGGCTGACGGCGCTCCAGGGAATCGACGACGTGTTGCGCCTCCGGCGGGACGAGACCGTGCTCGTGTTCGGCGCGTCGGGCGGCGTCGGCACTTTGGCGGTGCAGTTCGCGCGCCGCCGCAGGGCATCCGTCATCGGCACGGCCACCGGGCGGGCGGCCGCACAGCTCGTACGGCAACTCGGTGCACACGTTGTGATCGACGCCCGTGAAGCCGATGTCGAAGACCGGATCGAGAAGACGGCACCCGACGGGCTCGACGCGGTGCTCGCGCTCGCGGGCGGCGACGAGCTCGAGCGTTGCCTGGACCATGTGCGCCGGGGCGGCCGGGTCGCCCATCCCAACGGTGTGGAGCCGGCACCCCGACGACGCAGACGCTTCTCCGTCTCGGCCTACGACGCCGTAGCCGGAAGACGCGAGTTCGAGCGGTTGCGCACGGCCGTGGAGGACACGCGACTCAGGGTTCCCGTCGCGGCGACGTACCCACTCGCTCGTGCGGCGGCCGCGCACGAGCGTCTGGAACGCGGTCACGTGCTCGGACGGATCGTGTTGCAGATACGCCGTTCCAGCGGCCGATGAGCGCACGCGCGCGCGATACGGATACGGGAGCAACGCAATGAAGACATGGCCGGTCGTCGGGGCTGGCGTGCTGCTCGTGCTCGGGACCTGGTGGAGCGTCGTCGCGACCGTCGTGCTCCCACGGGGACATTTCCATTGGCAATTGCCCGCGATCGCGATCAACCGCGTCGTGCGCGACGTCTTCGTCACCCTGTCCCGTCTTGCGCGGTCATACGAGAAGAAGGACGCGCTGCTCAGCCCCATCGCGCCGGTCGCGCTCATCGCGCAACTGCTCACATGGCTGGGGTTGTTCGCGCTCGGGTACACCCTGATCGCGTGGGCGGGCAGCGGTTCGTTCGGCGATGCCGCGCGGACCGCGCTCGCCGCGCTCTTCACCCTCGGCATCGCCGGCAACCTCAACGGCGCGAGCCAGGCCCTCGTGTACTGGGCCGCCGCGACCGGCGCAATGGTGATCGCGCTGCAGATCGCGTACCTCCCCGCCATCTACGCCGCGTTCCACAGGCGAGAGCACCTCGTCGCCCTGTTGGAGAGCCGCGCCGGCGCGCCGGCATGGGGTCCGGAGGTGCTCATCAGGCATCAGCTGGTCGGCATCACCGACACGCTGCCCGAGCTGTACGAGGCGTGGGAATCGTGGGCTGCGGCACTCAGCGAAAGTCACACGTCCTATCCCGTGCTCCTGCTGTTCCGCTCGCCGGCGCCGTGGGATTCGTGGGTTCTGAGCCTGCTCGCGGTGCTCGACGCGGCCGCGATGCACCTCGCGCTGCGTCCGGGCACGGCGCCGTCCCAGGCGCGCCTGTGCATCCGCATGGGGTTCACCGCGCTCCGGCGGATCGCCACGTCGCTCGGTTGGTGGTACGAGGACGATCCCTCGCCCGACAGCCCGACCGACCTCGACTACGAGTCGTTCGCGAGCGCGGTCGCGATGCTGCGCGCGGCCGGCTTCGAGACCGAACGCGGCACGGAAGAGGCCTGGGTCCAGTTCCGTGGCTGGCGTGTCAACTACGAACGGCTGGCGTACCGGCTCGCCGATCGTGTGCTCGCGCCGCCCGCGCCGTGGTCCGGTGTCCGCCGGCAACTCCGCGGTGACGTCGTCATGCCTCGACGCCCGCACGACCACGTTCCCGCGGGCTCGTCGGTCGAATCGCTTTGGGACCGCCTCGAGTGGCCGCTGAAGCCGTGAGGAGCCGAGAGACCGCGACGACCGATCGAGGCATAGCCTTGCGCGATGCGTGAGGCGCTGCGGGCCGACGACTTCGCCCGGCTGGTGCGTGTGCCGGTGGAAGATGTGGAGCGGCTGGCCGAGGTCGGATTGATCGATCCCGACGCCGACGGTCTGTTCGACGACGTCGATCTCGTGCGTTACAACGTGCTCAGCCACTACGTCGACAGAGGTCGGACCGCCGACGACGTGGTGGAGGAGATCCGATCGGGCTCGTACGGTGCCTTGTTGGCCGATCGGTTGTTCCGCACCGGTCGCGCGATGTCCGTGGACGTCGTGGCCGAGCGCGGAGGCGTCGACCCGGAGCGGCTTCGCACGATGCTCGTGACGCTCGGGCTGCAGAAGGAGGTCCTGAACGAGCGCGACGTCGACGTCGCGTACTCGCTGAGGACGATCCTCGACGCCGGGCTCCCCTGGGAGGCCGTGCTCGAGACGGCGCGGGTGCTCGGCGACTCGTTGCGGCGGATCGCCGAGGCGGAGATACGGACGATCCACGTCCACGTGCACGAGCGTCTTCTCGCCGCGGGCGCGTCGGAGCAGGAGGTCAGCCGGCAGATCTTCGAGATCGAGGAGCGGACCGCGCCGCTCATCGAGCCCATGATCCGATGGATCCACGAAGAGCATCTGCTGCAAGCCTGGATCGAGGACGCGTTCGTCCACGCCATGGCAGCTACGCGGACGCCGACCAGTCTCGGCTCTGTGGAGACGACGATCGTGTTCGTCGACGTCGCGGGGTTCACCGAGCTCGTCGAGACGGAGGGAGACGCGGCCGCGGCCGCAGTGCTCGACCATCTCGATGATGCCGTCCGCGTGCTCGCGCTCGAGCACGACGGCAAGCTCGTCAAGCAGATCGGCGACGGCTTCATGCTCGTCTTCCGCGCTCCCCCGTCGGCCGTTCGGTTCGCGGTGGCGCTGCAGGAGAGCACCGCCCGACGACGAACCATTCCCGCACTGCGGATCGGCATCAACCACGGCACCGCGCTGCATCGCGCCGGCGACTACATCGGCAGCGCGGTCAACGTTGCATCCCGCGTCACGGACGCGGCGATGCCCGGGCAGATCCTGCTCACCGAGACCGTTGCACGCGTCGATCACGGAGCGTCGTTGGAGGAGGTCGGTGTGCGGATCCTGCGGGGCATCGATTCCGCCGTGCCCCTCTGGCGCGTCGCTCGCACGGGGAACGCACGTGATCCCGTGTGCGGTCGCGAGGTCGGAGCCGACCCTGCCGCTCGCCTGACCCGCGACGGTGAGGAGCTGGTCTTCTGCTCGGAGGACTGCCTCCGGACGTTCGTCGCGTCGGGACCGTCGCCGGCCCCCGCCGCCGTCACCCAGGCGCCCGGTGGTCCACGGGCGCGAGAATGAGGTCGTGACCCAAGTTTCCCGAGCAGTGGACGCGGTCGTCGTGGGCGCGGGGTTCGCCGGGCTCTATGCGCACCACCGGCTGCGCGAGCTCGATCTGAACGTCCAGGGCTACGAGGCGGCCGACGACGTCGGCGGCACGTGGTGGTGGAACCGCTACCCCGGTGCACGCTGCGACGTCGAGTCCATGGACTACTGCTACTCGTTCTCGC
>CAZJSY010000022.1:0-35738 GCA_964548555.1 uncultured Burkholderiales bacterium
GCGCGTAGCGGTTGACACCCGCGGCCGCCATCGTGCGCGCGTTGTCGCGGCCGTGCCCGGGGATGGGCTGGAACGTCACGACCGGCAGTCCCGCGGCGAACGCCTCCATCGCCGTGAGGCCGCCCGCGTTCTCGACCAGCACGTCGGCCGCCGCCATCAGCGACGGCATCTCCGACGTCCATCCGATCACCGTGCCGATGCCGAGCTGCTCGAGCCGCGCCTTGAGCTGCTCGTCGCGGCCGCACACCGTGATGGGGTGGAACCGCCCCGAGGACCCGATGGCTTCGACGGTCGACACCACCGGGCCGACGCCCCAGGAGCCGGCGACGACGAGTACCGCGCGGGTGTCGTCGTGGAGTCCGACGGCACGGCGTGCGATCCGACGATCGGGCCGTTCGCTGCGGAACCGCTCGGACACGAGCGGGCCGGGGGCCACGGCCCTCGACCCGGTGCGCGCCCGCGCGGCCTCGGCCGCGGAGGGGCTGACGGCCAGATGAAGGTCGACCGACGGATGAACCCACAGCGGATGCACGGCGAAGTCGGTGAGGTACGTCGCGACGGGAACGCGCAGCCAACCCTTCTTGCGCATCCGCCCCAGGACCAGCGCGGAAAGTGAGTACGTGGTCGCCACCACGTCGGGGTCGAGCTCACGGATCGCCCGCTGGAACGCTCGGCGTGTCAGCCAGGTGTCGAACGCGACGAGGGGTCCGTACAGGAATGGCAGGACGTACCACAGGCGGTAGAGGGCTTCGTACGACCACGGCGCGAGGCGCAGCTGCAGCTGGTAGGTCCAGCGCACGAAGAGGCCCAGCCCGAGGGGCGGCATGTCCAGGAAGTCGATGATCCGGGTCTCGTGACCGCGTGCCTCGAGGCGGCGCGACAACTCCCGCGCGGCGCCGTCGTGACCCGCGCCCATGGAGGCCGAAACGATCAGGACCCGCCGAGACACGGACGTCGACACTACCGTCTGCGGTGCATGGAAGTCGCGTTTGCCCTGGGCGCGGCCCTGCTCTTCGCCGTGGCGTCCGTCCTCCAGCAGCGGGCGGCCTCCGAGGCACCGGGCAGGGAGAGGCTCCATCTCAGCTTGATGTGGCACCTGGTTCGGCGGCCCATGTGGCTGCTGGGCTATCTCGCCGACTGGGCCGCCTTCGGGCTCCAGGCGGTCGCCCTCGGGGCCGGCTCGCTGCTCGTCGTCCAGCCACTCCTCGTGACCGGGCTGCTCTTCTCGCTCCCCATCGCGGCCCGGTGGTCGGGTCGGCGTCTCGGCCGGCTTGACTGGATCGCGGCAGTTGCGCTGTGTGCTGGGCTTGCCGGATTCCTCACCCTGGGGAATCCGACGGGTGGCCGCAACGACGCGCCCTTCCTCGACTGGGCCTTTGCCGGCGGAATCATCGCCGGGGCCGGCGCCATCCTCGTGGCGGCGGCCCTGCGCTATCAGGGAGCGCCCCGAGCGACACTGCTCGCGCTCGCGACCGGCATCTCGTACGGGCTGACGGCGGGGCTCACCAAGACGAGCGTGAACCTGCTGGGCCAGGGCCTCGTGGTCTTCCTCACGCACTGGGAGCCCTACGCGCTGGTCGTGTTCTCCAGCGTCGGCATGTGGCTGAACCAGTCCGCGTTCCAGGCCGGCGAGCTCACGGCGTCGTTGCCGGCGATGGACGTCGGCGAGCAGGTGGTCGCGGCCACGATCGGTGTCGTGGTTCTGAAGGAGCGGATCCAGGCCCACGGACCGCTCGACTGGATCCTGATCGCCGTGGCGCTCGCCGCGATGGCGTACGGCGTCGTGGTCCTCTCCGTTCGCGCCGCGGAGACGGCCGAACCGATTCCCCCGCCGCCGGGCCCTACCGCCAACCGCCTGCCTTGACCGCCTTTCGCGCGCCGAGCTGCCCCTTAGTGCAGCTCTTCGACGGCGAGCTCGCCGCCGGCGTGACGCGCGCGCAGCACCTTCTTGTCGAACTTGCCGACGCTCGTCTTGGGCACCTCGTCGATGAAGGCCCATCGCTCCGGGAGCTGCCAGTGCGCGATGCGCGACGCGAGGAACTCGCGTAGATCCTCGGCGGACACGTCGGAGCCCGGCCTGCGCACCACGCAAGCGAGCGGACGCTCCGTCCAGCGCGGGTCGGGCACGCCGACGACGCTCGCCTCGATCACGTCGGGATGGGCCATGAGATGACCTTCGAGCTCCACCGACGAGATCCACTCGCCACCGGACTTGATCACGTCCTTCGCACGGTCGGTGATCTGGATGAAGCCGTTGGGCTCCACCGATCCGACGTCGCCCGTGCGCAGCCATCCGTCGTCGAACTTCTCCGGCGACGGGTCGCGGTAGTAGGCCCCGGTGATCCACGGCCCGCGGACCTCGATCTCCCCGACCGCGTCACCGTCCCACGGGAGGGGTGCGCCGTCGTCACCGACGATGCGCAGCTCCACGCCGGGAACGATCCGACCCGTCCTCGCGGCCCAGTCGATCTCCTCGTCGACCGGCGTGCCCGCGGGCGCGTGCGCGACCGCGGCCAGTGGGCTCGTCTCCGTCATGCCCCACGCCTGAACGATGCGCACACCGTGCTGTTCGCGGAAGCTCTCGATCAGGCTGCGGGGGACGGCAGACCCGCCGCACACGATCATCCGCAGCGACGAGAGGTCGACCGGGTGATCCTGCGACCAACGCAACAGATCGGCCCAGATCGTCGGCACCGCGCCAGAGAACGTCGGCCGCTCCTGCTCGATCAGACGGCACAGCGGCTCGGCCTGCAGGAACCGGCCCGTGAATACGAAGTCGGCACCCGCCATCCAACCGGCGTACGGAAGACCCCAGGCGTTCGCATGGAACATCGGGACGATCGGAAGGATGCGGTCGCTCTCGGTGACCGCCATCGAACCCGCCATCAACGCCGCCATCGAGTGCAACACGTTGGAACGGTGCGAATAGACGACACCCTTGGGATTTCCGGTGGTGCCGCTCGTGTAACACATCGCGGCGGCGGCGCGTTCGTCGAGCTCCGGCCAGTCGAACTCGTCACTGCCGCGCTCGAGCAGCTCGGAGTAGCGCAGGATCTCCGCGTCGGGCCGCACCTCGTTGAGCGCCGCCGCGTCACCGTCGCCCATCACGACGAACCGCTCGACGCTCTTCAGATCTCCGGCGACCTTGGTGAGCAGAGGAACGAGGTTGTCGTCGACGAGGACGATGCGGTCTTCCGCGTGGTTCACCACGTACGTCAACTGCTCGGGGAACAGGCGGATGTTGAGCGTGTGCAGCACCGCTCCCATGCACGGAACGGCGAGGTATGCCTCGAGGTGCTCCTGCGTGTTCCAAGCGAACGTCCCGACGCGGTCGCCCGCCTCGATGCCGAGCTGTTGCAACGCGCCGGCAAGACGCGCGATGCGGGCCGCCACCTCACCGAAGGTCGCGCGCCTGCTGCCTTCGCCCTCGAAGGTCACGACCTCGCTGTCCGCGTGCACCGTCGCGCCATGTCGGAGGATCGACGTGATGGTGAGCGGAAAGTCCTGCATCGTGCTCTCGAGCGTCGCCACTGCGTCCCCCTCCGGCTTCCGGCCTCGTGAGCGGAGATTGTCGCCGCTCCCGCACCGGAACGGAAGGGCAGGCCCGCCCCAGCTTGTGTGGATTCAAGGCACATAGCGCCGTGAAACCACACAACCTGCGTGTTACCAGCCGAGGGCGAGCCCCAGCGCGAAGCCCACCACGAAGAGCGCACCCGCCCGCCGCGTGTGTGCGAACGCGAGACCCGCGAACCACAACGGCCAGATCGGCCACCGTTCCGGCCGCGCGGACGGACGCGGCCTCGAGAACGCCTTCCAGACCGGGACCAGCCTCGGCACTGCGAGGAACGCGATGAGGCACGGGACCGGCAGCGCGCGCACGGCGACGAGCGCCGCCACGAGCACGTAGAAGCCGGCCATCATCGCCTGGGTGAGAACGCGCGCGGCGCGCTCACCCATCAGGACGGGCAGCGTGTGCGTACCGTCGGGCGCGTCCCACGGAATCTTGTCGATGTGCTTGCCCATGAGGACCGTGGTGCACAGCAACGCGTACGGGAACGACGCGGCGATCGCCTCCCACGGCAGACGGCCCGTCGCTGCGTAGTAGGTGCCGCCGACCATCAGCGGTCCCCACACGAGCAGCACCGTGGGCTCGCCGAGGCCATGCTTCTTCAGGCGCAACGGCGGCGCCGTGTACGCCGCCGACAGCACGAAGCCGGCGAGCGCGAACGCCACCACGGGCCAACCGCGCGCGATGAACAACGTGACGAGGATCGCGAGGTCGACCACGTTGACGGCGAGCGCCGCGCGGAGGAGTCCCGACCGCGTGATCATCCGCGAGAGCACGGGATGAGGCGCGTACAGCGCGCGGGGGTACCGCTCCGAGTCGGTACCGACCTCGAGGTCGAAGAGATCGTTCATCAGATTGTTGGCGACGTGAGCGAGCACGATCCCCGCGCTGGACAACAGCCACCACCCGACGCTGACGTCGTTCGGTTGCAGCCACCACGCGAGGAGCCCCGCGATCAACGCCGCGGTGATGGTCATGGGCAGCACGGCGGCGCGCGTGAGCACCAACCAGCGCGACACCGCGTCGACGCGCCCGGGCGGGGGGTTCGTGGTACGCAGCACGTATGCCCAGCTGTGCAAAAGGCTCGAACGCCGGGCAGGTGCGCTGGTCGCCATGGCCGGGATCGTAGTGGTGGACCGGGGCGTTCGTGCGGGGACGCGCGCGACGCGGCCGGCTCAACCGCCGTAGTTCATGCGGGTGTCTTCCATGCGCAGGACGTCGGTGTCCTCGTCCCGCTGGAAGCCGGACATCGTGACTTCACCGATGAAGAGGGTGTGGCTGCCCGCGTCGACCTGTTGGCGAACCTCGCACTCGAGCCACGCGACCGCCTGGTCGAGGACGGGTGCGCCCGTGTGCCCGTCGTGGTAGGCGAATCCGTTCAGCGTGTGCGCGTCGGTGTCGACCTCGACCGGCTTGGTGAACTTGCGCACGATTGCCCGGTCGTCACGGTCGACGAGGTTGAGCGTGAACACTCCGCTGTCGGAGACGAGCTCGTGGCTGAACGCGGCCTTCTCGACCGCGATGCCGAGCAATTTCGGTTCGGAGCTCACCTGTGTCGCCCAGTTGAGCGTCATCATGTTGCGGCGGGCACCATCGGCCGAACGGGAACCGACGGTATACAGCCCCGAGGGCATCTTCCAGAACACGCGGCGGCGCAGCTTGTCGTACTCGACAGGGTCCGCGCCCTCGGGAAATGGCCCGATCGGGCCTTCGCTCACGGGCATGCCGGGAGGCTAATGCCCTGTACCGATGGGCCGCGATCCGGAACCCGTGACCCCGGCCTGGTGGCCGGCGCTTCGTACAATGGCCGGTCGTGGACGTCGCCGAGCACGTTCAGACGATCCTGCACTCCTGGCGGCGGATCGTCGTCCTGGCCGTGCTGTTCGCCTTCGGCGTGCTCGTCTACAACATGGTGCAACCGAAGAAGTACGCCGCGACTGCGTACCTGATGGTGATCTCCGCGCGCGAGTCGACGAGCGACGCGAGCACCGCCGACACCAACTTCCTCGTGCAGACGTACGTCACGATGGGTCAGTCGGTGCCGGTGGTGGCCGGCGCGTGGAAACGGTCGGGCCTCAACATCGACTTCGGCACTGCGGCGGGCCGGCTCTCGATCGACCAGGTGAGCGGCACCGCGTTCATCAAGGTGCGGGCCGCCGGTCCCACCCCGTCCGACGCGGTCGCGCTCGCCCGCGGCGAGAGCCAGTCGATGGTCGACACGGTGAGGGTCACCCAGGCCCAGCAGACGTTCGCCGACGTGGCCGGGATCCAGGTCAGCATCGACAATCTCCAGAAGGAGCTGAGCGCGATCCTTCCGAACGACCCGAGGATCGCGGGGATGCAGGCCGACATCGCCAAAGCGGTGCAGGCACGGTTCACCCGCCAGGCGCAGGCGAGCAACCGCATCGAGTTCACGTCTCCGGCGACGGCGTCCTCGAATCCCATCGCGCCCAGGCCGTACCGCAACGCGGCGATCGGGCTTCTCATCGGTTTGCTCGTGTTCGCGGAGGGCGCCGTCCTCCTGCGGCTTCTGAGCGATCGGTTCTCCTCGACCGAGGACAGTGACGACATCATCGAGCTGTCCGGGTTCCCCGTATTGGCCCGAATCCCGGAGGGTTCCGACGCCGACACCCTCGAGGCGTTCCGGGTGCTGCGCACGAATCTCATGTTCCTCGAGGGCGCGGGCAAGCCGCGCACGCTGGCGGTCGTGAGCGCGAATCCCGATGCCGGCAAGACCTTCGTAGCGATCCACCTCGCCGAGTCGGCGGCCGCGCTCGACGAACGGGTCGTCATCCTCGACGCCGACCTTCGCGATCCGACCGTTCACGACCGGCTCGGCGTGCCGCGCGCGCCGGGTCTGTCCGCCGTGTTGCAGGGCGCCGACATCAACAGCGCGCTGCGGCGCAACGAGTCCAGCCCGTTCCTGCGGATCCTGCCGTCGGGTGCGCCGGTGAACGATCCGTCGGGTGTGTTGGGCGCTCGCGCCTTCCGTCAGGTGCTCGACGAACTGCGCGCGGTGCGACTCGTCGTGGTCGACACGCCGGCCGGCGAGCCGTTCGCCGACGCGATGGCGGTCGCATCACAGTGTGATGCGACGATCTTCGTCATCGACATGAAGTCGAGTCGCCGGCGCCCGGTGCGGGCCACCATCGAGTCGCTCGAGCGCAGCGGCGCGAACATCGTCGGTATCGTCGTCAACCGGGCGACAACCGCACGCGCGAGCAGGTATTACGGCACCTGAGCGCGGGGCCGGATGGTGATCTGGCTCGTGACCCCGCGCACTCCCGGCAGGTTCCGCACCGCACGTTCGGCGGCACGACGCTGGAACGCGCGGCGGACCTCGCCCGTCAACACGACCCAACCGTTCTCCACTCGCACCGCGATGGCGTCGGCCGGAACGAACATGTTCCGCCGGAGCGCCTGGATTGCCCGTCGCGCGAGGTCGCTGTCGGTCTGGGTCGTGTCGCTGTGGACCTCGATCTCGTTGGCGATCCCGCGCACGTGCGGAAGGCGTTCGACCACTCGCTCGGCTTCCCACTTCTCGGAGTAGGACCGTACCTGGCCTGCGAGGGTCACGATGCCGTCGACCACCGAGACGATGATGCGGCGCGCGTCGATGTCCGCCGCGGTTTCGAGGTCTCGTTCGACGCGGCGCCGCAGCTCGTCATCGCTGCTGTCAGTGTGCGCGCGTTCCTCCATCGCCGGCGCTGCTTCGTTGCTACGAGCGAGCGACGGGAATGCGCTTGGCCTCGGCGCGCTCCTGATCGATGGGAACCCGGACCTCGAGGATGCCGTCCTTGTACGCGGCCCGCACCTGTTCCTCGTTGATCCCGGCGGGCAAGGGGATGATGCGCTCGAACAGGCCGTAGCGGAATTCGGTGCGATACCCGTCCGATTCGTCGCGCGATTCCTCGCGACGTTCGGCCCGTATCCGCAACGAGTTGTCGCTGATGGTGATCTCCACGTCGCGCTCGGGGTCGATGCCCGGAAGCTCCGCCCTCACGACCATCTCGTTGTTCTCGACGAACTCCTCGACACGGGGAAGCACCTGACCCACGCCGGGGTCCATCATTCCGCGTGCCATCTCCGGGAACCAGCGCGGCACCGGCCAGTCACCTAACCACCGCGTCAGCGCGTCGGACCGCTGACCCTGGTCCGACGGCCGCGTTGCTCTGCTCTCGCGCTTCTGCACCTGCGCCACCGTGCACCTCCGTCGTCGTGTGCCGCGCCGTACGGAATCCCGCGCGCGGCTGCGAACCCGATTCCGAGTATGCGACCGGCAAAGCCTCGACTGACCCACGCGGACGCGTAGTTGCGCCGGCGGTGCGATGATGACGCGGCCCGCGCCGCGACGCCGAAACTACGCAGTCGCGTGGTGAGCGTCATCACCCGTCCGGACATGCTCAACGCAGTACAGAGCGCGAGCAGGCTCACGACGGAGAGATACGGAGGTCGAGATGGCGCGCGCCGACACCATGGGTGACCGTGCGCACGCCGAGCATGCCCTTTCCGTCGAAGCGATCCTCGTGCCGCTCGACGGATCGACCTTCTCCGAGCGCGCGCTCCCGGCCGCGGCGCAGCTCGCCGGCCGCCTCGACGTCGACATCCATCTCTTCAGCGTGGTGCACGACAGCGAGGGACTCGCGCAGCGCGAGGCGCTGTTGGAGGCCATACGGCTGCCGGGGTACCGCCTCCACCGCCTGGTCGTCGTCGCCGAACATCCCGCGGACGCGATCCACGACGCGCTTCGTCGCGTTCCCGACGCGGTGTGCTGCATGGCCAGCCACGGACGGGGTCGATCCGCCGCGCTCGTCGGATCCGTCGCCACCGAGCTCATCGCACGTCAGCGCGACCCGCTCGTGCTCGTCGGGCCGATGATCGGCGACATCGCTCCGTGGGTCGATCCCGACGGCGCCCGTGTGGGGATCGTCACCTGTGTCGACGACTCCCCCGGTCTGCGGTGGCTGCTGCCCGCCGCCCTCGGATGGTGCGATCTGCTGAACGAGCCCGCGTTGCTCGTGACCGTGGCCGAGCCCGTACCGCCGCCGCTCGACGATCGATCCGAGCAGCGACGATTCGGTCCACCCGGCGACGTCGACGACTTCCTCACATGGCTCTCCGCACCATTGCTCGCACAGGGCCACGACGTGAGCACCCAGGTCGTGTGGGATCCCGTGAGCCCGGCGTCCGGACTTCGTGACTACCTCCGGGAGCACCCGACGCCACTCGTCATCGCGGGGTCACACGAACGCACCGGCCTCGCACGCGTCGTGCTCGGGAGCACGTCGGCCGCGATCGTCCACCAGAGCCCGGCCCCGGTGCTGATCGTTCCGGGCCCACTCGACGCGTCGGGCGACGCAAGTCCATGAACCGACGCTCCGTTGGAAGAGAGGCGGCGTTGTGAACTGGCTCAACCTGTTGTGGCTCTTCTTCATCCTTTCCAGCCTGCAACCGATGTTCCAACAACGAATGTTGGCGATGCAGCGGACCCGTGCACTCCGCCAGCTGGAAAAGCGCGACGGATCGAGGGGCATCACGCTGATTCACCGCCGCGACGGGTTCGCGTTCCTCGGCATCCCGTTCGGCGGATACATCGACATCGACGACTCGGAAGCGGTGATCCGCGCGATCGAGATGACCGACGACAAGATGCCGATCAGCATGGTGATCCACACGCCGGGTGGACTCGTCCTCGCCGCCGAACAGATCGCGGCGGCGCTTGCCGCGCACCCCGCGCCGGTCAAGGTCTATGTGCCTCACTACGCGATGAGCGGCGGAACGCTCATCGCGCTTGCGGCCGACAACATCGTGATGTCGCCTTCGGCCGTCCTGGGTCCCGTGGACCCGCAGATCGGCGAATATCCGGCGGCTTCGGTGCTCGTGGCAGTGAATCAGAAGGACAAGAACAACATCGGTGACAGGACGCTGATCCTCGCCGACGTGTCGCGCAAGGCTCAGCAACAGGTACAGACGTTCGTGGAACGGCTCTTGAAGCCGCACCTCGACGGCAACGCGCCCGATGTGGCGCGCATGCTCTCGGAAGGCCGGTGGACCCACGACTTCCCGATCGACGTGGAGTATGCACGAAGCCTCGGGCTACCGGTGTCCACCGATCTGCCCGACGAGGTGCGCCTGCTGATGCGGCTGTACCCGCAACCGCGCAATCGCCGGCCTTCGGTCGAATACATCCCGGTTCCGTATGAAGGATCCGAACGTCGGGAAGCGCGGCCGAGCTTCCCGAACCGTCAACCGACCCGCCCCGGAAGCTCCTGACGCACGCGAGGGGACGCCTCCCACGGGGTCGGCCCTCCGGAAGGGGTGCGACATGGCGACAACGACAACAGGCACCGTGGTCGTGTGCCCGCGTTGTGGCACGAAGAATCGGGTGCCGCGGGCCCGAGCGGGCAGCCCGCGGTGCGGCAAGTGCGGCGCGCCACTGCCGTGGATCACCGACGCCGGTGACGACGACTTCGCGCAGGTCGCGGAAGCGGCCGACATCCCCGTCCTCGTCGACCTGTGGGCCCCGTGGTGCGGTCCCTGCCGGATGGTCACGCCTGCGCTCGAGCGGATCGCGAACCAGTACGCGGGCCGCGTCAAGCTCGTGAAGGTCAACGTCGACGAGTCGCCACGCGTCGCGCAGCGGTTCGAGGCTCAGGGCATCCCGACCCTCCTGCTGCTCGACCACGGCCGTCTCGTCTCGCGCCAGGTCGGCGCGGCACCGGAACCGCGCCTGCGCGAATGGCTCGAGGAGGGTTTGCGGTCGCGCGCACAAGGCGCGCAAGGCGCGGCATGACCCAAGTCGAGGACGCGGGCGATGTCGACGGCGCGTTCCCGCGGCTGACCGAGGAGCAACTCCGAGCTCTGGGCCGGTACGGGACCGTGCGCGCGGCCCGTCGCGGTGATGCGCTGTACCACGCCGGCGACACGACGTCGGACTTCTTCGTCGTCACGAGCGGCGTCGTCTCCTTGATCGACGAGATCGACGTGGCATGTGAAGGAGCGCGGGGTTCCGATCAGGTGCTCGCCCGGCTCGGTCCCGGGTGTTTCCTCGGGGAGATCGGCCTCCTGACCGGACAACCGATGCTCCTCGGCGCCGTGGTGGAAGAGGACGGCGAGGTGCTCGTCGTGCCGGCGACCGGCCTGCGCCAGCTCGTCGACGAGGACCCGACGCTCGGTGACGTCGCCTTGCGCGCGTTCCTCGCACGCCGCTCCATGCTCATCGGGATGGACACGGGGCTGCGTATCATCGGCTCGCGCTTCTCGCCCGACACGCGACGTCTGCGCGAGCTGGCAGCGCGCAACCGCGTACCGCACCGGTGGATCGATCTCGAGGACGACGCCGACGCCGAGCTCCTGTTGCGCCGGCTCGGCATCGCACCGGGCGAGACGCCGGTCGTGATCCTCGGCGACCAACGGGTACTGCGCAACCCGACCAACGCGCAGCTCGCACGAGTGCTCGGGCTCCACGACGTCGACCCGATCGACGGACTGTGGGACCTCATCGTGGTGGGCGCGGGGCCGGCCGGGCTCACGGCCGCGGTGTACGGCGCGTCGGAGGGGCTCACGACGATCGTGGTGGACGCGGTGGCAACGGGCGGCCAGGCGGGTACCTCGTCGCGCATCGAGAACTATCTCGGCTTCCCCGCCGGCATCTCGGGAGGCGAGCTGGCGGACCGCGCGGTCATCCAGGCCGAGAAGTTCGGCGCCCGCTTCGCCGTTCCCGGTGAGGCCACGAAGCTGAGCGAACGCGACGGGAATCACGCAGTGACGCTGGACGACGGCGAGACGCTGCACGCGCGCACTGTCGTGATTGCGACCGGCGCGCGCTACCGAAAGCTGCCCGTCCCACGACTCGAGGAGTTCGAGGAGACGAGCGTGTTCTACGCCGCCACGCTCATCGAGGCCCGCGTCTGCAGGCGCGCGACCGTCGCGGTCGTGGGGGGTGGCAACTCCGCCGGCCAGGCCGCACTGTTCCTCTCGACGCAGGCGTCGAACGTCCGGCTCCTCATCCGTCACGACGACCTGGGTCGGGACATGTCGCGCTATCTCGTCGATCGCATCCTGCGTGCGCCGACGATCGAGGTGCTGACGCGAACCGAGGTGCGAGAGCTGCGTGGCGATGGCGAGCTGGAAGCGATCGTCGTGGAAGACACGCGCAACGGTGAACGCCGAGAGCTGCCCGCGCGGCGGTTGTTCGTGTTCATCGGAGCTCGACCACACACCATGTGGCTCGGCGACGAGCTCGCGCTCGATGACCACGGGTTCGTGCTCACGGGCTCGAGCGTCGCCGGCGCACGGGGCGCTGACGCCCGCCGCGCGCCGGCTGCACGGATCCTCGAGACGAGCCGTCCGGGCGTGTTCGCGGTCGGCGACGTCCGCAGCGGCTCCGTCAAGCGGGTGGCCTCCGCGGTCGGCGAGGGCGCCATGGCCGTGCGCCTGGCGTTCGAGCACCTGCAGTCGGCGGGCGGTGTCATCGCTCGGACGTGAGCGGGTGGGTGAACTACGCGTTCGCGTGAGGCTGCCGTTTCCCCGTGTCGGGATCCTGGCAAGGAGGGACGCAGAGAGCCGCACGGGCGGACGACCACGGAGAGGAAACCGCATGGCACAGCACGCGGGCCGCATGCCGTCCGGCTCGACGTTCCGGTCGGGCGCGAGGATGGAGATCTTTGCCGATCCGGTCACGGCCAACGCGATCCGGCGGTCGTCGTGGGTGCCGTTGGTCCTGGGGATCTGCGCCGTGGTCGCCGGCATCCTCACGATCGTGTGGCCGGGCAGCACCGTGCTGGCGCTCGCGGTGATCTTGGGTGTGTTCCTGGTCGTCGCCGGCCCCCTCCAGATCATTCACGCCATGCAGCTCCGCGGTCACGCACGTGAATGGTGGCTCCTGCTGCTTCGTGGCGTTGCGAGCCTCGCCCTGGGCGTGCTGACGCTGGTGTGGCCCGACATCACGGTGTGGGCGCTCGCATTGCTGTTCGGCGTCGAGCTCTTGCTGCTCGGCGGGTTCGAGACCGCGGCCGGGTTGCACGCTCGTTCGGAGGGCCGTGACTGGGCTTGGTACCTCGCGCGCGGTCTGGCGGCGATCGCGGTCGGAATCGTCACGATCGCGTGGCCGGGCATCACGGTGCTGGCGCTGGCGCTGCTCCTCGGGTTCTTCCTGGTCTATTTCGGCATCGTGCTGATCATGGGCGCGACGCAGCTGCGTCGCAGCGTTCACGTCGTCTGACGCGCACCGCGCGATCGCGTGGCGGCGCGGCATCAGGTCCCGGGTGGGCGCGGCGGGCCTGTCGTGGACGACGTGCTGGTCGACCCTGACCCCGACGCCGACGTGGCCGTCGAGGCCGAGGACCGTGACGTCGTGGTCGTGGACGGCACGCTCGTCGACGATCCGGTCGCCCCGTTCGCGGACGTGCTCGTGGTGGTCGACGACGACGCGGGTTTCGTGGTGGACGTGGTCGTCGTCGCGGATCTGGTGGTGGTCGTCGTGGGCTGCGGGACGACGGGTACGTACACCGGCTTCGCGGCCGGCGCCGGCCGAACCGCGAGCCACAGCGCGCCCACACCGAGGAACGCGATGATCAACACGATCGTCGACCGGCGGACGCGAAACCGTCCCGTGTCAGCCATGTGAGTCCCCGGACGCAGTCGCGGTCACCGGTGCCGGAGACGCGATGCCGGCCCGTTGCAGCGCCCTCGCGATCTTCAGTCGAAGCGCGCGGCCGACCTCGAACTGCTTCCCCGGGAGGGTCCGCGCGATCACGCGCAGCTGCAGGTGGTCGACCTCGATGGTCTCGACTCCCGCAACGACGGGCTCGCCCAACAGCGTGTCGTGCCACTCGGGGTCGTCGAAGAACTCGTGTGTCGCGCCACGTACGACCGTCGTCGCCTCGTCGAGGTCCTGCGAAACGGGGATGGGAACGTCGATGACGACCCGTGACCACTCACGCGAGAGATTGGTCACCTGACGCAATGCGCTGTTGGGAACGAAGACGACTTCGCCCTGCACCGTTCGCAGCTTCGTGACGCGCAGCGTCAACTCCTCCACGGTTCCGCGTACACCGGTGGTCTGGCCCGGTTGCGACAGCTGCACCAGGTCGCCGACGCCGAACTGTCGTTCCGAGAGGATGAAGAACCCGGCGAGGACGTCGGCGACGATCTGCTGGGCGCCGAAGCCCAGCGCGACACCGATGATCGTCGCCGGTGGCACGAGGCTCGAGAACGGCAGCCCGAACTTCGACAGGATCAGGAGCGCCGCGACCGTGTAGATGAGGCTCGTCACTCCGAGCTCGGCCGCCTGCGCGACCGCCCGGACGCGTTTCGTGTGCTCGGGGAGGATCCCCTGGTGCTCCACCTCCGACACGACGTTGCTGAACACCCTCGCCTGGTAGCGCTGCGACGCCCAGTGCACGAAACGCGCGAGCAGCACCGATCCGATGGCGATCAGGACGATCTCGAGACCGTTGCCGCGAATCCAACGCGAAATGTCGTTGAGGTGCACCCGCGCCCGCTCCAGGTCGACCGGCCACGCGGGGACTACCCCCTTTCGCGTGTTGCAACCCGGGCGGGTTGCCCATCGGTCGGGCGCTTTGTCCCTTTGCGACCGGGAAGCGCGCGAACCGGTCAACCGGTCGGAGTGCTCGCCGCCCCCGCCGTGGGCTCCGGACGCCGCGATTATCGTCTCGCCACACATCGGAACCGCGGCGCACGCGCTCGGCTGTTGCGTCAGGTGCTCACGCCGTGGTCGTCCGATCGGTCAACGCCGGGGGGAGAACTCACATGCACCAACGCCGCGGGCGGCAACGTTCTCGTACCGGGTACGCGCGTCTCTCACGGCTCGCGGCACTCGTCGCCGCCGGCGCCGTCGTCGCGGCCGCCTGCGGAGGCGGAGGTGGAGGATCGGGCGGCCGGACCGCGAGCGGCAACGACACGACGACGCCCCGGGTGGGCGGCAAGATCGTCTACGCGCTGGACGCCGAGACAGGCGGCGGATGGTGCCCCAAGAACGCTCAGCTCGCGGCGTCGGGAATCATCGTGAACGACGCGATCTACGAGCAGCTGGTGGTGCCGAACGACAAGGGCAAGCTCGTCCCCTACCTCGCCCGGTCGGTCACGCCGAGCGCCGACTACCGCTTGTGGACGATCAAGATCCGTCCCGGCATCCAGTTCCACGACGGTGAGCTGCTCGACGCGGCCGCCGTGAAGATGAACCTCGACGCGGTAAAGGGCGGTCCGCTCGGAAGCTTCGTGCTCCGCAACGTGGTGAGCACGACGGTCGTCGACCCGCTCACCGTCGCGGTCAACATGGACAAGCCCTGGGTCGAGTTCCCGTGGGTCCTGTTCGGCACCGGTCGGGGCGCGATGGCCGCGCCAAAGCAGCTGAACTCGCCGAACTGCGCGAACCAGCTCATCGGCACCGGGCCGTTCATGCTCAAGGGCCAGTGGGTTCCCAACGACCATCTCACCGTCGTGAGGAATCCGAACTACTGGCGCAAGGACTCGGCCGGCCGCCAACTTCCCTATCTCGACGAGATCGAGTTCCGACCCATCATCGATCCGGCCGCGCGTCTCAACACGCTGAAGTCGGGTCAGGCGCAGATGATGCTCACCGACAACAGCGACATCATCTACCAGATCCGTCAGGAGGTGAAGGCGGGTCGGTTGGCCTCGGTCGAGAACCTCCGTTCGGCCGAGGTGAGCTACACGATGCTGCGCGTCGACAAGCCGCCGTTCAACGACCTCGTCGCGCGCCAGGCCGTGAAGTACGCGGGAGACCGCGAAGAGCTCAACAGCATCGTGTACCACAACATCGCGATCCCCACGGACACGCCGTTCGCGCCCGACGTCTTCTCGTACCTCAAGGAGCCGGTGCAGCCGCCGATCACGCACGACCTGAACAAGGCGAGGCAACTCGTCGAGCAGTACAAGGCCGCGCACGGCGGCAAGTTCGAGTTCACGCTCAGCAGCACCAACGATCCATCGGTGCTCAAGCAGGCACAGGTCATCGTGTCCCAGTGGCAGCGGGCCGGCATGAAGGTGACGCTGCGTTCGGCCGATCAGGCGACGCTGATCAACCAGGCCCTGGGCGGCGATTTCCAGGCCACGGTGTGGCGCAACCACCCCGGAGCCGACCCCGACACGCAGTACGTCTGGTGGCACAGCGGGTCACCCGTGAACTTCGGCGCGATCAAGGACGCCGAGATCGACAACGCGCTCGACACCGCGCGCTCGTCGACCGACCCCAACGTGCGCCGAGCCGCGTACGAGACGATTCAACGGGTGTTCGCGACGAAGCTCTACAACCTGTGGGGCTTCTACTCGCGATGGGTCTTCGCCTCGCAGCCCAACGTGCACGGCGTCACCGGCCCCGATCTGCCCGACGGCGGCAAGCAGGGGCTGATCGCGAGCGTGCACCCGTTGGCGGGCTTGTACCTGTCGAAGTAGGACGGTGGAGCGGCGCGTTCTCAGCTCGTGTCTTCGCGGGGGCGGTTCTTGGGGTGGCGCGGGTCGTGTGGTGGGACGATCTGTCGCTTGCCGGCGCCTTCGACGAGTGCCCAGCCGTCGTGGGTCTTGCGGTCGTGATGGTGTTTGCAGAGCGGATCGAGCTCTTCCAAGCGGGTATGTCGCGTCGTGGCGTACGGGATGCGGTGGTCGATCTCGACCCGGGTGCGCGCACAGCCTTCGACGCTGCAGCCGTCCGACGACCACAACAGCGCGATGCGCTGCGCGGCGTTGGGTCCCCGACCAAGATGGGTCACGTTGAGGACGCCGACACCTCTGGTGATGACGAGCTTGAGGATGCTGTCACCGAGCAGCTCCCTGGCGTGGGACACCGGGATGGGCCCCACACCCGCGATCTCGCACCTCTCACCGTCGTCGACCCGCCCTCGCTGCAACGCGGCGAGGTCGGCGCGCACGATGGTCGTGTACCCGGAACCAGCCTGTGCGGGCTGCTCACGCTCCGCGAGCTTCAGGAGCGCATCGAACGCGTACGCCTCACGCGGTTCGTGTCGTCCATCGGCGCGCGCCTTGGCGAACTCCTCATCGATGACCTTCTGGAGCCGCGCTCGGAACCTGGCGCCCGCGACCGCTGTCCCGTACACGCTGGCGCGCCAGGCACCCTCTGCATCGCGCCACGTACGGAAGTGGCGCCGGGTGTGGATCCGGCGCTGCGTGCCGTCGGGATCCGCGTCGGCGGCAGCGCGCGCCCGCAATGCCTCGTCACGCAACTCCTTCAGCGACGAGCGTTCCGCCCGATCCAACAGGCGCTGCTCGGCCTTTGGGTTCGCGCTCGCGCCGACGACCACCGCAGCGACCTTCGCTCCCGACATCGCACCGTTGCGCAACCTCTGCTCGGTCGCTGGTAGCTGTCCCAACTTCTGCGACGTCTCCAGTTGCGTACGCGCGGCGCCGACCGAGCTGGCGGACCGGTCGGCCATGAACTCCGCGGCGGAACGGTGGCCCGCGCGCGCCCATGCGCGCGACTGTTCGACCCGTCGCGCCATCAGCGTTTTCCCCGCAGCGGCCAGACGCTCGATCGCGTCGAAGTCTTCCCACAGCGGCAATGCATCGCGAAGCGCGACGGCGTCGGGTTCGAGCGCGCGCACCACCGAGGACAGCTGCGCCCGGATCTCCGCCACTCCGATCACGGCCTCAGTATGAACGCGGGGTGTGACAGTTATCGCGTTGAGCCGTAGCGAAGAGCTCTCGTCCGTCGAGGCCACACTCTTGAGGGCTTCAGAGAGCTGGAAGGAGAGCCCGTAGCTCACCGTGCCCTGCGGCGCGTTCCGGCACATCTGGTTCCGACGCGCCACAGCAGCCGGTACGCCCGGTCTCGTGGCCGTGACCGTGGACAGGCTCCGGCACTACCGTGGGGTGCATGACGCTCACCGAACACGCCCCCACCGCCATCCACGTCGGGGCCGACGAGTTGCCCTTCGTCGACATCGGCGACGGCAACAAGCTCAAAGTGATCCAGGTGAAGGAACGCGACGGCCTCTGGATCATCGAGAACATCTTCCAGGCCGGCTTCGAGGTGCAGACCCACCGTCACACGGGTCCGGTCTGGGGCTACACGACGTCGGGCGCGTGGAAGTACAAGGAGTACGACTACGTCAACCGCGCCGGGTCGTTCCTCTACGAGCCTGCGGGTTCCGTGCACACGCTGCAGTGCATCGAGGACGACACGAGAGTGTGGTTCCACATGATGGGTGCGAACCTCAACCTCGACGCGGACGGCAACGTCGAGAGTGTGACCGACGGTGCGGGCACCCTGCAGGCGTACTACATGCTCTGCGAAGCCGCGGGGCTGCCTCGACCCAACGTGCTGGTCGACTAGCCCGAAGGCCCGAGCCCGAACGCCCGGCATCGTCACCGCCCCCCTCTAACCTGAGGGCGTGCGCCTGCCGCTGGATATCGATCAGGAACCCGACCCGACGCTCTCGGTCGGCGAGCTCCACGCGGCCGTACGCAGAATCATGTTGCCGCGCTTCAACCGTCGTGTGTGGGTACGGGGCGAGGTGCGCGACCTCAACGACCGCGTGCGCAGCGGCCATCTCTTCTTCAGCCTGTGCGACCCGGGCAAGGGCCGCCGCGGTCGCGACGCGACGCTTCGGGCGGTGTGCTGGTCGAGCACCTGGGCCGGCGTGCGTCGCTCCCTGCACCGGGCCGGCGTCACCCTCGCCGAGGGCAACGAGGTTCGAGTCGGCGGACGCGTCGAGCTCAACGACACGGGACAGATCAACCTCGTCGTCGAGACCGTCGACGTCGACGCGCTCGTCGGTCGCCTCGCCCGCGCCCGAGCCGAGCTGTGCGGCGCGCTTCGCGACGAGGGACTGTGGGACGCGAACCGCGCGTTGCCGCTCTCACGACTGCCGCTGCGGATCGGTGTGGTCGGTGCACCCGACACGCAGGGATTCGCCGATTTCCACGGTGTGCTCGCCGCGTCGGGGTACGCGTTCACGATCACCGTCGCGCCGGCGGCGGTGCAGGGTCCGCAGGCGGCGGTATCGCTCGCGAGCGCCTTCCGTGCCTTGCGTCT
Organism: uncultured Burkholderiales bacterium; assembly: GCA_964548555.1. GTDB lineage: Bacteria > Actinomycetota > Acidimicrobiia > IMCC26256 > JAMXLJ01 > JAMXLJ01. The sequence goes on from CAZJSY010000022.1 coordinate 18,603, forward strand.
CGCGCACGAACGTGGCGCGCAGCTCGACGTCGTCGTCGCCATACGCGGTGGCGGCAGCCAGGCCGACCTCTCCGCGTTCGACAGCGAGCGCGTCGCACGCGCGATCGCGACGACACCCGTCCCGGTCTGGGTCGGCGTGGGCCACACCGGCGACCGCACCGTGGCCGACGAGCTGGCGCACCGCTACTTCTCCACGCCGACCGCCCTCGCACACGGTCTCGTGACCGAGGTACGCACCGCCGCGCACGAGCTGGGCGACCGGGCCCGCAGGGTCACACTCGCCGCGCAGAGCCGGCTCGCCGGCGCGGTCGATGCCGTCGACGGACGCCGGCACCGGATCCGTACCGGCGCGCGAAGCGCCGTTCGCGCCGAGCACCGGCGGGTCGCGCACGAAGCGCTGCGTGTCGAACAGGCCGCGCGCACCACGCTGGCCCGCGCCGACACGGTGCTCGACGGCCACCGCAGCCGTCTCTCACCCGGACGGCTCAACGAGCGGCTCGCACGTCGATCGGATGCGGTGTCGTCGCGCCTCGAGGCCGTGCAGGCCCGGGCCCGAGCCGCGCTCCGCCTCGCGGAGGCAGAGCTGGCCCACCGGCAGGCCGTGCTCGCTGCTTCCGATCCGGCGCGCATCCTGCGCCGCGGCTTCACGCTCACACGCGACGACTCGGGCAACATCCTGCGTGATTCGTCGGGGCTGCGGGAAGGCGATGAGTTGGTGACCCAGTTCGTCGACCGAGCCGTCCGCTCGCGTGTCGTCGATCGAGCAGGGCAGTCAGAGGCAGGAAGGCAAGCGGAGGAAGAGACCGCGTGACGACACCCCCGACCGATCTCGCATACCGGGACGCGCTCGCCGAGCTCGACGCGATCGTGGCCGAGCTCGAAGCCGACGATGTCGACGTCGACGTCGTCGCCGACCGCCTGGAGCGGGCGGCCGCGCTCGTCACGGAGCTGCAGCGGCGGATCCACGACGCGACGGTTCGTGTCGACCAGCTGGCCCCACGGTTGGAACAGTCGTCCGGCACGCCGGACGACCACGGGTGACATGAGTGCGTGAGAGCACGCGGCGGGCCGCGCAGATCGCGCAGGTCCTCACGCGCCATGGTTTCGGATATCTCGTCGACGTGGCGGGCCTCGCGCACCTCGTACGGCGTCACGAGCCCGACACGGCACCCGGTCCGGAACATCTGCGGCGCGCGCTCGAGGAGCTCGGGCCGACGTTCGTGAAGCTGGGCCAGCTCCTGTCGACGCGCGCCGATCTCGTCCCGCCGTCGTACGAAGCCGAGCTCACGCGACTGCAAGACAGCGCGCCGCCGGTGCCGTTCGCACGGATCGTCCGATCGGTCGAGGACGCGCTCCGTCGACCGATCGACGAGGCCTTCGCCCGGTTCGACCGTGTCCCGCTCGCCGCGGCCTCGATCGGCCAGGTACACGCAGCCGCGCTGCCCGACGGCTCCGAGGTCGCGGTGAAGGTGCGCCGTCCCGACATCATCGGCGAGGTCGACGAGGACCTCGAGCTGCTGGGGCGACTCGCTTCCTTCGCACAACGACGGTGGCGGCTCGCAGATCGTTACGACCCCATGGGACTTGCACGCGAGTTCGAGGCGACGCTGCGCTGCGAGCTCGACTACGAGCACGAAGGAAGGAACGCGGATCGCATCCGAGCCGAGCTTGCCGAAGACTCCGGTGTCCACGTGCCGCGGGTCTACTGGGACCGCACGACGACCAAGGTGCTCACGCTCGAACGCGTCGCGGGTCGAAAGATCACCGATGTCGCCGGTCTGGTTGCCGACGGTGTCGACCGTCCGGCCGTGGCCCGCCGGTTCTGCGAGATGTACCTGCAGATGGTGTTCGTGTCGGGGTTCTTCCATGCCGATCCGCACCCGGGCAACGTGTTCGTGCAGCCCGACGGTGCCCTCGCCCTGGTCGACTACGGGATGGTCGGCGAAGTCGACGACGACACACGACGGGCGCTCGGTGGAGTGTTGATCGCACTTGCGCTCGGTGATGCCGACGGCCTCGCGGCTGCGATGGCCGATTTGGGGGTGGCTCCCCCGAGCAGCGACGCGGCCGCTCTCCGGGACGATCTCGCCGAGTTCATGGCGACGTACCGTCACCTCAGCCTGCAGGAGCTCCAGGTCCGGGCCATTCTCGGCGACATGCTCGCGGTCGTGCGCCGGCACCGACTTCGACTGCCGCACCAGCTCGCGCTGCTCCTGAAGACCGTGACAACGTGCGAGGGCGTCGCGCAGCAGGTGGACGCCGGATTCGAACTGCTGCCGGTCTTGCTGCCCTACGCCTCGAAGCTGCAGCAGACCGGCGACTAGGCGGGCATACCCGTTCCGTGCCCGTGCGCCCTAGCCTGGCGACTGACTGAAAGGGGACTGCGCCCATGAGCGTCGAGAGCGCGCCGACGAGCGCCGATGCCGTGAAGGGTCCGGCGAACGACCGAACCTTCGCCTGGAACGGCGTCGCGACGACGCGGACTGCGGAGTGGTTCGCGTCCGGTCTGCGGTCACGTCTCGTCTCTTCGGGGTATCAGGAACACGACGCACCGGGCCCCGAAGTGCACCTGGTGCTGCACCACGTCCACCCCGACCAGCCGCGGCCGTACCGCCGAAAGGCCGCGCCGACGTTCGTGGTTGCCGTGGTCGCGCTGTCCGAGCCTCCACACGACGTGCTGCGCGCCGGCTACCCCATGCTCGTACGCGCGCTCGCGAATCTGTGCGTGCTCGTGAGTGACGGACCCGAGGGCCGAGCCGCGCACTTCGTCACGCTCGAGCAAGGTACGTACTCCATCGCGGCCAACGGCTCGACCGACGAGGAATTCTTCGAGGCGGTTTTCGAACGCATCGAACCGCTCGCGATGTCGAGGCTCGTCATCGCGAACGAGTTCCGCACCGACCTGCCGTCCACGCTGTGGGACGGGGACGAGCAGACCCGACAGATCCGGCGCGCCGGAGAGCGGCTCGCCGCGCTCAACCTGCTTCCCGCGCCCTTCCCGGTCGAGGACATCCTTCCGCCACGCGACCTGCGTCACGTCAAGCTGCTCTACGGGCTCGGCGGCTTGAGCTACGGGAACTTGAGCGCGCGCTTCCAGCCGTCCGGCACGTCCGGGCACTCGGGCGCAGCGAGCGACATCGGACCCGAGTTCTGGATGAGCGCGAGCGGGGTCGACAAGGGCAACCTTCGCGTCGTCGGCGAGCACGTGCTGTTCGTGCGGGGCTACGACCCCGACATCGACGCGATGGTCCTGTCGGTGCCTCGCGCGGTGAAGCCCAAGCGGGTCTCGGTCGATGCGATCGAGCACTGGAACATCTACCGCGAGCACCCCGACGTCGGCGCCATCGTGCACGTCCACGCGTGGATGGAGGGCGTGCGCGCGACCGAGGTCAACTATCCGTGCGGCACGCTCGAACTGGCCCACGCAGTCGCGGGTCTGGTGCGGGATGCGCCCGATCCGTCGCACGCCGTCGTGGGCCAACGAAACCACGGGTTGACGATCACCGGACCGAGTCTCGACGAGATCTTCGAGCGCATCGACGGCCGGATCGTGCCCAACGTACCGATGGACTGACCGGGCCGACCGGCAGCGCTCGACCGGGAAGGCTCCACAGCAAGAGAAAGGCCGGACTCATGAAGCGCTACGACGGCTCGGTTGCGGTGGTGACGGGGGCGTCGTCGGGCATCGGGCGACGCCTGGCGCTCGACCTCGCGGCGCGGGGTGCGGTCGTGATCGGACTTGCTCGGCGCGCCGCACTGCTCGAGAAGCTCGAAGCGGAGCTCCGTCAATGGTCGACAGAGAGCGGCGCCGCCATCTGCGACGTCTCCGACACCGAAGCGTTCGAGCGTGAGCTCAGGTCGATCGAGCAGGAGCACAAACGCATCGACGTGTTGATCAACAACGCCGGGATCGAACAGCCGACACCCGCCGACTCGCCCGACGGGCTCGAGCCGTACCGCCGCATCCTCGAGACGAACTTCTTCGGGACCGTTGCGGGCACGCTCGCGGTGCTGCCCGGTATGCGACGCCGCCGTTCGGGCATCGTCGTGAACGTATCGTCCGACAGCGCGCGGGCACCGGAGCCGCGTGCCGGCGCGTACTCGGCGTCGAAGGCTGCGGTGTCCGCGTTCACGGAAGCGATCGCTCACGAAGTCGCGACCGACGGTGTGCACGTGCATGTGCTCTATCCGGCTTGGGTGCCCACCGCGATGGGAATGTCGGGCATCGACGCGCGCAATGTGCCGCTTCCGCCCAAGCCGGTACGCCGCACCGAGGAGGAAGTGTCCCGCATGGTGATGGAGCGGATGGGCGGCGACAGGATGGAGATCAACGCCGCGTGGCTGCCCCTGCTTGCGCCCATCGGTCGCACGCTCGCGCCACGCGCGTACCAGCGAGGGATGCGGAAGTTCTCTGCGAACCGCTGAGGCGGGCGGCCACCCCGCGAAGTTGGGACCGGAAGCCGGCGGCGGGCGGCGGACCGCGCACCGGACTCCCGGTCCCTGCCGCGTGGTTCATCGAGACGCGCGGCGCGACGTCACGAGGATCACGCGCCTCCAAGTCTCCGGAGCGCGCATGAGACCGCTCTGAGACGAACCTGAGAAACGCCGAAGAGAGCGGGCCGGCCGAGGCTCAGACCCGCGGCAGAGGCTCCTGCTCGAGCTCGATCGGCTCGGGTTCGTCGACGTCGATGACCGGGAGGCGCATCCGCATGAGCGCGCCACCGCCCGGCGCTTCCTCGGCGGCGATCGACCCGTGATGGGCGTCGACGACGCGCCGCACGATGGCGAGCCCGAGACCGGAGCCGGGCATCGACCGTGCGCCGGGTGCCCGGTAGAACCGGTCGAAGACCTTGGGCCGGTCCTCGGGCGGGATGCCCGGTCCGTGGTCGCGCACGATCACCTCGCCGGATCTCGTCTGCGACGTCTCGACGGTGCCGGCGACGGGGCTCCACTTGCTCGCGTTGTCGAGCAGGTTCGTGACGGCACGCTCGAGCGAGGCCCGATCGCCGTGGACGAGAGCCGGCTCGGTCGTCGTGATGAACGTCAGACCCGGAGCGTGGCGGCGGGCGCGCTCGACCGCGGAGCCCACGAGCTCGTCGAGGCGAAGGTCGCTCATGTCGCGCGTCTCGTGCACGCGCTCTTCACGGGCGAGCTCGACGAGGTCGTTCACCAGCACGCCCATCTCCTCGAGCTGCGCGGTCACGTCGGCGAGCAGGCGCTCGCGTTCCTCGGGTTCGATGTGCGGTGTGCGTGCGAGCACCTCGATGTTGGTGCGGAGGCTCGTGAGCGGTGTGCGCAGCTCGTGGCTCGCGTCGGCGACGAGTTGCTGCTGCTGGTCGCGGGAGCTCGCGAGCGCGGCGAGCATCTCGTTGAAGCTCTGCGCAAGTCGTCCGAGCTCGTCGCTGTGCTCGACCGGGATCGACGCATCGAGGTCCTGCGTCGCCGCGACGTGCTCGGCGGCCCCGGTGAGCCGCTTCACGGGGCGCAAGGCGGTCCGGGCGACGATCAAGCCGAGTGCCGCCGCCACCGCGGCGCCTCCCAAGCCGATCAGCAACAGCACGACGCGCAGCTCGTGCAATGTGTTGTCGGTCTCGGTGAGCGGCCGCGCGATCTGGAGCGCCGTGATGGACCCGTCGCGGCTGGTGCCCTGCCGCGTGATGAGGCGCATGTGGGTGTCACCCACGTAGACGCTGCGGATCGCGTAGTCCAGCCTGCCGGCGGCGACGGCGCGGTCGGTCGCGTCGACGGGGAGCACCGGCTGGTTGGGAAATGCGTGCACCCCACCGTCGGGCGCGATGCCCTGGAAGAAGCGCTCGTCGGACGTCTGGGCGAAGCGTGGCGACGTGAGATCGAACCTGTCGAAGCTGTGTTGCTGCCGCAACGTGCTGTCGACCTGGTGGTAGAGCGTTCGCTTGACCTCGACGTAGGCGACGGCGGACGCGAGCACGACGGCAACCGCGACTGCGACCGCGGCGAGCAGCGCGAGACGGGTCCTGAAGCTCAAGCTCTCACGGCTCCCGGAGCACATAGCCGACACCACGCACCGTATGGATCAGGCGTGGCTCACCGTCGGCTTCGGTCTTGCGGCGGAGGTATCCGATGTACACCTCGAGCGAGTTCGAGTTGTATCCGAAGTCGTATCCCCAGACGCGGTCGAAGATGATCTCGCGGGTGAGGACCTTTCGCGCATTGCGGAGCAGGAGCTCGAGGAGGAGGAACTCGGTGCGAGTCAGCTCGATCCTGCGCTCCCCCCGGTACACGTCGCGCGTCTGCGGGTCGAGCGACAGATCCTCGAACCGCAACACCGCGTCTTGGCCGGGGCCGCCCGTCCGGCGCAGCAGCGCGCGCAGCCTCGCGAGGAGCTCTTCCAACGCGAACGGCTTCACCAAGTAGTCGTCGGCGCCCGCGTCGAGACCGGTCACGCGGTCGGACACCGCGTCGCGCGCCGTCAGCAGGAGGATCGGCACCGCGTCGCCGGACGAGCGGAGGCGTTCGCAGACCTCGAGCCCGTCGACTCGGGGCATCATCACGTCGAGCACGAGCGCGTCGGCGGGCGTCGCCGCGAGCTGCTGGAGCGCATCGGCGCCGTCGGCGGCGAGCCCCACGTCGTAGCCCTCGAGGTGCAGGGCCCGTTCCACGGCCCGTCGCACGGCCGGCTCGTCGTCCACCACCAGGATCCGCATACAACTCCAGTGTGCCGCTTCCACCTGAGAGACAGGTAAAGCGTTTGCGCTGCGACCAGCACCGTCGCGTCCGCGGCGCACGACCCCGAACGCGAATGAGCCGAGACGTCGGGGGGTTCGCCTCGGCCCACACGCTGTGCCTCTCCTCCTGGTGCAGGAGAGGCTTCGTGTCCAGGAGGGTACGGGGAGGTCCGAGACGTTGGAATGGGCCGATCGGCTCAATTCATTCCGACGTAGGTTGGCGAGATCGCGTTCCGATCCCTCGCACCGCTGCGCCACCGGCCGTTCGCCCGGCTCTGGGTGGGCGCGTTCGCGTCCAACGTCGGCACCTGGATGGAAACGGTCGGCGTGGGGATCCTCCTCCAGTCGACGACCCACCGCGCCACGTGGAGCGGCCTCGCCCTCGCGGCGGGGTTCGCGCCCAACGGCGTGCTCGGACCGGTCGGCGGTGCGCTCGCCGACCGGATGTCACGACGCGTCCTGCTCCTCGTCACGACGGGAATCCAGACGTTGCTCGCAGGAACACTCGCCGCGCTCGCCGCGTGGGGGCGGCCCGGGCCGGTCGCGGTGATCCTCATCGTGTTCGCGTCCGGATGTGCCAACGCGGTCGGATTCCCGTCGTATCAGGCGATCCTGCCGGATCTCGTACCGGTGGAAGACGTCGCCGGCGCGGTCGCGTTGTCCTCCGCGCAGTGGAATCTGGGACGCGTGATCGGCCCGGCGCTCGCCGGTGTCGTGATCGGGCTGGGCGGCTACGCGTCCGCCTTCCTCGCCAACACCCTGTCGTTCTTCGGCGTGATCGTCGTGATCGCGTCGTTGCAGCTGCCGCCGCCGATGCACAGCGAGGAGAGGCATCTGCTGCGTTCCATCCGCGACGGCATGCGCGTCGCGACGCGTGATCCGGGTCTGCGGGTCGTCCTCCTGCTCATCGGGATTGCGTCGTTGCTCGCCGCGCCGTTCATCGCGTTGGTGCCCGCGGTCGCCGACAAGGTCTTCCACGAGGCCTCGACGGGGACGTGGCTCCTCGTCACCGCGCAGGGCCTGGGCGCGGTGGGGATGGCGCTCGTGCTGGGCCCGTTGCACGCGCGGTTCGGAAGTCGCCGGACGTTGCTGGGCGTCGTGAGCGCGCTGCCCTTCGCGCTGCTCGCCTACGCCCTCGCTCCCGCGCTCTGGGCGGCCATCGTCGGAATTCTCGTCGTCGGATTCCTCTACCTCGGCATGCTGTCGAGCTGCACGACCGTCGCGCAGCTCCGTTCGCCTCCGTACGCACGCGGCCGCGTGCTCAGCCTCGTCATGGCGCTGCTGGGTCTGGTGTACCCGATCGGCGCGGTCGTGCAGGGAGCCCTCGGCGACGCGATCGGACTACGCGTCACGATCGCGGGCGCGGCCTTGTTGTTCGGAGCCTCGGCGCTCGGATTGCAGGTGCTCGCGCGCTCGTCACTCGCAGGCCTCGACACCACCGCTCCGCCCATCTTCGCCGACTGACGCTGGCACCCGGAGCCGAGGCTCCGGTACGGTCGCCGCCCGGCACGACACCGGAGGCGACGATGCTGGTCGAACGGGAGCGACGCGGACGCGTCGCGATCCTCACCATCAACCGACCCGAAGCGCGCAACGCCATCAACGGTGAGGTTGCGCGCTCGATGGAGGACGCGCTCGACGAGATCGAAGGCGACGACGATGCGCGCGTGGTCGTGCTGACGGGCCGGGGTCCGGTGTTCTCGGCGGGCGCCGACCTCAAGATGGTTGCAAGCGGCCGTGGAATGGAGGCGATGACCGAGCGGGGCGGATTCGCGGGCCTCGTCGCACGGAACTTGCCGAAGCCGATCATCGCCGCGGTCAACGGACCCGCGCTCGCCGGCGGTTTCGAGATCGTCCTCGCATGCGACATGGTGGTCGCCGCGGACGGCGCGGTCTTCGGCATTCCCGAGGTGATCCGGGGTCTGTTCGCCGCAGGCGGTGGTCTCCTTCGCCTACCGAAGCGCGTGCCCCTGCCACTCGCGATGGAGCTCGCGCTCACCGGCGACACGATCGACGCGGCGCGCGGGTACACCGTCGGGCTCGTCAACCGCGTGGTACCCGCCGATTCCGTTCTCGACGAGGCGATCGAGCTCGCGCAGCGGATCGCCGAACACCCCCCTCTCGCGGTTCGCAATGCTCACCGCATGGTTCGCGAGGCGCACGATCTCGACGAGGAGGCGGCGTGGGCCCGCAGCGCAGAGCTCGCGCGCGAGGTCTTCCGGCAGCCAGAGTCGATCGAAGGAGCGGCCGCATTCTCACAAAAGCGCGCACCGAGCTGGGGCAGCTGAGCAGCCGCGGTCATTTCACTCGGCCGAGTTGGGCGCGGTGGCGGTCAGCGTGAGGCGCCGGCGAGCATCTCGTGCGCGTCTGCGACCGTCGCGATCACGAGCCGGGCCCCGGCTGCGGCGAACAACGTGACGACGACGGCGACGCCCGCCACGAGTCCGCGAACCCATGCGGGGCCGTAACCGGTGAGGAACAGCAGCGGCACGAGCAGCGACGACGTGATCCATGTTGCCCACCACCGTCCCACCACCCGGCGGCCCGGGTGCCCGGGCGGCAACAGATCACACATGGATTGATACGGCCACCAGAGGTTGACGACCGGAATCAGGAACGAGCACGCGACCAGCGCGGGACTACGCCTCGCCGGGAGGCCGAGCACCCGCGCCACCACGGCGGCGCGATAGATCCACACGACGAAGAGCACACCCGCGACGAGCACGCCGAGCGAGCAGTAGCTCAGGACGGGTCCGACCGACGCAGCCGCACCCGTGAGCTTCGGCGAGTGACCCTTGGCGATCTCATGGAAGTGGTCGGCGTACCAACGCGCCTGTATCGCGACACCCACCGCGTAGAGGGCCTGCAGCGGGCCGGCCCACAGGAGCCCGATGCGGGCCCAATGTCCGGAGACGTGCTCGGCCCCGACGACCGCTGTCGCGAGCACCGGACCCGGCGAAGCTTGCGCATTGCCCGTCGACCAGCCCGTCGTCTGCCCGGTACCCGAGTGCCACCCGCCCCCGGCTCCCCCGCCGCTCGTTCCACCGGCCTGCGGCTGCAGGCCTGCAGGGGAGCTGTCGGCGGGCGGGTACAGGTGCGGCGTCCACGCCTGGCCGTCCCACCAGCGAAGCTTCTCGGTGCCCCAGGGGTCGGAGAACCAGCCGGGCTCGCCGGCGACCGGTGCCGCGCCACCCGACGTCTCGGTCATACGTGCCGACGCTAGCGGGCGCAGGGATGTCAATGGCTCCCTCCGCCGGGCCCTCCCGGGCGTCCGCCCAGGGCCCCGCTCCGTCCGCACGATGTCAATGGCTCCCTCCGCCGGGCCCTCCCGGGCGTCCGCCCAGGGCCCCGCTCCGTCCGCACTCGGATTCCGACCTCGGGAGTGACCACTCCTACAATCGGGTCGTGGCCGCGGATCCGTCCCCGCAGCGATACCGGGTCGAGGAGCTCGCGAGCGAGGCCGACGTGTCCGTCGACACGATCCGCTTCTACCAGAAGCGCCGGCTGCTTCCGCCGCCGGTCCGCGAGGGTCGCGTCGGGTGGTACGACCCCGAGCACCTCGAGCGACTCGGACGCATCCGCGAGCTCCAGCGGCGCGGGTTCTCGCTCGCACTCATCCGCCGGCTCCTCGACGGCGGCCTCGACGCGGCCGACGAGACGCTCGCCGATGCCGTCGTGCATGCGGGCGACCGCGACGACCACGACGAGCCGGAGGAGTTCCTCACCGTCGACGAGTTGTCGGCGCGCTCGGGTGTACCGGCGGCGCTGATCGAAGCGGTCGCGCGCGAGGGCCTCCTGGTACCGCGTTCGCGCGACGACCCTCGCTTCACCGCGGCCGACGTCGCGATCGTGCGCCACGGCCTGCGGCTGCTCGAGGTCGGGCTGCCGCTTCCCGAGCTGCTGGCGCTCGCTCGCCGCCATCATGCGGCGACCCGCGCGATCGCCGACGAGGCCGTCGCACTCTTCGACGCGCACGTGCGCCGGCGGGTGCAGGCATCCGACGCCGACGACGATGCCAAAGCAGAGGAGCTCGTCGACGCCTTCAGGGTGCTGTTGCCGTCGGTCACCGCGCTCGTCGCGCATCACTTCCGCCGCGTGTTGCTCGGCGTCGCTGAAGAGCATCTGGAAGCGGTGGGCGAACCGGCGGAGCTCGCCGCCGCACATGTCGAGGCCACGCGAAGACTCGAGTCCGTATGGCCCGCGTGACGCTTCCTCGCGGCGCAGAGAAGCGCGCCACCGTCGAGTCGATGTTCGATCGGCTCGCGCCGAGATACGACCGCGTCAACCGCGTGATCTCGCTGGGTCTCGACCAGCGCTGGCGACGTGAAACGGTCGCAACGCTCGAGCTGCCACCCGGATCACTCGTGCTCGACCTCGCCTGCGGAACGGGCGACCTGTGCCGCGTGCTCGCGAGCAGCGGACACCCCGCGATCGGCGTCGATCTCTCGGCGGGCATGCTTCGCGCCGCGACGTGCGACGCTCCGCTGGTGCGCGCCGACACGCTCGTTTTGCCCGTGCGCGACGGTTCGATCGACGGCATCGTCTGCGGGTTCGCGTTGCGCAACTTCGTCGAGCTCGAGCCGTTCTTCGAAGAATGCGCGCGGGTGCTGCGTCGCGGCGGTCGCCTCGTCGCCCTCGACGCCGCCGAACCGACCGGTGCAGTCACCCGCCTCGGACACACCGTGTGGTTCCGTCACGTGGTGCCGTGGATCGGGTCGTTGCTGTCGGGCGACGTTGGCGCCTACCGGTACCTGCCCGCGTCGACTGCGTACCTGCCGGACGGCCCGGGCCTCGTCGCGATGATGCAACGCGCCGGCTTCACCGACGTCGGCCGCACCACGCGCACCGCCGGCGCGGTACAGCTCCTGTCCGGAACGCGTGGAGGAGAGACGTCGACGTGACCGCCCTTGCCCACGGCACCCGGCTCGTCGCGACGACGAAGCTGATGCGTCCGACCCGTCCGCTGCTCGACGAGCTGGGGAGTGACGGCTTCGCGTGGTTGCGCGACGGCGCGGGGTTCGTCACCTCCGGTGAAGCGGCACGCGTGCATCCCGGTGAGGCCGACGCGGTTCTCGCGTCGATCGAACACGACGACGAGCTGCGCATGCCGGGCAGCAGGCCCGTCGCGGTGGGTGCGCTGCCGTTCCATCCCGACGAGGCCGCGGAGCTCGTCGTACCGGCGCGCGTGGTGGGCCGCGCTCCCGATGGCACCACGTGGCTCACCGAGGTGCACGCGCCCGGTGTCGCCGACCCGGTGCCGGGCGATCCCGAGCCGGCCGAGCGGCCGACCCGCTTTCTGGTGTCGAGTGTGCAGTCGCGCACGCGGTGGTCCACCGAGGTGCTCGCCGCGCTCCATGCCATCGAGGCGGGCGACCTCGAGAAGGTCGTGCTCGCCCGCGAGGTGGTCGTCGAGTCGGATCTGCCGTTCTCACGGCGCGACGTTCTCTCGCGACTCGTCGCGTCGCAGCCGGACTGCTTCGTGTACGCGGCGGGCGCGATGGTCGGCGCGAGCCCCGAGCTCCTCGTGGCGCGCCGGGGCAAGCGCGTCTCGTCGCTGCCCATGGCCGGCACCGTCTCACGCGCCGGCGGCGACGACGACCGCGTCGAGGGGTTGGCCCACTCGCAGAAGGACCGGCGCGAGCACCAACTCGTCGTCGACGCGGTCGTCCGCGCGCTCGAGACGTGCTGCGACGCAGTCCGGGCCGACGGCGTTCCGGTACTCGCGCGGCTCACCGACGTCGCGCACCTCGCCACGCGCATCGAGGCCGTCACCGCCGACTCCGGTCCGAGCGCACTCGAGCTCGCGCGCCTCCTGTCGCCGACACCGGCGATCGCGGGCGCGCCGCGCGATGCGGCGCTCGCCTTCCTCGCCCGCCTCGAGCCGTTCGCCCGTGGCTGCTACGGGGGGCCCGTCGGGTGGGTGGACTCGCGGGGCGACGGGGAATGGGCCGTCGCGTTGCGGGGCGCCGAGCTGCACCGCCGCCGGGCGCGGCTGCTCGCCGGCGCGGGCATCGTCGCGGGTTCCGACCCAGATGCCGAGTGGGCCGAGACCGAGGCAAAGCTCACGCCGATGCTGCGGGTGCTCGTCACCCCGTAGCTCCGGCGTCGAATTCACCGCTCCGGGCGGCGAATTCGACGCCGGACTTCAGGTGACCACCTTCCCGACTGCGTCCCAGACGGCGCGGTGCCGCGTCACGTTGTCGGTTCGGTCGGTCGGTACGAGCACCATCCGTACACCACCGCCCGCGATCGCGTCGCGCACTGCGGGGGCGACGTCGAGCGCCTTCTCGACACGCGTCGTGTGCACACCGTGCACCGCGGCCAGCGCGGCGAGGTCGACCGGCTGCGGCGTTGCGAACAGCGTCTCGAAGTGCCGGCCGTGGTCGGCTTGGGGCAGGAACGAGAAGATGCCGCCGCCTCCGTTGTCGAGCACCACGAAGGTCGCGTCGATGTCGCGTTCCACCGCTCCGAGAAGTCCGTTGGAGTCGTGGAGGAAGCACAGGTCGCCGAGGAGGGCGACGGTCGGGCGACCGCCTGATGCCGCGCCGACACCGAGCACGGTCGACACGAAGCCGTCGATGCCGTTGACGCCACGGTTGCAGAAGAACCGGAGCCTCGCACGGGGACGGGCGAAGGCTTCGACGTCACGCACCGGCATGCTCGACGCGACGACGAGGTTGGAGCCGTCGGGAAGCGAGTCGATCACGTCGCGCGCCACCCGACCTTCGAACGGCTCGGCCCACGTGTCGAGCAGCCCGTCGATCGTGGCACGCGCCGCTCCCTCCGCTCCCAGCCACTCGTCGAGCCACAGCGACGATCCGGACCCGCGTTCGATGGTGGAGCAGCCGGCCACGAGCGCGTCGGCGAAGAGCCCGCCGTCGGCCGTGACGACGTCGGCCGCGGCGCGCTCGGGATCGAGCCACGCGTTGTCGGGGTCGACGACGATCTGCGGCACACTTTCGTCGAGCCACGACATGATCGGCTTGCTCGTCAGCGCGGCACCGAAGCGCAACACGAGATCGGGTCGCCGCCCGCGCGTGTAGCCCGCCCGTGCGAGGGCCTCGTAGGTCGAGACGGCATTGGGCCCCAGGCGGGCGCCCGAGATCGGATCGGCCAGCAGCGGCCATCGCAGCTCGCGAGCGAGTGCGTCGAGCGACGTGGGTGGCGCGTCGGTACCCCAGCCCGCAACAAGGAGTCCGCGATCCGCCCGCACGACACGATCGGCGATCGCCGCGACCAGGTCGCTCGCCGGCGCCGCGCGATCGGCGTGCACCCGAACCCACGGACTGCCGTCGGAGCGGCCCGGCGGCTCCAACGCCGGCGCGCCCGTAGGCACGAGCGGCTCGCGGAACGCGACGTTCAGATGGACCGGCCCCTTCGGGCGCGCGGTCGCGGCCGCCACCGCGCGCGCCGCGACCGCTCGCCACGCCCGTGTGACGCGGACGTCGGCGCCGCTATGAGGAGCTTCCACGTCGACGGCCCATCGCATCGCACCGCCGTAGATCCCGGCCTGGTTCACCGTCTGCCCCGCGCCCGTGTCGCGCAGCTCGAACGGCCGGTCGGCGGTGCACACGATCAACGGAACGCGCGCGTGATGTGACTCGAGCACCGCGGGGTGGAAGTTCGCCGTCGCCGTGCCGGACGTACACAACAACACCACCGGCCGCCCGGTCGCCAACGCCAGCCCGAGCGCGAAGAACGAAGCACTCCGTTCGTCGAGGTGGACGTGAACGCGCAGACGCGCGTCGTCGGCGAGCGCGAGTGCCAGCGGCGTGGAGCGTGACCCGGGAGCTACACACGCGTCGGTGACACCCGCGCGGGCCCACTCGTCGACGAGCGCCCGCGCGAAGCCGGTGTTGGCGTCGAACGCCACCGCGCCTTCCCCGGCCGTCATGGCACGATGACTCGGTGCGCATGGTGTTCGTACCCGGGTTCACACAGACGTCGAGCTCGTGGAAGCCCGTGATGGCCCAGCTTCCCGGCGACGTCGAAACGGTGGCTCTCGACGTTCCCGACGCGCTCGACTTCCCGTCGACGGCGGCTGCCCTCGCACGTGCGGGTGGACGCGGGGTGTACGTGGGCTACTCGATGGGCGGGCGGCTGTGTCTGGAGCTCGCGCTCGACCATGCGGAACAGGTCACCGGGCTCGTGCTCGTGAGCGCGTCCCCCGGTATCGCGGATGCGATCGAGCGCAAGCGGCGCCGGGAGAGCGACGAGGACCTCGCGCGCGACATCGAACGGGACGGCGTCGACGCGTTCCTCGAGCGCTGGCTCGCCCAACCGTTGTTCGCATCGCTTCGCGGCGACGCGGCCCAGCTCGAGGAGCGTCGCGCGAATACGGTCGAGCGCCTGACGCACCAGCTGCGGGCGCTCGGACAGGGCGCCCAAACACCACTGTGGGAGCGGCTGGTCGACCTCCGTGCGCCGGTTCATCTCGTCACCGGAACGCTCGACACGAAGTACGGCCGCATCGCGCAAGACATGGCGGCGCGCCTGCCGAACGCTCGTGTGAGCACGGTGCCGGGCGCGGGCCACGCCGTGCACCTGGAGCAGCCGGCCGCGGTCGCTCATCTGCTCGTCTCGTAACGGGCAAGAAGCGCCGGATCGGGCACGACCGTGCGGCGCCGCAACACGCCGCCCTTGGGGAGCAGAGGTTCGGCGACGACATCGGCGCCGAGCGCGCCCGCGGTCGCGAGACCGCACGCGTACGGCAGCTCCGGCAGAGCGCACGCGAGCGCGAGACCCGCGGCGAGACCGACCGACGTCTCCATCATCGAGGTGACGACCGCCGGTACGGACGCGGCCTCCGCGACACGGAGCGCGGCCCGTACACCGCCCAGCGGTTGCACCTTGAGGATCACGGCGTCCACCGCGTCGAGCGCGCGCGCCCGTCGTGCATCTTCGAGACCGCGTATCGACTCGTCGGCCGCGATGGGCACCGGAACGCGACGCCTGACGACGGCGAGGTCGTCGAGACGGGCGACCGGCTGCTCCGCCAGCTCGACTTGGAAAGGAGCGAGCCGATGCAGCACCGCGACGGCGGTGTCGACGTCCCACGCGCCGTTGGCGTCGACACGGAGTGCGACGGATGGCCCGATCACGGCTCGAACCGCGGCGACGCGCCGTACGTCGTCGGCGGGACGGGACCGGCCGACTTTCACCTTCACACACGGGAACGCGCGAAGGTGCTCGAGCTCGGCGAGACCGTTCTCCACCAGCGCGTTGACGGGCACGGAATCGCGTACCGGTTCGGGCCAGCCGGTGCACGCGGCTTCTTCAGCCGCCGCGCGCGCGGAGGCCGGTGAGCACGGGTAACCGGCCAACGGCGAGCTCTCTCCCCATCCCGCCGGTCCTTGAAGCAGCGTGACGTCACGCGAGCCGATCCGCAGCCGGTGCTCGCGAAGCAGGGACGTGTTCACGACAGGGCGAGACCGACGGTGAGCAACACGCCGAGCACGAGCTCGAGCCGGGTGGTGTCGATGAGTGCCCGCACGAGTGCGGGGGCATCCGTCCGGGTGAGCACGATCCGCGTCGGTCGTAACGCGAGCGGGATCGCGAGCAGACCGAGGAAGGCGGCCGGCTCGACGAAGCCCATCGCGACGACGGCGACGAACGCGCCGGCAAGGCACGTCGTGAACAGTCGGCGAGCACGACGATCACCCACGCGGACGGCAATGGTGCGCTTTCCGACGACGCGATCGGGCTCGAGATCGCGGATGTTGTTGGCGAGCAGGATCGCGCACGCGGGGAGTCCCATGGCGAGAGACGCCCACCACGCGACTGCGGGGATGTCGTGGAGCTGCACGAACGCCGAGCCGGCGGTAGCGACGAATCCGAAGAACACGAGCACCGCGATCTCACCGAGCCCCTCGTAGCCGTACGGCCGTGGTCCGCCCGTGTAGAGCACTGCGGCCGCGATCGCCACCACACCCACGAGCAACAGCCAGGGCGACACCACGATCGACACCGCGAGGCCGACCACCGCGGCAATCGCAAAGGAGAGCGCGGCGGCATTGCGGACCGCCTGCGGCGTCGCGACGCCCGAGGCCGTCAGGCGCAACGGTCCGCGACGCTCGCGGTCGGTGCCCCGCACGCCGTCGGAGTAGTCGTTGGCATAGTTGACGCCCACTTGCAACGCCACCGCGACCACGAGTGCCGCGAGCGCGCGGGACCAGCTCACCGGTTGCGCCGTCGACGCGGCGGCGGTGCCGACGAGCACCGGTGCCACCGAGATCGCGAGCGTCCGCGGCCGCGCGCCCTGCACCCATTGCGACGCGGTGGTCATGTCGCTATGGGCGCTTCGGGAACCGATCGAACTCGGGCCGGCGCCGCTCCAGGTACGCGCGCTTGCCCTCCTGCGCCTCTTCGGTCATGTAATAGAGGAGCGTCGCGTCGCCGGCGAGCTGCTGGATCCCGGCGAGCCCGTCGTCGG
>CAZJSY010000023.1:0-33745 GCA_964548555.1 uncultured Burkholderiales bacterium
TGCCCGAGTCCGAGCTCACCGTCGACGTCGAGCTCGGCACCGTGCTCGTTCCCGTCGCGGTCGGGTCCCTGGCCCTCGTCGAAGCGGTGCGGGCGCTCGATGCCGAGGGTGTGCGCGTCGGCGACCTGGGTGTTCGCAGGCCTTCGCTCGACGACGTGTTCCTCAGCCTCACCGGCCACGTCGCGGAGGAGAACCGGTCCGAGACGGCGGAACGGCGCCGGCGCCGCCCCGTGGTGGGAGGTTGACATGGTCACGGTGACCGCGCCCGTCGATGCCGTCACGCCCGAGGCACGGGCTGCACTACCGCCGCGACGCGTCCTCGCCGACATCGGTTTGATCGCGGGGCGCAACCTTCGCAAGGTCGCGCGCAACAGCCGCCTGATCGTCTTCTCGACGATCCAGCCGCTGATGCAGCTGATCCTGTTCGCGTACGTCTTCGCGGCCGTGGCGAAGATCCCGGGGCTCAACTACAAGGACTTCGTGGTGCCCGCGGTGCTCGTGCAGACGATGACCTTCTCCGCGATGGGCGCGGGCGTCGGTATCGCGAACGACATGCAGACGGGAATGGTCGATCGGTTCCGGTCGCTTCCGATCGCCCGTTCCGCGTTCCTGGTCGGTCGTACCACGAGCGACAGCCTACGGCTGGGCATCCAATCGTTGATCCTGATCGCCGCGGCGTTGATCATCGGCTTCCGGTTCCACGCGGGCGTTCCGGCGGCGATCGCCATGGGCATCGTTCTCGTGCTGTTCGGGATGGCGCTCGCGGCGTTCGCGGCCTGGGTCGGGCTGAGCGTCGGCGACCCCGAGACGGTCCAGGCGGCGGTGTTCATCCCCATCCTGCCGCTGATCTTCACGAGCTCCGCATTCGCACCGGTCTCGCGTCTACCGGGATGGATGCAACCGCTCGCGCGCGTCAACCCCATCACCTCCGCGATCGACACGGCGCGCGGTCTCGCGCTCGGCGATGGAACCCTGCAGCGCGTCAGCCAGACCCACCTGAGCACGGCAGCGTGGCATTTCGCGGTGTGGTGGATCGTGATCGTCGCGCTGTTCACTGCGCTCGCCGTGCGTCGCTACCGGATGGGCTGACGCGAGACAAGGCCCCGGAGGGGAAGCGGGGCCCTGTCTCTCAGGCTGCGGGGCGCCGGGGGAAGTGCACCGCAGTGTGCAGGCCCCCTCATCGGCGGCATGGTCCCGGAGTTGAGGGTTCGTCGCGAGATCGTGCGACAGCTCGCAACGTGAACTCGCTCGAACCCGACCGAGTCGGACGATCTTCCGCGGCCATGACAAATCGGGCGACGCTCTGCGCCCGCGATTGCACAGAGCCCGTCGCGTGAGTCCATAACCTGGGGCCCCGCGCGCCCGACGGTTGGACCGGCGCTCGATCGGAGGGAGCAACACTGTCTGACGACTCGCGACGGGAGTGGGCCGCCGCGTCACCGCCACCGGGACTGGCGCGTCCCCCGGATTTCGATGCGGTGGGGATGATCAGCGCCACGATGCTCGACCGGGTGAATGTCGCGGTCGTCGTCAGCACGCTCGACGGACGCATCGTCGACTGCAATCGTCACGCCGAGCAGCTCTGGGGCGTTCCTCGCGAGGAGATCATCGGGCAGTTCGGGACAGTGTTCTCCGTCGAGCCGATCGAGCCCGCGCTCGCGAGCGAGATCGCGAGGCGGCTGGAATCGGGTCAGACATGGGAGGGCGACTTCCGACTCCGTCGCCGTGACGGTTCCGTCGTCATGGTGCACGCCGTCGACTCGGGCGTGTTCGACGACGACGGGAACCTTCGCGGCGTGGTGTCGATCTCGTCCGACGTCAGCGAACGTTGGCGCGCGCTGCGCTGGCTCACCGCGCAGGAGCAATTGGCGCGTGAGCTCGCCACCGCGACCGACCTCGGCACCGCCGGTCAACGCGTGCTCGAGATCGTGCGCAACGGTTTGTCGTGGTCGTTCGGTGCGCTGTGGGAGGTGGTCGGCGACACGCTGCGGTGTGTCGGTGTGTCGACGATCGACGGCGACGCACGCGCGCTCGAGGCGCATACCAGGGAGGTTGTACCCGGACGCGATGACCTCGCGGTTCGAGCATGGGAGAACCGGGCACCGACCGCGATCGTCGAGCTGGCGGACGTCTCGCCGAGCGCGCGCCTGGGGACCGCCCGTGCCGCGGGCCTGTCGAAGGCGGTATGCGTGCCACTCCTCGACGGCGACGAGGTGGTCGGGGTGCTGGAGCTGTTCGGATCGTCGGTGGATCCCGTCGACCACGATCTCCCGGCGTCGTTGTCGGCGCTCGGCGTGCAGCTGGGCGCGTTCGTCGCGCGCCGTCGAGCCCAGGAAGCGGCTCGCGTCACCGAGGCCCGCAAGGCGGCGATGCTGGAGGCGTCGCTCGACGCGGTCGTGTCGATCGACCACGAAGGCCGGATCGTGGAATGGAACGACGCCGCCCGTTGCATGTTCGGCTGGTCGCGTGAGGAGGTGCTCGGCCGCCCGGTCCAGGAGGTGATCGTCCCGCCCGCGCTGCAAATCCGCCACGTCGAGGGCTTTGCTGGCCATCTACGCGACGGTCATCGCACGTTCCTCGATCGGCGCGTGGAGACCATCGCGATGCGCCGCGACGGCACGGAAATTCCCATCGAGCTCGCGGTGCGGCGGGTCGAGGGCCTGGGCGCGCCGTTCTTCACCGCCTTCCTTCGCGATATCTCCGAGCGCGTGAAGGCGGAGGCGGAGCGCGTGGCCCTCGAGCGGCGTGAGCACGCTGCGCGCACGCGGCTGGATCTCATGGCCCGTCTCGGCGACATCCTCACCGTCGATCTCGACGCGACGCAGCGTCTGCAAGCGATCGCGGCCGTGCTGCTGCCCGTCTTCTCCGATATATGCGCCGTAGTAACCCCCGACGGCAGCGGCGGCGTACGGTTCGCGGCGCTCGCGCATTCGGGCGAGGTCACCCAGCCGTTGATGGACGCGATCGCGCAATGGTCGGTCCTCCAACCGATCGACGGCTCCTCGGCCGAGCTGATCATCGGCGACGGTCCGCAGATCGTCGAGCCGATCACCGACGAGATGCTCGAGCTGGCGTTCCCAGAGCCGAGCGACCGAGCCATGGTGCGGGATCTCGGCGTGAACGCGGTGCTGGTGGTGCCGCTTCCCGGCGACGACGGCCCGATGGGTGCGCTCGCCTTCGCGAGCCGCGATCCTCAGCGCCACTACGGCGCCGACGACATCGCGCTCGCGGAGGAGATCGCGCGTCGGTTCGCGCCCGTCGTGGAGGGCGCGCTGCGTCTCGAAGAGGAACGGACGATGGCCGAGATGTTGCAGAGAAGCCTCCTCCCGCAGCGGCTCCCGGACATACCCGAGCTCGACGTCGCGGCCCGCTACCTCCCCGGAACGGCGGGCCTGGCAGTGGGTGGCGACTGGTACGACCTGCTGCCGTTGCCGGACGGGCGCGTGCTGCTCGCGATCGGTGACGTGGTCGGTCACGGTGTGATGGCCGCGGCCGCGATGGGCCGGGCGCGCGCCGCGGCGCAGCTCTGTGCGCTCACCGAGGTGGGGCCGGGCGAGCTCCTGACCCGGCTGAACACGTTCTTCGCGGCCGACGGCGAAGCAAGCATGTTGACGCTGTTCGTCGCGCTACACGAGCCGTTCACGGGCCGGCTCGAGTACGCGAACGCGGGTCACCCGCCTCCCTTGGTGCGCGACGCCGCCGGCGGTGTCCGCTTTCTCGACGGCACCACGGGCGCGCCGCTCGGCGCCGATCCGATGCACGCGTACGGCCAGCACGTCGACGAGCTCGGGCCGGGCGCCAGCCTCGTCCTCTACACCGACGGCCTCGTCGAGCGGCGCAACGAATCGCTCGACGTGGGCTTGTCGCGACTGCGTCATGCCGTACAGGCGGGACCCGAGGATCTCGCCGACCTGCTCGCTCATTTGCTGACGGTGATGTTGCCCGAAGCCGGCGCGGGTGACGATGTTGCGTTGCTGGTGGTGCGCTCGAAGGTGGAAGGCGAACGTCTGCAGCTCGCACTCCCCGCCAGACCGGACCAGTTGCGCATCCTCCGCACGCGCCTCGCCGGATGGCTCGAACGTCACGGTGTGGATCGCGAGGCGATCTTCGAGTTCAGCCTCGCCGTGAGCGAGGCGGCCGCGAACGCCGTATCGCATGCATACGGTCTCGAGGCGGCCGGCTTCGGAGTCGAGGTCGTCTGGGACGACAACGTGCTCGTGTGCACGGTGAGCGACCGGGGTCGTTGGCAGGCTCAGCCGCGCGACGACGACGGGCGTGGCCTGATGCTGATGCGGACCTTGAGCGACTCCCTCGACATCGACGCGGGCGAGAACGGCACACGGGTGGTGTTACGACGCCGCGTCAGGTATGACGGCTGATGTAGCCGCGTCGTCGGAAGGTCGCGAGCATCCGGACCAGGAAGGCGGTCGACGCGGCGAGGAGCACGAGCGCGCCGACCGCCCCGATCGCGAGCTGTCCCCACGGCAGCCCGTGGTGTGCGAGCACACTGCGGGCCGCGGCGAACACGTGTGTGGTCGGAAGGGCGCGCGCCACGGGTTGGAGTCCGCCCGGCAGCGCGTTGACCGGATAGAAGATCCCCGACAACGGCATCACCATCGCGAGAAGTCCCCAGGCGAGGATCTCGGCACCCTGTCCGACGCGCAGGATCAGCGCGATGACGACCAGCCCGACCGACCAACCGACGACGAGCAGGATCGCGACGAGCGGGACGAGCGCCACGCCGAGGTTCGTGACGTCGAATGCGAACAACCCCCAGGCTGCCAGCGCGACGGTCCCCACACCGATGGCCAGCTTCGCGAGGCCGAACAGGACGACGCCCGCGACGTATTCGATCTCGGTCAGGGGCGTCACGAGCAGGTTGAGCAGGTTCCGTGACCATGTCTCTTCCATGAACCCGGTCGCGAGGCTGATCTCGGCCTGGAACACGACGTGGAACAGCAGGATGCCGGCGAGCAGGAAGCCGACGCCCGCCCTTCCGACGGTCGATTCGCGCGAGAAGTAGACGCCCAACGAACCGAACAAGAGCGCGTCGACGACAGGCCAGAACACGACGTCGAACCAGCGCTGCGGCGCCCGTTGGAGCACGTAGGCGTGGCGGCGCGCGATGGCGAGCACACGGATGCGTCGGGTCGCGGTCATGGGGCTCGTGTCTCGGATCGTTGCGATGCCAGGTGGAGGAACACGCCTTCGAGATCGGCGCGGCCGAACCTCGCCGCGACGTCGGAGGGGGCGCCGTCGGCAACCACCCGCCCACCGGAGATGAAGACGACGCGTTCGCACAATCGCTCCACCTCGACCATGTCGTGACTGGTGACGAGGAGCGCGGTGCCGTCGGCGGCGCAGAGGTCGGCCAGCCCCGTACGCACGCGCAGCGCGACGTCGGGGTCGAGCGACGCAGTCGGCTCGTCGAGGATGAGGAGCCGAGGTCGGTGAAGTGTGGCCTTGATGATGCCCACGAGCGTGCGCTGGCCGGACGACAGTTCGTTGCCCATCGCGTCCGCGAGGTCGGTGATCCTGAAGCGCTCGAGACCGAGGCGGATCTCCGGGCCCGGGTCGGCGAGACCGTAGAGGTGGCCGAACATGCGCAGGAACTCGGAGACCCGGAGGCGTTCGGGTAGCGGCAGGTATCCCGCCGCGAAGCCGACGTGCGCTGCCGCGGCACTGCGTTCCCGCGGGAGCTTGTGCCCCGCGATCTCGACCGAGCCCTGATCGGGCGTGACGACACCGAGGAGCATGAGGAGCGTCGTCGTCTTTCCTGCGCCGTTGGGGCCGAGCAGCGCGACGCGCTCCCCAGCCCCGACGGTGAGGTCCACTCCGTCGACCGCGCGGACACGGCGGTACTGCTTGGTCAGCCCCCGGGCGCGCAATACCACTGCGTCGGGAAGCATGCCGCGAGTGTCGCAGACGTGTGAGCAGCACCGAAAACGGATTTCGGCGGCGCCGCCAGGCGTGGCCCGCGACGGGCTCGCGAGGGATGCCGGCGTGCGCGCCCCCGCCCAGCGGTCCGCTGCACGCGCTGGAGGCGCGGGGTACTGTGCGGCCCCGGCTGCGGGCGTGACGACTCCATGGCGGGCGTGGAGTCGGCATCGACCGGGGTCGTACGAGCAACAGCGAGGAGACGTATGAGCGACGAACGCCCGCATCGTCCGGCCCCTTTGGTCCCGGTGGCCCGATGACGCCCCCGCAGCTCCGAACGGAGCACGTGGGCTCCGTGCTGGTCGCCCACCTGTCCGGCGACGTCGATCTTTCGAACGTCGCCGCGCTGAGGACGCGCCTGCTGGGTGCGGTCGACGACGTCGACGCGCTCGTGGTCAACCTCAGCGACACGACCTACGTCGACAGCACCGGCGTTCGTTTGTTGTTCGAGCTCGCCGAGCGGTTCAACCGCAGCGGCACGCAGGTCAGGGCGGTGGTGCCCGCGGAGGCACTTGTGCGTCGCGTCGTCGTGCTCACGAAGCTCGACCGGGTCGTCGAGCTGCACGAGACGGTCGACGACGCGCTCGCCTCCCTCGGCGTGAAGTGAACCTCCGCGAGGCCCGCCGGTTCCCGAGATGTGCGGTAGCGACTCCGCACTATCTCGCCTCGGCGGCCGGCCTCGCCGTCTTCGCGCGCGGTGGCAACAGTGTCGACGCGGTGATCGCGGCGAATCTCGCGCTCGGGGTCGTGTCGCCGTACTTCTGCGGCTACGGCGGCGACCTGTTCGCCATCGTGTGGGACGGCCGGGTCCACGGCTATCTCGGCAGCGGGCCGTCCGCGGCCGGGGCGTCGATCGAGCACGTGGGCGCCGCCACCGGTACTGACACCATGCCGTGGATCGGTCCGCACACGGTGACCGTCCCGGGCGGCGTCGCCGGATGGTTCGACCTGCTGGACCGCTTCGGCACGATGACCTTCGACGAGCTGGCCCGGGATGCGCTGCGTCTCGCGCGCGACGGGTTCCCGCTCACGGCAAAGGCGGCCGAGCTGTTCGAAGGTTGCGCCGCGCTCTACACGGACTTTCCGGACTGGCTCGCCGCGTATCCCGTTCGCAGTGCCGGCGCGCTCGTGCGCCAACCCGCGTTGGCGCGAACCATCGAGCTGCTCGGTCGTGACGGTCCGGCCGCGTACTACAGCGGGCCCATCGGCGAAGCGATCGCCGACGCGGTGGAACGCGGCGGCGGAGCGCTACGCGCTTCGGATCTCGCGGACCACCGCGGTTCATGGGTCGATCCGTTGCGGGCGCCGTATCGCGATCTCGAGATCTGCGAGCTGCCTCCGCCCACACAGGGTGTCACGGCGCTCGAGATCCTTCGCATCCTCGACGGCTTCGAGCTTCCGCCCGACGGCGTCGACCGTCACCATCTGCTCATCGAGGCGTGCAAGCTCGGCCTGGCCGACCGCGACAGGTTCGTCACCGACCCGGCCTGGATGTCTTGCGCGCCGAGCGACCTGCTGTCCGAGGAGTGGATCGCCGACCGGCGCGCGCGCATCGATCCCGCTCGCGCGTCCATGCCAGCGTCGGCCGTGCCGCAGCGCGGTGGTACGGCGTACCTGTGCGCGGCCGACGCCGACGGTCTCATGGTGAGCCTGATCCAGTCGAATTTCCTCGCGTTCGGCAGTGGCGTGCACGTGCGTGACTGGGGCATCAACCTCAACAACCGCGGGTCGTCGTTCACCCTCGACCCGCAGGCCGCGAACGCGCTGGCTCCGGGCAAACGTCCGATGCACACGCTCGTGCCGGCGCTCGCGCTACGCGGCGGCGCGCCCACACTCGTCTTCGGCAGCATGGGCGGCGACGCGCAGGCCCAGATCCACGCACAACTGGTCGCGAGGATGCTCGACGACGGCGACGACGTGCAGCGTGCCCTCGACGCGCCGCGCTGGCAGGTCGAGCCCGGACGCTGGTCGGTGCAGGCGGAGTCTTCCCTCGGCGACGAGGTGCTGCGCGGGCTCGAGGACCTCGGCCACCGGGTGCGTCCCACGCAACCACTCGACTCCCGCATGGGTCACGCGCACGTGATCGTGCCGGCCGTCGAGGGGTACGCGGTCGGCACCGATCCCCGAGCGGAGGGCGCCGCACTCGGTCTGTAGCCGTACGGCCGCGGTTCGTACGGGTGCAAGTACCATTGCCGGTCAATGGTTGATTCGGTCGACACCGTGATCGAGGGTCTGGCCGCGCACGACTATCTGGCCGACGAAGGTCTCGCGACCGCCATCTTCCTCGCGATGACCCTGCAGCGCCCACTGCTGCTCGAGGGCGAGGCGGGCGTCGGCAAGACCGAGGTTGCCAAGGCGTTGTCCCGGTGGACGGGCGGCGAGCTCCTGCGCCTGCAGTGCTACGAGGGCATCGACGCGAGCCAGGCCGTCTACGAATGGGACTACTCGCGCCAGCTGCTGCACCTGCGCGCCGTCGAGGCGGGTGGGCGCGCCGTGGTGGAGGACGAGCTGTACTCGGAGACCTTCCTCGTCCGCCGGCCACTGCTGCGCGCCATCGATCACCGGAGCGAGGTCCCGCCCGTACTCCTCGTCGACGAGGTCGACCGGGCCGACGACGAGTTCGAGGCTTTCCTGCTCGAGATCCTCTCCGACTACGCGATCACGGTTCCCGAGCTCGGCACCTTCAGCGCGCGGGTTCCGCCGGTGACTGTGCTGACATCCAACCGCACCCGCGATGTGCACGACGCGCTCAAACGTCGTTGCCTCTACCACTGGATCGCCCATCCGGACTTCGAGCGTGAGCTCGCGATTCTGCGCGTCCGCGCGCCCGAGGTCCCGGAACGGCTTGCCGCGCAGGTCGCGTCGGCCGTTGGGACGCTGCGCCGTCTCGATCTCTACAAGCCGCCCGGCGTCGCGGAGACGATCGACTGGGCGGAGGCGCTCGCCGCGTTGCAGCGAGATGCTCTCGACGAGGCGGCCGTCGAGGTCACGCTGGGCACCATCCTGAAGTACCGCGAAGACCAGGAGCGGGTGCGGGACCACGGCATTCCGGCCATTGTGCAGGCCGCGGCGACGCGCCATGCCTGAGCCGCAGCCGCGACCGGCGCACCCCGATCAGTTGGTGGTGGGCTTCGCCCGCGTGCTTCGCAGCCGGGGGCTCGACGTGCCCGTGGGAGCGACGGTCACGTTCGGCGAGGCGCTCGCGCGTGTCGGCATCGACCGGCGCGAGCGCGTCTACTGGGCCGCACGAGCGACACTCGTCCGCCGCCCCGAGGACGTCGAGGCGTTCGACGAGGCATTCGAAGCGTTCTGGCTCGGGCGCTCGCGTCCGGTCTCCGTAGCCGCGCCGACGGTCTCGATCACGTTGGCGCACGACGCGCCCGAGCTCGACGTCACCGACGATCACGCCGACGCAGGTGAAGAAGAAGGTCCTCGCGTCACCGTGCGCTGGAGCCGCGCAGAGATCCTTCGTCACCGGGACTTCGCCGCCTACACCCCCGAGGAGTTCGCCGAGGCGCGACGCCTCATCGCCGACCTCCGTCTCGCGGGCGCGCTGCGGCGTTCACGTCGTGCCCGTCCGAGCCACCGCGCACGGGGCCGTCCCGATCTGCGGCGCACCGTGCGTCGCGCCTTGCGCACCGGTGGTGAGCCGATCTCGCGCGCGTTCGTCGAGCCGAGGCAGAAGCCGCGCCGTGTCGTGCTGCTGTGCGACGTGAGCGGCTCCATGGAGCCGTACGCGCGGGCACTGGTGCGGTTCCTGCACGCCGCGGTCGTCGGCGGGGCACGCGTCGAGGCGTTCGCGCTCGGCACGCGCTTGACGCGCCTCACACGCGAGCTCTCGTCGCGTGATGCCGACGCCGCGATCGCGTCGGCGGCACGACGCGTGCTCGACTGGTCGGGCGGCACGCGACTCGGCGAAGGACTGCGTGCGTTCAACGACCAGTGGGGGATGCGAGGCATGGCCCGCGGTGCGGTGGTCGTGATCTTGTCCGATGGCTGGGATCGCGGGGAGCCGGCGCTGTTGGCCGAGCAGATGTGCCGTCTCCAACGCGCCGCGCACCGCGTCGTGTGGGTCAATCCACTCAAGGCGACGCCGGGTTACGCGCCGCTCGCGCAGGGGATGGCTGCGGCCCTGCCGTACATCGACGAGTTCGTGGAAGGACACTCGCTCGCGTCGCTCGAGACGCTGGCGGAGGTCATCTCGCACTGAGGGAGGCTCTCGACGGATGAAGGAAGTCTTGGACGACATCGAACGCTGGCGTGCTGCCGGCAAGGAGGTAGCCGTCGCGCGCGTCGTGGGCGTCGACGGCTCGGGTCCGCGTGACCCGGGAGCCACGATGGCGGTCAGCGAAGACGGCGAAGTGGCGGGTTCCGTGTCCGGTGGTTGCGTCGAGGGTGCGGTCGTGCAGGAGGCACTCGCCGTGCTCGCCGGCCGGCGGGAGCGCGGCGTCGTGACGTTCGGCTACTCCGACGACGAAGCCTTTGCGGTGGGGCTCACGTGCGGAGGAACGATTCACGTGTTCGTCGAGCCGCTCGACTGGTAAGCCGTGGCGTCGATCTACGAAAAGCTCCGGGACACGCTGCGCGCCGAGCAGCCGGCCGCTCTCGCCACTGTCGTCGAAGGATCCCACCCCGGCGCGAAGCTGCTCCTCCGGCCGGGCCGGGATCCGGTGGGAACGCTGGGCCATCCCGACCTCGACCGTGTGGTGGCGCGTGATGCTCTCGGCGAGCTCGCGGCCGGTCTGACGTCGACGCGGCACTACGGTGCGCGCGGCGAGGCGCGCGAGCGCGACGTGTCGGTGTTCATCGAGTCGTTCGCTCCACCGCCGCGCATGATCATCTTCGGCGCGGTCGACTTCACGGCCGCGCTGGCCGACGCGGCGAAGTTGCTCGGATACCGGGTCACGGTCTGTGACGCGCGTGCCGTGTTCGCGACTCGTCAGCGGTTCCCGATGGCCGATGAGGTCGTGAACGACTGGCCCGACCGGTATCTCGCGAAAGTGGCCGACGAGCTCGGGGCTCGTGATGCCGTGTGCGTACTCACACACGACGCGAAGTTCGACGTCCCAGCGATCGTCGCCGCGCTGGAAACCGACGTCGGGTACCTGGGGGCGATGGGCTCGCGGCGTACGCACGCGAAACGCATGGAGCGATTGCGGGAAGCGGGTGTCGACGAGGCGGGCCTCGCGCGGGTCATGGCACCGATCGGGCTCGATCTCGGAGCGCGCACACCGCAGGAGACGGCAGTGTCGATCTGCGCCGAGATCATCGCGTTGCACACCGGCCGCGTCGCGCCGTCGCTGCGCGACGGCTCCGGCCCCATTCATTGACTCCGCGGACGGGAGGGGCGTGAACCTCGGTATTGCGGGGCGGCGAGCCGCAGTCGCGGCGTCGTCACAGGGGTTGGGCCTCGGCGTGGCTCGCGCGCTGGCGTCGGAAGGTGTGCACGTCGCGATGTGCAGCCGGTCACGGGAGAAGGTCGAACGCGCCGCCCGTGACGTCGGCGAGGGCGCGGTGCCGATCATGTGCGACGTCTCGACCGCCGAAGGCGCGGCCGAGTTCGTGCGTGCAGCCCGTGACGCGCTCGGGGGAGTCGACATCATCGTGCCCAACGCGCCGGGTCCGCCGCCCGGAACGTTCGAGTCGGTGTCGCTCCACCAGTACGCGCAGGCGTTCGAGCTCAACTGTCTGTCGACGATCGCGATGTGCAGCGAGGGGATTCCCGCCATGCGGAGCCAGGGCTGGGGTCGGGTGGTCGCGATCACGTCGATCGCGGTGCGCCAGCCGATTCCCGACCTCATCCTGTCCAACACGGCGCGGACGGGAGTCACGGGCTTCCTCAAGACGGTGGCCCGGGAAGTTGCACGCGACGGCGTCACGGTCAACTCGCTCCAACCGGGCCTGCACGCCACGGAGCGTCTGGTCGGTCTCGGCAGAGACCTCGACGAGATGGCACGTTCCATCCCGGCCGGCACGCTCGGACGTCCCGACGACTTCGGTGCCGTGGCCGCGTTCCTGTGCTCCGACGCAGCGCGTTACATCACCGGCGCGGCGATCCACGTCGACGGCGGCGCCTACGCGGGGCTCATGTAGTCGTGTTCACGCACGTCGCATGCTTCCGATGGGTCGACGGCACCCGCCCCGAGCAGGTCGAGACCGCGGTCGCGGCGCTGAACCGCCTGCCGAGCCTCATTCCCGAGATCCGCGACTACCTCTGCGGTCCCGACGCCGGCATCTCCGAGGGCAACTACGACTTCGCCGTCGTCTCGACGTTCGACAACCGTGACGGCTACATGCTCTATGCCGACCATCCCGAGCACCAACGGGTGATCGCCGAGTTCATCCGGCCTCACGTCGCGGTGCGCGTCGCGGTGCAGTTCGAGTCGTAGCCGGCGCGGGCGGGGGAGCGCCGGGGACCTGTTCACGTCGGGCTCGTTCCGCTGCCGCTCGAGAGGCTGCGCCGTTCGGAGCTTCCGCTGCGTCCGGTCGTGATCAGGTGACCGGGTGCCCGCCCGACCGCCTACTGTGTCCTCATGACCGTGTCGGCCGCCTCTGCAGCGACCGCGGGGCGGAGCCGGGTGATGACGATCCCCAACGTCATCTCGCTCCTGCGTCTGCTCTGCGTGCCGGTCTTCCTGTGGCTGCTGTTCGGAGCCGGTCACCGGGTCGCGGCCATCGTGCTGCTCGCCGTGCTCGGCGCGACCGACTGGATCGACGGATGGATCGCCCGGCATTTCGACCAGGGCAGCGAAATCGGGAAGGTGCTCGATCCGACCGCCGACCGGGTGCTGCTGTTCACGGCTGTCGCCGCGCTCCTCGCCGACGGCAGCGTCCCGGCCTGGGTCGGTGTGCTGGTGCTGGTTCGCGAGCTCCTCGTCAGCGTTGCGGTGCTCGCGCTGGCGGTCGCGGGCGCGCGCCGGATCGACGTGTTGTGGGCCGGGAAGGCCGGCACGCTCGCGTTGATGTTCGCGTTGCCTGCGTTCCTCGCCGTCGATGCGGCCTCGCCCGGCTCCGCGCTCCACGGCATCTTCCTCGCGTGGGCGTGGATCTTCACCGGGGCCGGTTTGATCCTCGGTTACTACGCCGCGATCACGTACATTCCGCAAGCTCGGGCGGCGCTCCGTGAAGGGCGTTCGGCCCGCCGTCGCGAGGTGGCAACGTGAAGGCAGTGATCCTGGCTGGCGGCGAAGGCACGCGCCTTCGCCCGCTCACGAGCAATCAGCCCAAGCCGATGCTCCCGATGGCCAACAAGCCGATGATGGAGCACATCGTCGGTCTGCTCGCCGAGCACGGGTTCGACGACATCGTCGTCACCGTGGCCTTCCTGGCCAACCAGATCCGCAACCACTTCGCCGACGGCTCCGATTACGGCGTGCGGTTGCGTTACGCCACCGAGGAGACGCCGCTCGGCACCGCCGGATCGGTGAGGAACGCGTCGGCCGAGCTCGACGACACCTTCCTCGTGATCGCGGGCGACGTGCTCACCGACATCGACCTCACGGAGATCGTGAAGGCCCACCAGGCGGCCGGGGCGTTCGCCACCATCGCGCTGAAACGGGTGGAGAACCCGCTCGAGTTCGGGATCGTCATCACCCGTGAGGACGGAACGATCGAACGTTTTCTCGAGAAGCCGACGTGGGGTCAGGTGTTCTCCGACACGATCAACACCGGCATCTACGTCCTCGAGCCCGAGATCTTCGACTTCATCCCACCCGACGAGGTGATCGACTTCTCCGGCGACGTGTTCCCCGCAGTCCTCGAACGGGGCCTGCCGCTTCTCGGCTACGTCGCCGATGGGTACTGGGAAGACGTCGGAACGCTGGAGGCATACCAACGGGCGCATCACGACATTCTCGACGGTCACGTCCAGATCGAGATCGGAGGGTTCGAGATGGCGCCGGGCGTGTGGCTCGGCGAGGACGCCGACATCGACCCGAGCGCGCGCGTCCAGGGGCCCACCGTCATCGGCGACAACTGCCGCGTCGAGGCCGGTGCCGATCTTCGCGAGTACACCGTGCTCGGTACGGACGTGGTGGTGAAGCACGATGCGTTCCTCGAGCGCGCCATCGCGCACGACCACGTCTACGTCGGACCGAACGCCCGCTTGCGGGGATGCGTCGTGGGCCGTTCCACCGACCTGCGCGGACATGCACGCGCCGAGGAGGGCGTCGTCCTCGGTGACGAGTGCTTCATCGGGGAGCACGCGGTCATCAATCCCGGCGTGAAGGTGTACCCCTTCAAGACGGTCGAGTCGGGTGCGATCATCAACTCGTCGATCGTGTGGGAGAGCCGTGGCGCGCGCACGCTCTTCGGCCGGCGCGGCGTGCGCGGCCTGGCCAACGTCGACATCACACCGGAGGTCGCGGTGCGACTGGCGATGGCCTACGGGACGTCGCTCAAGAAGGGCTCCACCGTCACGACGAGCCGCGACACGAGCCGCGTCGCCCGCGCACTCAAACGCGCCATCATCGGAGGTCTCAACCTCGCCGCGGTGGGCGTCGACGACATCGAGCTCGCCACGGTGCCCCTCACGCGCTTCCAGATCCGAAACGGTCAGGCGCAGGGGGGCATCACGGTGCGGCTGGCCCCGGGTGATCCCAACACGGTGGAGATCCGGTTCTTCGACGCCAACGGTCGCGACATCGACGAAGGCGCGCAGCGCAAGGTCGAACGCCTGCTGTACCGCGAGGACTACCGGCGCGCGTTCGCGGGGGACATCGGTGACATCGTCTTCCCGCCCCGCGCGATCGAGTTCTACAGCGCGGCGATCGAGCGCCTGGTCGACGCGCCCACGGTCCGGGCCCACGGTTTCAAGGTGGTGCTCGACTATTCGTTCGGAGCCAGCTCGCTGGTGCTGCCGACGGTGCTCGCGAAGATCGGCGCCGACGTCCTGGCGGTGAACCCGTTCGCCAGCACCGCGTCCGCGACCGCCGCGGTCGACGACTTCCGCTCACGCGTCGGGCGGATCATCGATCTGGTTCGCGGGTCGGGCAGTCACCTCGGGCTCGTGCTGGACCCCGACGGTGAGAGCGCCACGATCATCGACGACGAAGGACACGTCCTGTCACCCGAGCAGGCGTTGCTCACGCTCGTCACCTTGGTGTGCGAAGCGAACCCCGGCGCGTGCATCGCGCTCCCGGTGTCGGTGAGCTCCGAAGCCGAGCGCATCGCGATCGAGCACGGCGCCGAGATCGTGTGGACCAAGCTGTCGGGCTCGCACATCATGGAGGTCGCATCAGACGCCAACGTCGCGTTCGCGGCGTCGCAGGAGGGCGGCTTCATCTGGCCCGAGTTCCTCCCGGCGTTCGACGCGGTCGCGACCCTCACGAAGCTGCTCGACCTCATGGCCGTGACGGGTCGGTCGCTGTCATCGATCGTGCACCGCCTGCCCACGGTTCACATGGCACACGAGGCGGTCGCCACGCCGTGGGAACGCAAGGGCGCGGTCATGCGCGAGGTCGTCGAGCGCGCGAAGGACCGCGAGATGATCCTCGTCGACGGTGTCAAGCTCCTCCACGAGGGCGGGTGGGCGCTCGTGCTGCCCGACCCCGAGGAGCCGATCACGCACGTGTGGGCGGAGGGTGGATCCGATTCCGAGGCCCGGCAGCTGGCGCAGGAATACGCCCGGCAGATCCGTCAGGCGCTGCGGTAGCTACGATCCGGCGCGCCATTCGCCGCCGGAAGAGGACAGCCCGATGGAATTCCCGAACGACCTTCGGTACACGCGCGAGCACGAGTGGGTCCGTGTGGAAGACGGCCGTGCGCGCGTCGGGATCACCGACTACGCGCAGGATGCGCTCGGCGACGTGGTCTACGTGCAGCTGCCCGACGCGGGACTCGACGTGATCGCGTCGGCGAGCTGCTGTGAGATCGAGTCCACGAAGTCGGTCTCCGAGGTGTACGCCCCGGTCTCCGGCACCATCGTCGAGGTCAACGAAGCACTGGGCGAGACCCCGGAGCTCCTCAATCAGGAGCCCTACGGGACCGGCTGGCTGTTCCTGATCGAGATGTCCGAGCCCAGCGAGGTCGACGGCCTGCTCGACCCGACCGCGTACGAGGCGCTCGTCGGCGAGGAGTGACGGCGTGCCCGAGGAGTGGCGACTGATCGACGACGTCGACGTGTTTCGCTCGGCGGCCGGACAGATGGCCGTCGATCTGCGGCTCCTCGACGAGGTCTCGTCCGGCGAGCCGCCCGTGCTGCGTCTCTACACGTGGTCGCGGCCCGCGCTGTCTCTCGGACGCTTCCAGACCGAGACCGACGTCGACACCGACGCGTGCGGCCGCTTCGGCGTCGAGGTGGTGCGCCGGCCCACCGGTGGCCGGGCGTTGCTGCACGGCGGCGACCTCACGTATGCGGTCGCGTTCCCGAGACCGCCCGGCCCGGCCGGCAGCGTGGCCGCGCTCTACGAGCGGCTGGCCGCGGCGCTCGTGTCCGGCTTGGAGCGTCTCGGCGTGGCAGCCTCGGTGGGGCAGGGCGAGGGCGAGTCCGGACCCGCGTGCTTCAGCGCGGCGCGGGGGGCGGACCTGCGCGCCGGTGGGCGCAAACTCTGCGGGTCGGCCCAATTGCAGCGCGACGACGTGGTGCTCCAACACGGGTCCGTGTTGTGCCGCCGCCTGGCAGTGGAGGAGAGTGACGTGCTCGCGTTCTCCGACGAGACGGCCCGAGCCAAGGTGCGCGCCGACCTCCGCGAGCGCACCGTGACACTCGACGAGCTCGGAGCGCCGTCGGACGCGGCCGGCGTCGCCGCCGCGCTGACCTGGGGCTTCGCCACAACCCTCGACATCAACTTGAGATCGAGGGTCGAGCCTTCACCGGAACCGGCGCGGCGCGCGTCGCGCGGTGCGGGCTGAGCTGTGCGGCGGCAGCCCTCCACCTGACGCTGACGTCGATGCTTCATTGCTGCCGGAGCATTGCTCTCTGTAGCCTTGACAGGTGATCTGCCCTCGATGTGGTCACCCGAACGAGGAAAGTGCCAACTTCTGCTCGTCGTGCGGGTCGCCGCTTCCGGGGGACGACACGACCGTCACGCTGACGCCGGTCCCCGAACGCGGCGAGCAGGGCGACACCGTCGCCGTCGGCGAGCTCCCCGAGGGCACCGGCATGCTCGTCGTGCGGCGCGGTCCCAACGCGGGGAGCAGCTACGTCCTCGACCGTCCGGCGGTGACTGCCGGGCGTCACCCGGATTCGGACATCTTTCTCGACGACATCACGGTGTCCCGCCGTCACGCCGTGATCGACCACGAGAGCAACGGATACCTCGTGCGTGACGTCGGCTCACTGAACGGCACCTACGTGAACCGCGAGCGCGTCGAGGAGCGCTCACTCCAGAGCGGTGACGAGATCCAGATCGGCCGCTTCATCCTCACCTTCCTCGTCTCGGGTCGGCAGGAGGGATGACGGTGCCGGAGACGAGACCCCGCACGGTGACCAACCAGGGGAGCGGGGCGGCTCCGACCCACCAGTCGATCGGCGAGGTGCTCGCCACCCTGCGCGAGGAGTTCCCCGACGTCACGATCTCGAAGATCCGGTTCCTCGAGAGCCAGGGCCTCATCGATCCGGAACGCACACCGTCCGGATACCGGAAGTTCTACACGGGTGATGTCGAGCGCCTGCGTTGGATCCTGCGCCAGCAGAAGGACCACTTCCTCCCGTTGAAGGTGATCCGCGACCGTCTCGAGGAGCTCGAAGTGACCGGCTTCGCGGCGGAGACCGTCGCAGGTCCGAGCGCACCGGCGCCCGAGCCGGCCGCGCGCCGATCCGGCCGCGACGACGCGGGTGCGCCCCGTCACGACTCGCCGGCCGGGGCCGGCGGCCGACGTCGCGCGAAGGCCGCCGCCTCACCGGCGCCGCCCCAACCTTCCGGACCCGACCTGCCCTTCGACGATCCCGACGACGATTCCGAGGAGCTCACGATGAGCACGTCGGGTGCGAGCTTCACCCGCGCCGAGCTCGCGCGGGCCGCGGGCCTCGACGACGCGCAGCTGAGCGAGCTCGAGTCGTACGGTCTGCTCGGTCCGACGGTGCAGACGAAGGACCGCGCGCTGTTCGACGAGGACGCGCTCGCGATCGCACGACTCGCAGCCGGCTTCTTCCGTCACGGTGTCGAGGCACGACATCTGCGCATGTACCGCACCTTCGCGGAACGTGAGGCGGTCATGTTCGAACAGGTGCTGCTCGGTTATCTGCGGCAGCGCAACCCGGAGGCACGGGCGCGTGCGCAGGAGCAGCTCGAGGAGCTCGCGCGACTCGGTCGCGGGCTGCGCGGCGCGTACCTGCGCCGTGCGGTGCGCGACGCGTTGAGCGAGTGACGGGCGCGAGCGGGCTCGAGCCGCGCTGGTCGCCGCTGCTCTCGCGCGCCGACCTCGAAGCGCGCGTCGCGCGTCTCGGTCGCGAGATCGAAGCGGATCACCCGAACGGCGTCCTGCTCGTCGGTGTGCTCAAGGGCGCGCTCATCTTCCTCGCCGATCTCGCGCGTGCGATTCGCAACGTGCCGGTGGAAGTCGACTTCATCGCGATCTCGCGTTACGCGCCCGATACCGGTCGCGTCCGCATCTTGAAGGACCTCGAGGCCGATGTCGCGGGACGCGACGTCGTCATGGTGGAAGACATCGTCGACACCGGCCTCACGCTGTCGTATCTCATCCGTCAGCTCGAAGCGCGCGGACCGCGCAGCATCGACGTGTGCACGCTGCTCGATCGCCCGGCGCGCCGCATCGTGCCGCTCGCCGTGCGGTATCGGGGTGAAGAGATTCCCGACGTTTTCGTGCTGGGGTACGGGCTGCATTACGCGGATCTGTACCGGAATCTGCCCGTCGTCGTGGAAGCGGATCCGCGTGCGTTGCGTGACGACCCCGCCGCGTTCGTCCCGGCGCTGTACCGGCGGGACTCCGCCGCCTAGCAGGTCCGGGCGGACGCGCGGTAGCACGTGCGACCTGACGGGTAGCCGGAGCCTGAGCGGTGTTTCCGATGCCGGCAGTGCGTCAGAAGCGCGGTGGTAGGGTGGCTGTCACGACGTCGGGAGGCGAGCTGTGATCCGAGTGTCGCTGGTGGGTGTCCGTGTCGAGGTCCCTACCAATCAGCCGATCGTGCTGCTTCGGGAGCAGGAAGGGCAGCGCCACCTGCCGATCTTCATCGGGCCTCCCGAGGCGACGGCCATCGTGTATGCGCTGCAGGGCATGGAGACGCCCCGCCCGCTGACGCACGACTTGTTCAAGTCGGTGCTCGACCAGCTCGCAGCCAACCTGGAGCGCGTCGTGATCACCGAGCTGCACGAGGGAACGTTCTACGCCGAGATCGAGCTCCAGCAGCAGGGCACGACCCACCGGATCTCCTCGCGTCCGTCGGACGCGATCGCGCTCGCGGTTCGCTACGACGAGCAGGTGCCGATCTTCGTCGAGGAGGCGGTGCTCGACGAGGCGGGGGTGCTGTTCGAGTCGGAAGAGGAAGAAGAGCAGATCGAGGAGTTCCGTGAGTTCCTCGACCAGGTTCGCCCTGAGGACTTCGCCCAGTAGCTCGCCGCTCCCCGTAGCGACCGGCCAGGTTCCCGGTCACGCTGCGCAACCGATGCCGTACCTCCCTCGCCGTCAACCCGTGCTGGACGTTGACGTCGAGGTGGAGGGCATGTACGGTCGACATTCTCGTAACTACGAGCGTGCGATTTCGCACCGACCGGCGGAGCTTTCACCAGGTCCCGTACGCGGGCCCCTGGCACGGCGCCGTCCGGTGACCGGACGGCGGCGGTGCCGCCGGAGACGAGGCGGCGACGATGGTGAGCGAAGGCGAGGGCGGCAACGGCTTCCGGGGCCCGCAGGTGTGCAAACTGGTTGGCATCTCATACCGCCAGCTCGACTACTGGGCCCGTACCGACCTCATCCGTCCGTCACTGGCCGACGCACAGGGGAGTGGTACGCAACGCCTCTACTCGTACCGCGACCTTGTTGCCCTCAAGGTCATCAAGAGCCTTCTCGACGCGGGGGTGTCCCTCCAGACGGCGCGCAAGGCGATCCAGTACCTGCACTCGCACATGGGTGAGGAGCTGGCGTCTGCGAGCCTCGTGCTGAACGGGACCAACTCGGTGCTCGCGCAGAGCGGCGAGGATCTCGTCGACCTCGTGCGTCAGGGTCAAGGTGTTCTGAACATCGTGCCGCTCGGCACGGTCGTCGAGGAGCTCGACGCGCGTATCCACGAACTCGAGTCGGCGCGTCCGGTCGGCGCGGCCGGCCGTCGCGCGGCCGTCAACGACGGAAACAGCGCCGGAGCGCAGGGAGGCTGACCATCGAGCGGCTGCCTCACGAGCGGATCCGGTTCGCGCACAACTCGGAGCGGCAGTTCGCCAAGCTGCTCGACTTCTACGACATCGCGTGGGAGTACGAGCCCCGGCAGTTCGTCCTCGAACGCGATCGTCACGGCAATCCGGCGCAGGCCTTCACTCCCGACTTCTACCTTCCGGCGTACGACCTCTACATCGAGATCACGACGCTCAACCAGAAGCTCGTCACGAAGAAGAATCGCAAGGCTCGACGGTTGCGGGAGCTCTATCCCGACGTTCGCATCAAGGTGCTGTATCAGCGCGACTACCTCCGCCTGTTGGTGAAGTACGGGCTGGAGCCGCCGTCGCAGCTCGGTGACGAGCCGCTGCCGGCCGAAGTCCGGCCGCTCCGCTTCGACGTCGACGACACCGATGTCGCACCGCCGCCCGGCGCACGCCACCACGCCCGCCGCGCCGAATCGGCGTGACCGCCGGCCAGCTCCGCCGTACCGCTCTCTACGACGAGCACCGCGCGCTCGGTGCGCGTATGGCCGAGTTCGGCGGCTGGGACATGCCGCTGCAGTACGCCGGAGTTCTCGAGGAGCACCGCGCGTGTCGTGACCGCGCGGTCGTCTTCGACGTGTCGCACCTCGGTTCCGTGTGGACGCGCGGTGCGGGCGCGTTGGACGTGCTCCAGTGGGCGTTCACGAACGACCTCCGTCGCATCAGCCCGGGACACGCGCAGTACACGCACCTGCTCGATCCCGACGACGCGCACGTGGTCGACGACATCATCGTGTGGTGGCTGCGCGACGACGAGTTCATGGTGATGCCGAACGCTTCGAACACACAGCCGTTGATCACCGCGTTGCTCGACGCGAGCCGGGCGCGCGACGCGGCGTGCGAGATCGACGACATCACCGGCGAGCGAGTCGTGCTCGCGGTGCAGGGCCCGAAGGCGCGCGATCTGCTGGCGACCATCGCGCCCGACGCCGCCGCAACCCCTCGGTTCGCGGTCCGTCCATTCGAATGGCAAGGTCACGCCGGTTGGGTCGCAGGAACCGGGTACACCGGCGAGGACGGCGTGGAGCTGCACGTGCGGGGCGAGGCCGCGGTGTCGTGTTGGGAAGCGATCCTCGCAGCAGGGGTGCAGCCCGCGGGTTTGGGTGCGCGCGACACGTTGCGTCTCGAGATGGGCTACCCGCTGCACGGTCACGAGCTCGGCGCCGGTATCACGCCGTACCAGGCCGGCCTGGGCTGGGTCGTGCGCCCCGAGAAGGGCGAGTTCCTCGGCCATGCCGCGCTGCTACGGGAGCAGGAGCGGGGCGTCACCCGGCGCCTGCGGGGCCTGATGCTCGACGGCCGTCAGGTGCCCAGGGCGGGTTATCCGGTGCTGCGCGAGGGTGAGCAGCTCGGCGAGGTCACGAGCGGGAACTTCTCGCCCACGCTCGGTCGGGGCATTGCGCTGGCGTTCCTCAGCCCCGAGGTGTCGGAGGGCGAGGTGCTCGCAATCGACATCCGGGGCCGGCCCGCGGGGGCCGTCGTGGTGAAGCTGCCCTTCGTCCACCGGTGAGGGTGCGGTGCGGTCGAGTGACGGCGAACCGTTCCGCGACAATGGACCTTTGGTCCTGATGTAGGGAGGCCCATTGGGGCACTACGTCCCCCACACCGACGCCGAGATCGAGGCGATGCTCGAGTTCCTCGGTCTCGACTCGCTCGACGATCTCTACGCGCACATCCCTGCCGCGGTCCGTCTCGCCGGCGGTCTCGACGTCGCGCCGGGCGCAGCCGAGAGCGACGTGCTCGACGAGATCCGTTCGATGGCGGCCGCGAACCGCCCGGCGGCCGGCGGCCTCGTGTCGTTCGCCGGGTTCGGCGCGTACGAGCACGAGGTTCCGGCCGTCGTTCCGGCGCTGACGATGCGCAGCGAGTTCGTCACCTCGTACACCCCGTACCAGCCGGAGCTGTCGCAGGGCGTTCTGCAGGCCCTGTTCGAGTACCAGACGATGGTGTGCGCGCTGTTCGGCCTCGACGTCGCGAACGCATCGCTCTACGACGCGGCGTCCGCTGCCGTCGAGGGTCTGAACCTCGCGGCCGCGGCGACGAAGCGTAACGTCGCGTGGATCTCGCGGGCCGTCCACCCGAACATCCGCGAGGTGATCCGTACCTTGACCGGGCCGCGCCTGGAGCTGCGAGAAGCTCCGGTCGTCGACGGGCGAACCCGGTGGCCCGACGACCTCGGCGATGCCGCCGCACTGCTCGTCGCATACCCCAACGTGCTCGGCTGCCTCGAGGACGTCCCCGAGGCGGCGCGACGGGCGCACGACGCGGGCGCGCTGCTCGTCGCGCAGGCCGACCCGGTCGCCGCAGGAGTGCTGCGTTCGGTCGGGAGCCTCGGCGCCGACGTCGCAGTGGGGGAGGGCCAGCCCTTCGGGACACCGCTCGGGTTCGGTGGCCCCTACGTCGGACTGTTCGCCACGAAGAACGCCGCGTACGTCCGGCGGTGGCTGCCCGGCCGCCTCGTCGGCGAGACGCTCGACGCCGACGGTCGTCGTGCGTTCGTGCTC
This sequence comes from uncultured Burkholderiales bacterium, assembly GCA_964548555.1. GTDB lineage: Bacteria > Actinomycetota > Acidimicrobiia > IMCC26256 > JAMXLJ01 > JAMXLJ01. The sequence goes on from CAZJSY010000023.1 coordinate 22,754, forward strand.
ACGCTCTCGACTCGGGAGCAGCACATTCGGCGGGCGGAGGCGTCGTCCAACGTATGCACGAACCAGACGCTCATCGCGATCGCGGCCGCGATCCACCTGTCGTGGCTCGGTCCACAGGGCTTGCGCGAGCTCGCGTTGCGGTGCGCACGCGGCGCCCGGTACACGCGCGAGCAGCTGTTGCGAATCCCGGGTGTGGAGCCGGCGGTCGACGCGCCGACGTTGTACGAGTTCGCGCTGCGCACACCGTTGCCGGCGGCGACGGTGCTCGAACGGCTTGCCGAAGAGGGCTATCTCGGCGGGATCGACCTCGCTGCGCACTATCCCGAGCTCGGCGACGCCATCCTGCTCGCCGTCACCGAGACCCGCACGCGGGCAGAGGTCGACGACTTCGCCACGACGTTCGAGAAGGCATTGCGATGAGAAGCGTGCGGACGGACTTGGGCCCTGGGCGGATGCCCGGGAGGGCCCAGCGGAGGGAACCATGAGGCCGGCGAACTGCGTTCCGGACGGACGCCCGGGAGTTGGCAGCCGAGGGAGCCGACGAGCATGAGTCGAGATACACCGCCCGCGTTGAGGGGGCCGAGCGCAGGACAGGCGTGGTCGGCGTCCGTGATGGGTCGCCACGACGAGCCCGTCGTCTACGAGCTGTCGTCGCCTGGGCGGGCATCGTGGACGTTCCGCGCCACCGACATGCCGGAATGGGACGCCGCCGCGCTCGTGCCTCCCGAGCACCTCGCCGATGAGCCGCCGGCGCTGCCCGAGGTGTCGGAGCGTGACCTCGTCGCGCACGTGACCCGACTGACGCAGCGGAACTACTCCGTCGATCTCGGCGCCTATCCGCTCGGCTCGTGCACGATGAAGTACAACCCCAAGCTCTGCGACGTCGCGTCGTCGATTCCTGGACTCACGGGTGTGCACCCGGCGCAGCCGCCGGATCAGGTGCAGGGTTGGTTGCGGTTGCTCGTGGAGCTCGAGGACTGGCTCTGCCGCATCACCGGTATGGCCGCCGCCACGTTGCAGCCCGCGGCCGGCGCCCAGGGTGAGCTCACCGGGCTGTTGTTGATGCGGGCGTGGCACGACGCCCAGGGGTCGACCCGCACGAAGGTGCTCATTCCCGACTCCGCGCACGGCACCAATCCCGCGTCGGTCACGCTCGCCGGTTACCGAACCGTCGAGGTGCCGTCCGACGGGCGCGGTCTCGTCGACCTTGCCGCACTGCGCGAGCTCGTCGACGACGAGGTGGCCGGGTTGATGTTGACCAACCCGAACACGCTCGGCCTGTTCGAGACCGACATCGTCGAGATCGCGCGACTCGTGCACGAAGCGGGCGGTCTTCTCTACTACGACGGCGCGAATCTCAACGCGATCCTCGGCGAGGTCCGTCCCGGCGACATGGGCTTCGACATCGTCCACATGAACCTGCACAAGACGTTCGCGGTGCCGCACGGCGGGGGAGGCCCCGGTGCGGGCCCGGTCGCGGTCGCGCCGCGGCTCGTCGAGTTCCTTCCCGGTCCGCGTCCTGCGCTCGACCCGTCGACGAACCGGTTCGCCCTCACCACGCCGGCGCGCTCCATCGGGCGCATCCACGGCTGGCACGGCAACGCGCTCGCGCTCGCGCGTGCGTACTCGTACATCCGTGCCAACGGGGGAGACGGTCTGCGCTTCGTCGCGCAAGCGGCGGTGCTCAATGCCCGCTACCTCAAGGAGCGGCTGCGCGACGTGTTCGACTTCCCCTACGACGAGCCGTGCATGCACGAGTTCGTCGCCTCCGCGGCCAATGTGAAACGGACCACCGGCGTGAAGGCGCTCGACCTCGCGAAGCGTCTCATCGAGGAAGGCTTCCACCCGCCCACGATGTACTTCCCGCTCATCGTCGACGAGGCGCTCATGGTGGAGCCCACCGAGACCGAGAGCCCGCAGACCGTGGAGGCGATGGCCCGGGCCTTCGAGCACGTCGTCGCGGAAGCCGAAGCCGACGGCGGCGAAGCGGCACGCTCGGCGCCGAGAACGACGCCCGTGTCGCGCGTCGACGAGGTGCTCGCGGCCAAGAAGCTCCGCCTGCGCTGGACCCCCGAACCGACCGGCTAGCAGCGAACCAGGGGCACGCTGGAGGGGACCGTACCTGCGATGCCTCACGCAGCCCCGGCGGCCGGCGAGCCGGCACGCAGTTTACATAACGTGGATTATGGGCGCTCCGCCGCCTTCGGCGGAGGCCCATAAATCCCGACACAGTCCCCGGTTACCTCGGGCTATCTGTCGCCGAGAAGGCCTGTGTCCTCCAGGAACTCGTACAGGCCTTCCACGAGGGCTACGTCGTTGAGGTTCTCTCTTGGGAACCAGCGGGCTTCTCGGGCGTCGTCGCCGGGGGTTGGTTCGGCCGGGTCGAGGATGTCGACCGCGAAATCCATGATGACGAAGTGGTACGGCTCGGGGTCGGCGCCGATGCGTTCGACCCAGCCGACGAAGCGTGTGACGACGCCTTCGAGGCCGGTCTCCTCGTGGAGTTCGCGTACGACGGCCGCACGCAGATCTTCGCCGAACTCGACCCGGCCGCCGGGGACCGACCAGCGGCCCGCGGCCGGGCCGTGTCCGCGACGCACGAGCAGGAGCCGGTCGTCGCGGATCGCGACGGCTCCGACGGCGACCTGCGGCTGAGGCGTCATCCGGCCGGACGGTGCATGACGATCACCCGCGCGACGAAGCCGGACTCCTCGAAGAAGTTCTTCGCGGCCCGTGCTCCCGGAAGGGCCAGTGCATCGACTCCGATGCATCCGGCGTCGGAGCAGAACGCGAGGAGGTGACCGACCATCGCCTCGCCGACGCCTACCTCGCGGGCCCCCTCTTCGACGAACAAGTCGGTGATCACACCGAGGCGCGCGCCGTCGTGGAGCACGTCGATGACGAGTGCGGCGAAGCCGACGACGACGTCGTCGATGGCCCCCACGACGACACATGCGTCGTCGCGTTCGAGCAGCGCCGCGTACGCGTCGTCCAGCGGCTCTGGGAACGCCTCCCGCTCGACCCAGATCGCGCCGCCGCGCATCGCGCGCAGCTCGGCGCGCATGGATCGGGCGAGCTCGGCGACCCGCGGGAGATCTTCCGGTCCCGCCGGTCGGCTGGCTTCCATACGAATCAGCGGGCGAGCTGGTCGATCTTGCCGAGGATCGTGCGACGGCCACGGCCCCGTGTCTCGTAGGCGCGGATCGCTTCGAGCTCCTCGATGCTGAGGCCGGGCAGCCTCTGCACGACCTGCGACGCGGACAGCTCGTCGTAATCGGGGATCGACAACGTCGAGCGGGCTTCGTCGGGATGGTCCACACGGGAAACGTTTCCGGCGCCGTTCGTCGGAGGCGCGTGCGACTCGATCCCCGCGGGGACGGGTGCCCGAGCGGTCTCACCGGCGGCCGCGGCATCGACGTCTTCCGGTGTGACGGCGGGGGTCGGTGCCGCTTCGTCGCGTCCGACGACGAGGCCCGTGAAGCCCTGCTCGCCTCGCGTGCGCGCGTCGGTCAAGCCCTGTCCCGCTCGTGTTCGGGCGTCCGTGATGCCCTGCTCGGCTCGCGCCCGCGCCTCGTTCAGGCCTTGGCCCGCTCGAGTACGCGCGTCGTTCAGCCGACTCTCGACGCGGCGCCGGACGACGGGTGCGCCGTAGTCGAGCGCGAATCGTCCGATCGTTCGAGCCTGCTCCACCTTCGACTCCGCCGCGCGCCGGCGCGAGTCCACCTCGGCGCGTCCGCGCGCCGCGAACGCGTGCACGAGCGTGGGCACGGAGTCGCGCGCGAGCAGCGCCAGGCCGAGAGGCGCATAGACGAAGACGTCGAGGGCGCGTTCGACGGACCGCTTCTGGTTGTCGCTCACCACTGCCTCCTCAGGCTCGCCGGTCACCGGCGGGCTCGGGGGACACCCGGTTCCTTCGAAGTGTACGGCCGGCGGCCACGAGGGCCGAAGCGACCACGATCGCGCTCCCCCACACCATCCACTCGCCGTACCGCACGTACGGCGTCTGTCCGGTCGTCGTCGTGATCGTCCCCGTCACGACCGTGTTGTGGAAGAGGCGCGTATGACGCACCCGGTGGCCCGAGGCGTCGAACACGGCCGTGATGCCCGAGATCGACGCATGGAGCACCGGGCGTGCCGTCTCGGCCGCGCGCATCTGGCTCGTGTCGAGATGCTGGGCCGAGTTCGCCGACCGCCGGTACGACCGGTTGTTGGTGGTTACCACCATGGCCTGTGCGCCTTCGTGTACGAAGGATCGCACGAGGGGGCTGAAGGCCGACTCGAAGCAGATGACGGAACCGATCGTGTGGCCGCCGACGTGGAACATCTGGCGCCCGTGGCCGGCCGTGAACAAGGTCTTGATCTGCCGGGTGGCACCGATGCTGCCGAAGACGCTCCGCAACGGGATGTACTCACCGAACGGCACCAGGTGCTGCTTCGAGTAGCTGCCCTGGAGCCGCCCGTCGGGCTGGTACAGCCGGTTGGTGTTAAACGAACGGCCGCGGGCGTCGACCGTGATCGCGTTCACGAGCACGTCGGCGCGGTGCGCCTGCGCGAGGTCGGTCAGCTGCTGTCGAAGCGCCGGGTCTTCTTCGGGATCGCTGTCGAGCGCCGACTCCGGGAACACGATGAGGTCGTAGCGACCCTGCAGCGTCGAAGCGAGTGCGAGATGACTGTGCGTGAGGTATTGCTTGTCGTTCTCGGCCTGGGTGAGCTCACGGTTCTTGTCGTTGCCCTGGAGCAGGGCGTAGCGCAGGTGGCCGCTCGCGCGCGGCGTGAAGCGGGCCACGTCGCCGACGACGGTGACGAGGACCAGCGCGGCCAGTCCCCCGGCTGCGAAAGCCAGCGCCCGGCCGTCGCGTGAGAGGGTCGCGACGACACCGTCGGCGAGGAGCGCGCTCGCCGCGACGACGAGGAAGGAGACGAAGAGCACTCCGCCCCACGACGCCATCGCTCCCGCGACGCTCGAGCCGTGCAGGGCGTATCCGAGCTCGCCCCACGAGAAGCCACCGACCGGGAAGCGACCGATGAGGGCCTCGAAGAGCACCCACGTGGCCGCGAGGATCCACGGGTTGCGTACGCCCCGACCGGCGAGCCAGGCCACTACCGCTCCCGCGCCCGCCCACGACAGCGCGAGCACGAGCACCAGCGGGGCGATCGCGACGGTGCCGAAGTACCACGCCCACGACACCAGCACCCCGTAGTACGCGACGCCGCCCAGCAGACCGAGGAGGGCCGCGCGACGAGGCGTCGTGTCACGCCAGGCCCACCACAGCGGCACGAGCGCGACGAGCGCCAACGGTCCGAGGTCGAGCGGTGGCCTCGCCGCCGACAGCAGCAGCCCCGCGATGACTGCCGCGCCGACGCGCACGGCCATCCCCGGCGATGTCCGTCCACCCGACGACGGGCGCGACTCGATGCTCGGCGTGTGGACGATCGTGGTTGGCGCAGACGCCGACTGCGACAGCAGCGCGGATCCTCGGCTCGGCGGAACGACGGCTGTCCCGCTGCGCTCAGGCGCAGTCGCGACAGACCATCTTGGCCTCGTCGGCCAGCTGGGTGCGAGGCAGGACCAGGAAGCACGACGAGCACAGGAACTCGTCGGGCCGGCGGGGCAGGATGCGCCCGCTGCCGTCGCCCCGCTCGTCGGTCTCGGCCTCCTCGTCCTCGACGTCCTCGTCGTCTTCGAGGCTGCCGCTCGCCGTGCGCTCGAGCAGCAGGACGTCGAGAGGCTCCTCGACGTCGTCGGGGTGCAGCTCCTCGTCGAGGTCGACGATCTCGTCGTCTTCCTCGTCGGTCGTGGTGAGGCCGACCGCGGACGTCGGCACCTCGATCTCGTCGTCGGACGTCTCGTCGTCGTCATCGAGGACGTCGACGTCCAGCTCGTCATCGTCGTCGTCCTCGTCGACGTCGAGGTCGATGTCCTCTTCGTCTTCGAGGTCGTCGGCGTCGAGGTCCTCTTCGAGCTCGGGCTCGTCGTCGTCGAATTCGTCTTCGGCCATGGGGGCGCTCCACCGCGGGCGTCGGATGGGAAACAGTTCCCTACCCGGCGTGCCTTCGCGGCAACTCGATGGTGGAAAAGGGGGGTCGGCGGGCCGGTGGGGAGGCGGGAGTATAACGCCGCTCCCCCGCGGGATCGCGCCCGGTCAACCCGTTTTGGGTCGGATGCATTCCCGGTTCGCGCGAGGCGTGTCGTGCGTCGCATCGCGCGCCCATGGACGCGACACGTGGCGCGGGCGGACGCGTCGAGCGTCGACGAACATGGGGCCCAGGAGGCCGTTGGGGCCGCTGTGTGGCCCGGCCCGTGTGGCCGGGTTATCGCAGCGTTCTCTACTTGGCCTCCTGGACCCCTCGTCCCTCATGCCCCCTTCCGATCGCAGCGGTGCGCTGCTCCGGAAGGCCCACGACCGGCAACAGGCTGCGGGGACGAGGAGTAGTGAGCCCGAGAAATAGGCCTTCTGTCAAGCGGCACTTGTTCCCATGGCGAGCCGCTGACCTGCTCCGCTGTGCATCGATCCTGGTCATTGCCCACGAGCAATTTTTCGAGGGCAGCCGCGCAACGACCGTGTGACGCGCGCGCAGCGCGCGTCAACGCTCCGATCAGATACGCGGCGCGGTCCGCCGCTGCTCCGCGGCGCGTTCCGACTCCAGACGCTCGAGCTCGTACGTGTGGTGGTCGACGTAGGTCATTGCGTCCGCGATCGCACGGTGCCCTGCCTCTTCCGCGATGAGCCGGTGCATCTCCTGTGCGACGCGCCGGTACGTGGGATGACCCTGCGGGGACGAGCGCAGCTCCAGGAGATGGAACGCCTCGCGCGCGTTCATCTGCATGACGAACCGGATGCGGTACGCGAGCGACACCGCGTACGGAGCGTGCTCGGGGAAGTGCGGAGACAGCGCGTCATAGAGCTCCGCGGAGCGCGTCATGGCGTCGTCGAAGCGTTCGCCGAGACCTGCTTCGGCGACTGCTTCGGGAACCTCGTAGCCGTGCTGCGGTGTGAGCGCCTGCCAGTCGATGGTGAGCAGTCGGTGTCGTTGCAGATCACGGAACGCGCCGTAGTCGGCAAGGACGTCGAAGCGGTAGTAGGTGCGCTCGAAACCACGACCGGGCTTGTGCCGCCGATTGGTGCGCTCCCCCACCGCGGCCCGCATGATGGAGCGCTTCTCGTCGGCGCTCAGTTTCCGTACACGAGCGAGTACCTGATCTTCGGGCAAGTTGGTGTAGGGATAACAAACCGCAGCGAGCACCTTGTCTTCGCCTTCGGGGTCGAAGTCGGTCAATGTGACCGCGGGGCGCGGCTCGGGCGGTTCGGCGCCGAACGTGCGGTACGCGACATCGGCCACGTCGGCGCGGATGTCCTCGAGATAACGGCTCCATGCAACACCGCGTTCGGGACGGTCGACGCGGCTGAGGAACGAAGGAATCACCTTGCGCAATTCGTGCAGCATCAGGTCCGCGTACTGCCGTGCTTCCGGCAGTGGGTGCGCGCGCATGCGCAGTAAGAGTGCTTCGAACCCTTGACCACTTCCGTAGATCCCGACGTTCGACAGCGTGGCCGCCGGAAGGATGCCGCGCACCGCGTCACAGGCCTTTGCCTTGATCGTCTGCTTGTAGACGAAATCGGAGTCGCCGGGTTCCTTCGGGTACCGCTCGCGCGCCCAGTCCATCATCGCGGGAAGCATCTCGCGGTACGTGTCGAACAAGGCGTCCATGTCGGCGATGTAACGAGCCGCGACGGTGGAGGCCATGATGCCGGGATCGCGCCAGTATCGATACCGTCCGCCCAAACGCGCGTCGTAGGGGATGTAGCGGGTCGACTGCTCGAGGTACGACATGAGCCGTCCCCACTCGAGGATCTTCGTGAGGAGGTTCGACGCCTGCTCGCACGCGAGGTGCACACCGCCGAGCTGTGCGACCGAGTCGTCGCCGTATTCGAGGAAGACGCGTTCGTAGAGCTCCTCGGCGCGTCGCAGACCGATCGTCGCGTCGACCGTGAGATCACCGGTGAGATCGAGATTCCCGACGAACTCGTCGAGGAACAATCGGCGCAGGCTCTTCGAGCTGCGCGAGTACCTCGCGAACAGCGCACCCTTCACGACCTCGGGAAGATTCACGAGCGCGAAGACAGGCCCGCGGAGGTTCGAGAAGTACGGGCGAAGGACGGCCGCCTCCTCCTCGCTGAACTCCTCGTCGACGTAGAGCATGGGCCGCCGAGCGTACCCTCGGCCCCTGGCCGCCCGATGGATGGGCGCGGGCGCCGCGGCGACCCTCAGATCAGCAGGCGCAGGGCGGCGGGAAGGACCTCGACCGTCACGTCCCGCACCCGCCCGAGTGGCCGGCCGTCGATCTCGAGTGCGAGGCCGGTGTCGCTGTGCACGGCGACCCGCCGGCCTGTGGCCTGCACGATCCCGGGGTGGGGCACATGTGCGCCCTGCGGGAGGCGGCGCCGCATTCCCGCCCGTTGCGGGGGCTCCATGGTGTAGGCCTGCACCTCGACCCGGCCGTCGCCGGGATGGCCGCGGGGTACGACGTCGAGGCCGTTCAGATACTGACCGTTCGCGACGATCACGGTCGTGGCCCGCCCGGCGAACCGCTCGCGCCCATCGATCTGCACGACGACGTCGACCCGCCGGTGCCACGCCCGCAGCCGGTCCGGACGCTGGCCCAGCACGACCGCGTTCACCGCCCGCCACGACTGCCCCGGCGTCGTCACGGCGAGGACGTCGAGACCCACCTCGGTCGCCCGGGGCCCGTGCACGGCGAGCCCCAGCGCGCGGGCGAGGTCGGAGGCCGGCGCCGGCTCGAAGCGCACCAGGCGCCCGCTGCCGCTCTCGAGCGACGCGGCCAGCGCGGCGTCGTCGCCGTGCACCTCCAGATCCGCCTCGGCGCCCGCGGGGTGTCCCCACGGCTCGCCCTTGCGGATCACGTGACGACGCTCGACGCCTGCACCACCCCGCGAAAGCACGCGTCGGCGGCCGCCGCGGCCGTGTGCCGCACGGAGTCGTCGGGTGCGACCTCCGAGATCTGGCGCAGCACGTCGATGCACTGCTTGACCTGGCGGACGAAGTCGCCACCGGTCAGCTCGTCGTCGAGCACGTCGGCGAGGTCGTCCCCCGACACCCACGACGAGATCGCAGCCGCGAAGCCGGGGTCGGGCGGCCGGGTCTCGGGCAGCCCCGCGTCGGCCTCGTCGCCGTTGAGTTCGCGTGCGAGCCGGTCGAGCTCGCGCCAGCGACGGGCGAGACGGCTCGTCGGCCACCGCGGCGGCGGTGCGGGTCGGCCGGCATCGGGGCCCCGACGCTCGTACGTGAAGCACGAGACGAACGCGGCGAACTCGTGGGTGTCGAGATCGTCGAGGAGCCCGCTCTCGATCGCCTCGGAGAGCAACAGGTCCGACTCCGTGTAGAGGCGTGTGAGACGCCGCCCGGCGCTGCTGAGCTTCCAGTCGTCCACATAGCCACGAGCCTCGAGGACCCGCAGCACCCGATCGAACTGCCGGGCCAGCGTGTCGGTGCGCGAGCGGATCCGGCGCTCGAGCCGTTCGACCTCCTTCTCGAGCCGCTCCATGCTCGCCACCGCCCGCAGCCGTGCCCTGTCCCCCGCGCCGCGGGTGCGTGAGCGCGGCGAGGGCTCATCGTCGTCCCGGATGGCCGGACGCGGCGCGCGCAGCTGCGCGCGGCGCAACGAGTCGGCGACTTCCCGGCGAAACCCGGTGCTCTTCGGCGCAAACGGGCGCGGGAGCTCGATGCTGCCGACCACCGCGGGCGGCTCGCGGAAGTCGCGCGGCCGCAGCTGCACGAGATCGCGGCGGCTCGTCAGCGCGAGCACCTGCTGTCCGCCGCGGCCGTGGGCGTGGCGCAGCACGACCACCCGACCGCCGTGGCGGCCGCTCACGAGGACGTCGCCCGGCCGCAGCGCCGCCATGCTCTGCGCGACCCGGTTCCTCGAGTCGTCGTTCCGGCGGCGGTCGGCCTGGTCGAGCAGGCGGCGGTACTCCTCGACGTCGGACGGCTCGATACCGGCGGTCGCTCGCTGACGGGCGAGGAGCTCCAGATCGTGCTCGAGGCGGCGCTCGAGCGTGACCGTGTCGCGATCGGTGCGGTACTGCGCGAAGGACAGGTTCAACAGGTGGTGCGCGACGTCACGCGGATATCGGTTCACGAGATTCGCGGCCATGTTGTACGTCGGGCGGAAGGACGACGTGAGGGCGTACGTCCGGCGTGACGCGAGCCCGGCCACCTGGTCGAAGGGCACGAACGGGCTCCAGCACACGATCGCGTAGCCGACCTCGTCGATGCCCCGCCGGCCGGCCCGACCCGTGAGCTGCGTGTACTCGCCCGGCGTCAGGAACTCGTGGTGCTCGCCCGTGAACTTCGACAGCTTCTCGATCACCACGGAACGTGCGGGCATGTTGATGCCGAGGGAGAGGGTCTCGGTGGCGAAGACCACCTTCACGAGGCCGGCCGCGAATGCCGCCTCGACCGCCTCCTTCATCGGCGGCACCATGCCCGCGTGGTGGGCGGCGATTCCGGCCTCCAGCGCACTGGCCCATTCCCGGTAGCCGAGGAGGTCGAGGTCGTCGTCCGACAGCGACGACGTCCGCTCCTCCGCGATGCGGCGGATCTGGGCCCGCTCGTCGGAGTCGGTGAGGCGGAGGCCCGAGGCCAGGCACTGCTCGACCGCCGCGTCGCAGCCGGCGCGGCTGAAGACGAAGACGATGGCCGGCAGCATCCGGTCCGCGGCCAGGCGCTCGACGGTCTCGACACGCGTCGGCGTCCTCAGCCGCACGCGCGGACGACCCCGGCCGCCGCTCACCCGGTGCCCGCGCGCGTCGAGGCGCGTCGCCTCCGGATTCGGTCGTTCCTCTCCGTCCACCCGCACGAACGTCGGCATCAGGTGGAGCGCCTCGCTCCCCCGCTCCGCGACCAGGTACAGGTGGTTGAGCTCGACGGGACGTCGTTCCTCGATGATCGCCGCGGTCTCGCCCCGGACCG
>CAZJSY010000024.1:0-33337 GCA_964548555.1 uncultured Burkholderiales bacterium
TGACGGCGGGTGGGGCGGCGTTGGTGACGGTGCTGACGGCGGGTGGGGCGGCGTTGGTGACGGTGCTGACGGCGGGTGGGGCGGCGTTGGTGACGGTGCTGACGGCGGGTGGGGCGGCGTTGGTGACGGTGGTGACGGCGGGTGGGGCGGCGTTGGTCACGGTGCCGGTCGTGGGCGGCGGCGCGTTGGTGCCCTGGCTTGCCGTGGATGCGACGTGATCGGTGACCGAGCTGGGCGCCGGCGGCCCCGCCGTCGTGGAGGCCGCGTGCGAAGAACCGCCGCTACCGGGCGCGACCGTCGGCGACGTGGCGGTCGTCGGTTGCGACGAGCTCGACCCGACCGGCGTCGCGGCCGCCGCGACGGACGATGTGGGCGTCGTGCCCGGCGCGCCGCCTCCGGGACTCGACGGAGAGGACGGGCCCGCAGGAGCTGACGAGGAAGAAGACGACGCGTGCTTGGTGACCGGCGTCGCGGCCGGCGCGACATCCTTCGTCACCGGAGCGGTCACCTTCGTGACCGCGGTGGTGGCATTCGATGCCGTCTGCGCGGGCGCTCCGGCTGTGGGAGACGGCAGCGTGACCGCACTGCCCAGCGCGGGAAAGAGTCCCAGGCCGGTCACCAGAGCGCCGGCCGCGCCTACTGCGACGGTGACACACCACGGCGCGCGGCGGGCGACGCCGCGCAGCCTCGGGGAAGATCCCATGCCCATTGCTGCCCTCCGGGATGTCGCCGGCAAGGATCACCGTGCCCGCCCATGGCGGTGCATAACCCCGCGGGGTGACCTGTTTCCAAGAGCTGCGAGTCATGGCGCGGGCATATTTGCGCGCGCAACTACGTTGTGTCCCCTGTCAGGAGCTCGCCGCGGTCGTGCGGCGGAAATGGAGGGGTCCGATGCCCGCCGTCACTGTCGAGAACGTCCTGGAGTTACGAGCCGTCCGGGAGGTCGACTCCGCGACCGACGTCGCTCGTCCGGTGCTGACGGTCACGACCGCGCCCAACGGATACGAAGGCCTCGGTTTCCCGGTGCGCCGGGCGTTCGCAGGGGTCAACGCGCGGCTGCTCGACCCGTTCGTCCACATGGACGAGATGGGAGAGGTCGAGTACGGGCCGGGTGAGCCGAGAGGGACCGACTGGCACCCGCACCGCGGCTTCGAGACGGTCACCTACATGATCGACGGCACGTTCGAGCACCGCGATTCAACAGGTGGTGGCGGTCTCATCACGAACGGCGCCACGCAGTGGATGACCGCGGGTCGCGGCATCCTGCACATCGAGACCCCGCCGTCGGAGCTCGTCGAGAGCGGCGGCCTCTTCCACGGGATCCAGCTCTGGGTCAACCTGCCGGCGGCCCAGAAGTGGGTGTCGCCGCGATATCAAGGCATCGAGCCCGGCAAGGTCACGTTGCTTCGATCGGGCGACGGTGGCGCGCTGGTGCGCGTCATCGCGGGCGAGGTCGACGGGCAGAGCGGGCCGGGCGTGACGCACACCCCGATCGCGATGGTCCACGCGACCGTCAGCCCCGGCGCGGAGTTGACGCTGCCGTGGCCGCGCGAGTTCAACGCGCTGGTCTACACGCTGGGTGGTCGCGGCACGGCCGGTCCGGACCGTCGCCCGATCGAAGGCGGTCAGCTCGCGGTGTTCGGCGACGGCACGTCGCTCACCGTCGCGGCCGATGCATCGCAGGACAACCGCACGCCGAGTTTGGAAGTCCTGGTTCTCGGGGGGCGGCCCATCCGTGAGCGCGTCGTCTGGTACGGACCGTTCGTGATGAACACGGAGGACGAGATCGAGCAGGCGCTCGACGACTTCCGTTCGGGCCGTATGGGTTCGATCCCCGCAGAGCAGCTCGGATCCTGATCGCGGCGGTGCCCGTCATGCCGGTGGCGGCACGCGAACGGTGCGTGCTCGCGCGGCGACGAAGGTGATCACGGCGAGGCCGAGAAGGAGCGCGTCACCGACGACCGCTTCACCGTGATGGCGCGCGCCGTGTTGCAGCGTCGGTGTCGCGCAGCTGCACGGCACCGGAGTGCCGCGTATCCAGGTGAACACGCTCAGGGTCAGGATCGCTACCGCGAGCACGACGGCACCGGAGGCGCCTGCCCGCGCGGTCGACCGACCCGCCAACGCGCCGGCCGCGGCCAACGCACCGACCGACCAGACCACCGCGAGCGCGGTTGCGGCGGCGCGGCCGAGCCCGGCGTCACGGAGCCCGCGATCCAGGGTGGCGAGGTGGGTGATCGACTGGATGCCGAGCCACGCGAGGATGGTGGCGAGGAGGAACCGCAGCGCGACGTCTTTCCTGATCGTGTTGTCGGGTCGCGCGGCCCTTTGACGGGATCGGAACCACGCCATACCGGCAGTCTCGCGTGCGGCCTTCCAATTGCAGGGTCACCGCGGGAGTTCGCCGGTATCGTGGACTCGTGCGCTCCGGAGGTCGCGGGCACGAGCCGGTTCGGGGGTGCCTGTGACGCTGCACGACGTCGAGGTGGTGCTGCTCGCGCTCGCAGCCGCGTTCTTCTTCGCGACGAGCAATGTGCTCGAGCAGCGCTCGGCGCGCACCGCGCCCGACGAGCAGTCGATGCGACCGGGTCTCATCGTGCACCTCGCGCGGCAACGTATCTGGCTCTTCGGGATCGCATCCGACGTGAGCGGCTACGTCTGCCAGGCGGCCGCGCTGGGGATCGGTCTGCTCGTGGTCGTGCAGCCGATCCTGGCAACCGGCCTGTTGTTCTCACTCCTTCTCGACGTCGCGACGTCGAACCGGCGGCTCCGGGTCCGGGAATGGGCCACCGCGGCGTTCCTGGCCGCGGCGTTGGGTCTGTTCCTTTCCGAGTCGTCACCCGGTGGGGGCTCGCAACTGGCACCGTGGTCGGATTGGGTCCTGCCGCTCTCGACCGTCTCGGCGTTCATCATCGTGTGCATCGTGATCGCGATGCGGTCGTCGGGCTCGCTGCGCGCGTCGCTGCTCGCGCTCTCGGCCGGAACCATGTTCGGTGTGACCGCACCGCTCACCAAGGCGTTCGTGCACTTCCTGCCCGATCCGGTGGCCGTGCTCTCGCACTGGGAGCCGTACGGGCTCGCGGTCTTCTCGATCAGCGGGTTCATCGTGATGCAGAGCGCGTTCCAGGCCGGCGAGCTGCAGGCGTCGGTGCCGTTCCTCGAGACGGCCGAGCCGATCGTCGCGTCGATCATCGGGTTGGGCCTTCTCGGCGAGAGGCTGCATGCGCAGACCACGCTCGACAAGGTTCTCATCGGCGTCGCGGTCGCGACGATGCTCGTGTGCGCCGTCTCGCTCGCGCGTTCCCAGGCCGCCCGCGAAGAGCGAAACGGCGGGGCCGAGGCGGTCAGCGCGACGAGCGAGGAGTCACCGGGACAGGCGGCCGACGGCTGCTCGCTCGCGTCCTCGTGAGTCGTCGCGGTGGTTTCGGGCCGCGCTCTGGTGCCCGCGGTGCGTGGTCGCTAGCGTGCCGCGAGGTTTGCGAACGAGGGGGGCTCGCGTGAAGGTCGCGCTCAGCGCAGCGGATTTCCTGGAACGAGCCGAGCTGGTCTACCGCGATCGGCTCGCCGTCGTCGACGAACCCGACCCGCCGGGCGGCTCGTTGGGACGCATCACCTACGGTGAGTTCGCGGCGATGGCCCGCAGTCTCGCGGTGGCGCTCGACGATCTCGCGCTCGGCGCGGGGGAGCGGGTCGCGATCGTGTCGCCCAACGCGGCCCGGTTCCTGGTGAGCCTGTTCGGTGTGAGCGCGTACGGCCGGGTGATCGTGCCGATCAACTTCCGGCTCAACAGCGAGGAGGTGCGCTACATCGTCGGCCACTCCGGCGCCGCGGTGCTGCTCGTCGACGCCGAGTACGACGATGCGCTCTCCGACATCGAGGTGAAGCACCGCATCGTCCTCGGCGACGCGAGTGACGATCAGCTGTTCCGGCGGTCCGGGGCGCCCGCGCTGCATGTCGACGACGAAGACACCACCGCCTCGATCAACTACACGTCGGGAACCACCGCCCGGCCGAAGGGTGTGCAGATCACGCACCGCACGCTCTGGCTCAACGCCGCGACCTTCGGTTGGCACGCCGGCGTGAACGACCGCGACGTCTACCTGCACACGTTGCCGATGTTCCACTGCAACGGCTGGGGCCTTCCGTACTCGCTCACCGCGATGGGCTCACGCCACGTCGTGATCCGTAAGGTCGACGGCGAGGAGATCCTCCGGCGTGTCGAGCGTGAAGGGGTCACGTTCCTCGCCGGCGCCCCGGCGGTCGTCGCCGCGATCCTCGATGCCGGTGTCGCTCGCCGCGAGCGTGGCGAGGAGATACCCGGCCGGGACCGCGTACGCATGGTCGTCGCGGGCGCACCCCCGCCGTCGAAGGTCATCGAGCGCGTCGAGACCGAGCTCGGGTGGGAGTTCTTCCAGATCTACGGCCTCACCGAGACCGCACCGTTGCTCACGATCAACCGCCGGCGTGAGGAGTGGGACGACCTCGACGTGGGCGAGCGGGCCCGCCTGCTCTCCCGCGCGGGCGCGCCGGCAGTCGGTGTGCGTATCGACGTCGACGAGCAGGGCGAGGTGCTCGCCCGTTCGAACCACGTGTTCGAGGGCTACTGGGACCAGCCCGACGAGACCAAGAAGGCGATCGTCGACGGGTGGTTCCACACCGGCGACGGGGGGCTGCTCGACGATGCCTACGTCACCATCTCGGACCGCAAGAAGGACGTGATCATCTCCGGCGGTGAGAACGTGTCGTCGATCGAGGTCGAGGACTGCCTCTACCAACACCCGATGGTCGCGGAGTGCGGGGTGATCGGCGTGCCCGACGACAAGTGGGGAGAGACCGTGAAGGCGCTCGTGGTGTTGCGCGAAGGCGCCGCCGTGACCGAGCGCGACCTCGTCGAGCATTGCCGAGAGCGACTCGCGCACTTCAAGTGTCCGACCTCGGTCGAGTTCCGTTCGGAGCTCCCCCGTACGGCGACCGGAAAGCTGCAGAAGTTCCGTCTCCGTTCGGACTACTGGGAAGGCCGCGAGCGCCAGGTCAACTGACGCCCCCCGACCCCGCATGGGTCGGGGGCGTTTCGTCAGCGCAGCGCGGGGAGGGCCTCGGCGGCCACCTGCTCGACGATGGCCTCCGGCTCGGTCCACACGGGGTCACCCGGGCGCGGGTGATGGAACACGAGGTCGGTGAAGCCGAGATCCGCGTACCGGCCCGCGAAGTCGACGAACGCGTCCACGCTCGCGAGCGGCCGGTCGTCGCTGATGCCCGCCATGAAGATGCGCCGCAGTGTGTCGGTATCCCGGCCGGCGGCCTCGCACGCCGCACCAAGCTGCTCCGACTGCGTGCGCACGGCACGGGCGGTGCCGGCCGGGCTGAGGTCTCCGCCCATGCTGTCCCCCCACGTGATCCACGCATCGCCGTGGCGCGCCACCACTGCAAGCCCCTTCGGGCCGCCCGCGGCGATTGCGAGCGGCAGGCGTGGCTGCTGCACGCAGCCGGGGATCATGCGTGCGTCGTCGACGGTGTAGTGCTCGCCTCGATGTGAGAGCGCCGGCTCGCGCAGGAGACGGTCGACCACCTCGACGAACTCGCTGAACCGTGCGCTGCGCTGTGCCGGCGTCAGCTCCCGGCTGCCGAGCACCGTCGCGTCGAATCCCGGCCCACCCGCGCCGAGGCCGAGCTCGAAGCGGCCGCCCGACACATGGTCGAGCGTCATCGACTCCTTCGCCAGCGTGACCGGATGGCGAAAGTTGGGCGACGCCACCATCGTGCCGAGCCTGATCGTGCTCGTTGCCGCAGCGATTCCCGTCAGCCAGGGGATCGCGGCGTGCCACGCGTGCTCGCGATAGCGCCGCCACGAGAGATGGTCGTACGTCCACAGGTGCGCGTACCCGAGCTCCTCGATGTGTCGTGCACGCGCGACCGTCTCCGGCCACGGGTCGGCCGGGAGCAACAAGATGCCGATACGCACGTCGTGACGCCCGCGTCGCCCGTCAGCGCACCCGCTCGTAACCCGCAGCCGGCGTGCCGGGCGGATTGTGCACACCGGGCAACGCCGCCGGGTTCGCGACGCATACCTCGCCCTCGAGTCCGTCGGGATCGCGGAAGAACAGGCTGATGACGGGGCCGAAGTCGGTGACGAAGCCGTCGGTGGCGCCCCGCTCGATCAGGCGGTCCCGAATCGTGTCGAACGCCTGCAGCGATGCGGCCTGAAGGCCGAGGTGGTCGATGCGGCCCCGGCCGAACATGGGCGTCTGACGCTGCGCCTCGCTGTTGCCGTCGACCTCGAAGATGTTCAGCTGTGTGGTCGTGCCGATGTCGACGAACGACAGGCGCACACCATCCGATTCCTCGCGGTCGAGGCTGACCGGCGCGTCGAACACCTCGCGGTAGAACGCGTGCAGCCGCTCGCTGTCGTTGGTCAGGATGGCGACGTGGTTCACCCCGTTGAGCAGCATTGGTTCTCCCTCACGCCTTCAGGTGCTCGTCGAAGAACGACACGATACGGCGGCGGGCGTCGAGAGCCGATGGTTCGTGGTACCCGCCGCCCATGAGCAACATCGTGATCGCGAACGTCGTGCTGTGGTGGTCGTTGAGGAACGAGTGGCCGGCGTCCGGGTATTCCTTCACGTCGTGCGGCACGCCGTTCTTCGTGAGCGCCTCCTCCAGCCGCTGCGCCGCCCCGCGCAACGTGCGGTCCTTGGCGCCGTAGCTCCCGACGATCGGGCACGAGCCGGCGAGGAACGTGCCGGCGTCCTTGGGAACTTCGCCGTAGTTGACGCTCGACACCGAGAACCCGTGACCCGGCGCGAGGAGCAACGCGAAACCACCGCCCATACAGAAGCCGATCACGCCGACCGTGCCGGTGCAGTCGTTGCGCGCCGTGAGCCACGAACGGACCGCTTCGACGTCGTCGAACGCGCGACCGCGACGCGCGCGCAGGTCGCGGAAGATGGAGATCACGCACGCGAGCTTGCGTCCGTGCGAGAGCAGATCCGGGGCTACCGCGAGGTATCCCTCACCGGCCAGCCACTCGGCCTGCCGGTGGAGGTCGGGCGTCATGCCGAAGGCGTCGTGGACCACGACCACCCCCGGCCAGGGCCCGGAGGTCGTGGGCATCGCCACGTATGCGGGGAGCGAGCCGGCCGAGCCGGGAACGTCCGTCATCACGAGGGGGCAGCGTAACGGTACTGCGGGCGCTCAGCCCGTCCACGCGAGACGCAGCACCGCAACGCACACGACCACGCCGAGAACCGCGTACGTCGCGTAGTCGTTGACGGAGCCGTTGTGGATCGCGCGCAGCATCGCAATGGGTCGCGGCGGATCACGGTGCAGATATCGCGACGCGACGAAGCCTCCGACGACGAGCGTGATGCACGTCGACAACAGACCCTCGAGGCTGATGAAGCTCGAGTGGACGTGCAGCGCCGGAAGGCGCGCGGACGTCGCGTGCAGGAGGGCGCCGGCATACACGGGGGCGTGGAGCAGGCCCGACGCCGCGGGCGCCATCACCTTGCTCGAGAAGGTACCGGGGACCAGGCCGAAGGCGAGACAGAGCACGCCGAGGACCGCGAGGCTGAGGCTCATCCCGAACGGTGACGGCCGTTCGTCTTCGTACGGCTCGTCGCGGTGGTGCACGAACATCAGCCACGCGGCCCTGGCGAGCGCGGCGAACGTCAGGATCTCCGCGACCGCCAGCAGCGCGAGCGCCCACAGCTGATGGGTCGTGATGAGTCCTTCGTGGATCAGGTTGCGCGATGAGTACCCGTTGAGCGGCGGTACTCCCGCGATCGACGCCACACCGAGGAGGAACGCGCCGAACAGGAACGGCTTGCGACGTGCCAGACCACCCATCTCGGAGAGGTTCTCGACGCCGAGCGTGTGGATGATCGCACCGGCGGTCAGGAACAGCAGCGACTTGAACGCGATGTGGTTCGCGAGGTGATACGTCGCTCCGGTGACGCCTGCTTTGTCCGCGGTGGCGAAACCCACGGCGAGCACACCCATCTGCGCGACGGTGTCGTACGCGAGTAGACGCTTCAAATTGTCCTGCCCCAGGGCGAGGGCCGAACCGACGACCGCGGAGACGAGTCCGACGCCCATGAGCAGGCCGAGCACCGGAACACCGTGCTGCGAGGGGAACACCTGCAGCACGACGCGCGCGATGGCCACGATCCCGAGATTCACCATCAACCCCGAGAACATGGCCGAGACCGGGGCGGGAGCAGCCGTGTGCGCGTCGGGCAGCCAGGCGTGGAACGGGACCAGACCCGCCTTCGTCCCGAAGCCCGCGACGAGCAGCGCGAGCGCGACGACGTCGGCCGTTCGCAGTCCGCGCGCCGCGATGCTGTCGTGCAACTGCGCGAGGTTCAGCGCGCCGTGGTCCTGGTAGAGGAAGCCGGCCGCGATGAAGATGCCGAAGCTCGCGATCGTCGTCAGCACGAGGATCTTGAACGCGGCCTCGAGCGCCATCGGTCGGTCGAGGTAGAACGCCGTGAGGGCGTAGCTCGCGATCGCGGCGACCTCGAACCACACGAAGAGGTTGAAGAGGTCGGCGGTGAGTGCGGAGCCGATGAGACCTGCGTCGAGGATGAGGAAGAGGCACGCGAAGCCGCCGAGCTCACCGTGCCCGAGCGCCGCCATCGCGGACATCTGTACACGACGAGCAGGACGCCGACGATCGCGGCGGCGATCGCAAACACGAGGCCGAAGGGGTCGGCCGCCCAGCCGATGCCGAGCGCGTGCCCGCGTTCGGGAGTCCAATGACCCATGAAGTGCACGATGATCGTCTTGCCGTCGAAGACGCGGGGCGCCTCCAGGCCGAGCACCGTGCAGGAACCCAGGAGGCTCGCGGCCGCGACGATCAAGGCGAGCCGGCCCGATCGGCGGCCGACGATTGGGCACACGACCGCGCCGAACAACGGACAAGCGACCGCGAGCGGGAGGATCGATCCGAGCGCCGCGTCACTCACCGCGGGTTCCCGTCAGCCCCGCATCGCGCGGATGTCGTCGGTGTCGATCGACTTGTAGTGCTGCGCGATGCGTACGACCACCGCGAGGAACACCCCGGTCACAGCGACCCCGATGATGATCGCGGTGAGGCAGAAGTTCTGGATCACCGGGTCGGCGACGTTGCCGTGTACGAGTGACTGCGGTGTCTGTCCCTTCGGGGGGTTGACGAGCACGGGCGCGGTGGCGCCGCGCCGGTACGCGAGCGAGACCATCAAGAGATACGTCGAGGACTCCATCAACGAGAGCCCGAGGACGATCTTGATCAGGTTGCGGTGAGCGACGACCGCGTAGAGGCCGATACAGAAGAGCGCGGCCGCGGCGAGGTAGTTGAACAGGATCATCGGCCCTGTTTGCCCTCCTGCCCTTTGTCCCGGTCTTCCTCGGCCCAGTCGCTGCCCATCGAGAGGAACGCGAAGATGACGAGTGTCAGGCCGGTCGCGACCTCGACGAGCTCACTCCCGGAGAACGCCTGCAGGATCCCCCCGCTGCGGATCGACTGCACCTGGCCGAGCGGCAGCGTGTTCGCCGAGAACGAGCCCTTCAGCACGAGTCCGGACAGCTCGACCCCGATGATCGCGGCCGCGCCGAGCATCTCCAGGTTCTCGAGCAGGTTGCGGCGCACGATCCGGCTGACGGCCCGGTACCCGTAGGCCACGTAGGCCAGCAGGATGATGCCCGTGATCACGCCCCCGGCGGGGAAGCCGCCACCGGGCGAGTATCCCCACGCCGCGAGGTAGATGCCCGCGACCGCGAGGACGGGCGCAACGGTGCGTATCCCGCCGCGCACGACGACGGTCATGGCGGCGGCGCGTTCGGGCTCGAGCGTTCCGACGCGACTGTGCGGTTCCTCGGGTGGCTTCGCAGGACCGTCGCCCTCGTCGGTTCCGTCTTCGGCCCGCTCCTGCTGTTCGGCGGCGCTCGCGCGTCCTGACGCAGTGCCCCCACCGCCGCGGCGGAGTCCGGCCTGCTCCTCGCGCGCGAGGACGTCTTCGAGCAGCGTCGTGCGCCTGGTCTCCTTGCTCCGACTGATCACGACGACGCCCATGACCGCGGCGAGCAGCAGGAACGTCTCGCCGAAGGTGTCGAACCCGCGTGTGCCGTAGACGATCTCGTTGACGGCCTCGGTCGTGTGCCACTTCGGAAGGGCGACCTCCATCGCGTAGCGGGCGACGTCGGGGAGGCGAGCGCCGTCGCGTGGGAGCGTGACCATCGCGGCGGCGAGACATGTCGCCGCGCCGGCGACGAGGACGAAGGCGAGCTTCGGTCGGTGGAGCTCCCGGCGCGCCAACTACTCGTCCCCTCCGCGCTCGCCCACTTCACCGAGCTCTGGACGTTCTCCGACGTGCGGACGCGTCTTGCCGATCGCGAGGAGGTAGAGCACGGGCAGGGCGATCGCGCCCACGATCACTTCCGAGTGGGCGACGTCGGGGGCGTGCAGCACCACGAACAGCAGCGAGAGGGTGGTTCCGGCGGCCGAGAGCGCCATCACCGACGCGTTGAGGTTGTCGAGGAACACGACGAGGACCGCGCAGAACAGGATGACGACGAGGCACGCGATGTCGATCGCCCAGACGACGCTCATGTGTCACCGGACCGTGAGCGGTCGGCGGGTCGCTCCCGATCGCGCGGCATGTCGACCACGGAGCCTGGCCACATCTCGATGCCCGACTTGTACGCGGCACGCGTCAACGCGTGCGATGCGACGGGGTTGAGGACGAGCAGCAGGAAGGCGACGAGCAGCGCGCGGCTTCCGTACGGTGAGACGGGTCCCTTGTCGATCACGACGGCGATGAGTACCGGGACCGATCCCATCGTCACGTTCTTGGTTGCGCATTGCACGCGCGTGTACAGGTCCGGCATGCGGACGATCCCGACCACACCGCTCAACGAGAAGCACAGCCCGACGGCGGCGAACGCGAGTGCGACGCCGTCTCTCACAGCAGCCGCCGTTCGAGGTATCGGGCCCACACGATCGTCCCGAGGTAGCTGAAGGACGCGAGCCAGAGCGCGACGTCGGTGTACGGGCTGCGATCGGCGAACGCCGCGTACGCGAGCAAGGACAGTGTCGCCTGCGTCGCGATGGTATTGAGCGCAACGACACGGTCCGACACCGTCGGGCCGACCGCGAGGCGGAAGAGCAATGGGATCGCCACCACGATCTCCGCCAGCGCGATCCAGCCCATCGGATCGCCGCTCACGTGGGCCGCCGTGGTTCATGCGTCTCCGGTGTCTCCAAGGGCACGACCTCGTCCTCGATGGGACCGTTGATCGCGTTCCTCGCTTCGTCGGGATCGGTCGTCATGACGTACATCCAGTGGTACTGGAGCTCGTGCCGGTCGGGATCGACGTCGACGAGCTGGTTGTCGACGATGAGCGACGTGACGACGCCGACCGCGGTCACCCCTGCGGTCGTCGTGGTCCGTGTCGGGACGATGACCATGCCCGGCCGTATCGGAAGCGAAGGGCTCCAGATCCGGTGGGCGAGGACGACGTTCGCCACCACCATGCGCCGTATCGCTTTCACCAGGAGTCGCAGCACGCGCCCGAGACGGGCGGGTTCGAGGACGCGCCAGGGCGCGACGCCCCGATCGGCCTGCATCAGACCGATCGCGACCGCCACCGCGATGCCGGCACCGAAGGCGAGCTGCTCGACCGTGAGGGTCCACGTGAGGAGCACCCAGGTGAGGAATCCCCACGAAGCCAGCACGAGGAAGCGCCGGATCACGCAGACTGTTTTCGCCGGACGGGCCACGTGCCAAACCGCGGCGGTGTGGCCGCCGGTGGGAACGAACGCCCCGACCAGGGTGTTACCGGGAGCATCGAGAGGAGACGAGGTGTTCGGACGACACAAGAGCGAGATGCCGACGGCCGACCGGGCGCTTCCGGGCCGGGCGACCGCGCTCGAGGTACCGGAGCGTCATTACGTCAACGGGGAGCGTTTGAAGCCGCCGTTCCCGGGCGGCACCGAGCAGGCCGTGTTCGCAATGGGGTGCTTCTGGGGCGAGGAGCGCAAGTTCTGGGAGACCCCGGGGGTGGTCGTGACCGCGGTCGGGTACACGGGCGGGTTCACCCCGAACCCGACCTACGAGGAGGTCTGCAGTGGCCGTACGGGTCACGCCGAGGCCGTGCTCGTGGTCTTCGATCCTGCGCGTGTCACCTACGAGGAGTTGCTGAAGGTGTTCTGGGAGGGCCACGACCCGACGCAGGGCATGCGCCAGGGAAACGACGTCGGCACGCAGTACCGGTCCGCGATCTACACCTACGGCGAGATGCAGCGGAAGGCGGCCGAGGCGTCGCGTGACGCGTATCAGGAGCAGTTGCGTGCCGCCGGGTACGGCGACATCACGACCGAGATCCGCGAGGCGCCCGAGTTCTATTACGCGGAGGACTACCACCAGCAGTACCTCGCGAAGAACCCCTTCGGCTACTGCGGCATCGGCGGGACGGGCGTGAGCTGCCCGACCGGGTTGACGGGCGACAGCTGAGGGAGCGCGCGCTCCCTCAGTGCAACGCCACCTTCAAGAGGATGATCGCGATCCCGAACAACGCCGTGATGATCCCGTAGGCGAGCCGTTCCAGCGCGGCGAGCCGGTTCCGGCTCGCCGCTGCGTGACCGAAGAGGAACAGGTCCACGACCGCGGCCCACAGCGCGGCAGCGACCGCCGTGCTGCCCGCGCTTCCCGCGGCGCGGAAGATCACGAGCAGCGCGAGCGGGGGAATCGCGCTCTCCAGGATCACCGACTCGTGGCGAAGTGACCGACGCACGTTCGACCACGACGGACGACCCGATTCCGATGATCCTTCGGCCAGCACCGCCGCGTACACGTGCGCGAGCCAGTAGACGGGCAACGTGACTGCGATGCTCCACGCGATGTCGCCGACCTTCACCTCGGCGATGCTCTCGCCCGCGACCACGGCCGACGTCACGAGCGTTCCGTAGATCGCGCCCGCGGCTGCGTGCTGGTAACGCTGTAGCCACTGGGCGAGCGGCCCGCGCGCGACCCCGCGCGTCGTCATGGACGTCAGCGCAGCTCGTCGACGTACCGGTCGGTGCCGGGAATGGTCGGGACGAACGGGGCCGTCAGCTGCAGTCGTCCGAGGCCGGACGCGCCAACCGCGCCGGCCCCGCCGGCGAACGATTCGCCCCAGCAGTCCTGCGGTGGAACCTCGGTGAACCAGAGGAGCGTGATACGGCGTTCGAGTCCGGGCACGTCCTCCACGTACGACATCTTGTCCTCCGGTAACGGCATCGGCGCGAAGGCGAGGCACATCGCCACACGGGACCCGTCGAGAACCTGCGGGATGCGCTCTTCACTGAGCCAAGTCCACAGCTGCTCGCGTGTGACGCCGTCGCGCCCGTCGACCACGTCGAGGACCAGACCGTTGTAGGGATGGTCGAGCGAGTGGATGTCGCGCGGGCCTTCGGCGTCGCGGTACACGGGTCCGACGTAGTCCTGGAACGACGTGTAGACGTGCGTGCGGTCGAGGTAGATGCGCCCGTCGGGGAGCAGCCGCTTGTTGGTGGCGACGGTCCAGCGGAGATGGTCTTCGTAACGACCCGCGGTGATCCAGTACGTCGCCAGGTACTTACCGGCCGACACCGGTTCCGCGATCAGCGAGTCGGCGGGCGCGCGCAGCGCCTGCAGGTCGCGTGGCGCCACCCAACGGCGGCCGGCGAACATCCACGGCATCGCCATCGCGCCCGAGTAGAAGTGGTCGTCCTCGTACCACCGGTTGTACGCGCGCTCGTGGCCGACATGCGGCTCGACCAGTGTGATGAGTGCGCTCCCGATCTTGGTGTCGTACGGACCCGCGGCCGGCAGGGTGGAGTACGGGTTCGTCTCTGTCGTGCT
Source organism: uncultured Burkholderiales bacterium (assembly GCA_964548555.1). GTDB lineage: Bacteria > Actinomycetota > Acidimicrobiia > IMCC26256 > JAMXLJ01 > JAMXLJ01. The sequence continues at coordinate 13,857 of CAZJSY010000024.1, forward strand.
GCTCTCGGTCATGCGGCGTTTCTAGTCGCGATCTGAGGGACCGTCAGGCCGGGACGTGGGTGAGCAGGGTCGCCGCGGCTCCACACGGTGCGGAATCGCCCGTGTAGCCGCACAGCCACGACAGCACGTCGACCGGTCCGCTCACGGCCACGACGACCGTGCCACTGCGGCGGCGCGCCTCGACGCCCCCACCCGCGTACGGGGCGGTCGAGACCACGGGCGGCTGCCACGGCCAGAGCCCTGCGCCCCGAACTGCGGCGAAGAACGCCCCCGACCGGACCGACGAGGTCGGCACGGCCCCGAGATCGTTCAGCGCGGGGACGAACACCACGCTCACGCCGGCAGACTTCGCAGCGGCGACCTTCTGCTCGAGACCACCGATCGGTTCGATGCTGCCGTCGGGACCTATCACACCGGTGGCCGCGAGATCGACGCTGCCGGTGATGTCCCCCGGCAACAGCATGGCGAGGTAACGCAACAGGTACGCGAGTCCGGCCGAGTCGCCGTGCAGTGAACCGACGGCAGGCCACGCGGGTGGCCGCGCGCTCTGCACCTCGCCGAATGCGGCGCGTTGCGCGGCCTGCCACGCGTCGATCGCGGCCTGACGGCTGCGGACGTCACCGGACGCGCTGTCGGGACCGGGTGACGCGGCAACCCGGGGCGCGCCGGCGTCGTGGTTGCCGACGAGATCGGTGAGCACGTGCCACGGTGCACGACGCTCACGGACGACCGTGAGATAGAAGATGCGGCCCGCATCGTGCGGGACGGCGTCGGTCGCGTTCGGATCGGAGCGTGCCGACAACGCGAGCGGCTGTGCCTCGCCGTACACGATCGGCGGCGACGCCAGCACGACCGCGACCGCGAGCAGCAGCCCGATCGTCAGGGTCGCGCGAAGCCACAACGCCGTGATCGAGCCGCGTGCTCTCCGACCGGCCGCCGGTGCGTCCTGATCCGCCCCCACGACGTGGTGTCTTACCCGGCGAAGCGCCGGTCTGTCATGTGCCGGCGCGCGATCGTCGCATCCGCGTCAGCCGGCGGTCACGAAGTCGACGAGTTGCTCGACGGCGCCGACGAACGGGGTCTCGAGGTCGCGGTAACTGCCCACGGACGCGAGGAGGTCGCGCCAGAAGGCGCGTGGATCGGTGACGCCGAGGGCCGCGCAGACGCCCTCCTTCCACGGCGTCCCCTTCGGCACGCGTGGCCAGGACCGCAGCCCGGCGGCGGCGGGCCGGACGGCCTCCCACACGTCGACGAACGGCGTCCCCGTCACGAGCACGTGCGGATGACGGACGGCGGCGGCGAGCCGTGCCTCCTTGCTGCCGGACACGAGGTGGTCGACGAGCACACCGAGTCGGCGGCCCGGTCCGGGCCCGAACGCCCGCACCGCGCCGGCCAGATGGTCGACGCCGTCGAGACGTTCGACCACCACGCCCTCGATCCGCAGGTCGTCACCCCAGACCCGCTCCACCAGCTCGGCGTCGTGGACACCCTCGACGTAGATCCGTCCGGCTCGGGCGACGCGCGCCCGCGCGTCCTCGACCGAGCGTGATCCGGACGCTGTGCGTCTCGCTGCGGTCGTCGCGGCTGCCCGTGGTGGCACCAGCGTCACGGCGGTGCCGTCGAGCGCGAACGCACCCGGCTCCATCGGGAAGAGCCGTTCGACCCCGGTTGCGCCGCGGACGCGCACCGTCCCTCGCTCGACCGCGAGGATCGTGCCGGTGAAGCCGCTCGCGCGATGGCGCACCGTGGCCCCGGGTGTGGCTTCCGCCCTGGGGTAGACCGTCGCCAACCGTGCCGGTCCGTCGACCGGTCCTCCGAGGATCCCGCCGGGCATGAGCGCAGGACGCTACCGGCGGCGCCGGCCGGAGCGGTGGACCGCCGTTCGATACGGTGCCGGCATGCCGCCTGATGACCTTGCCGCGCTGGACGCCACCGGTCAGGCCGAGCTCGTGCGCCGGGCCGAGTGCACGCCACGGGAGCTCGTCGAAGCCGCGATCGAGCGCATCGAGCGCGTCAACCCGGAGCTCAACGCCGTCATCCATCCGCTGTTCGACAAGGCGCGGCGGGGCGTCGACAGTATCCCTGCCGGCGCTCCGTTCGCCGGTGTGCCCTTCTGCGTGAAGGACGCGGTGTGTCACACCGCAGGCGATCCGTATCACGTCGGCATGCGGTTCCTGAAGGAACGCGGGTGGACCGAGGACGACGACAGCTTCCTCGCGCGCCGTTTCCGTGCCGCGGGCTTCGTGTTCGTCGGCAAGACGAACACGCCCGAGCTCGCGACGTCGATCACGACGGAACCGCTCGCGTACGGCGCGACGCACAACCCGTGGAACACGACGCGTTCACCGGGCGGTTCGAGCGGTGGATCGGCCGCAGCGGTCGCGTCCGGCATGGTGCCGGCCGCGCACGCCAACGACATGGGCGGATCGATCCGCGCACCGGCGAGCGAATGCGGGCTCGTCGGGCTCAAGCCTTCCCGGGGACGCACGACCCTCGGTCCCAATTTCGGTGAGTACTGGGGCCCGCTCACCCACGAGTTCGTCGTGGTTCGCAGTGTCCGCGACGTGGCGGGCATCCTCGACGCGGTGGCGGGCACGGCACCGGGAGACCCGTACACCGCACCGCCGCCGCTGCGACCGTTCACCCACGAGGTCGGAGCCGATCCCGGACGCCTCCGTTTCGGCATTCGCACCGCCATTCCCGCGATGGGCCGTGAGGCACATCCGGAATGCGTCGCGGCGGTCGAAGGCGCGGGCCGGCTGCTCGAGGCCGCCGGACACGTCGTCGAGCGATCGTCGCCGGCGGCGCTCGACCAGGACGACGTCTTCGGCCCGTTCGCGACGATCATGGGCGCGGCCATCGCGCGTGACCTCGACCGTTGGAGCGAACGCACGGGCGCCAAGATCGGCGCCGACGACGTCGAGCCCGGCAACTGGGCCATGGCGGAGATGGGCCGCACCATCAGCGGTCCTGCGTATCTCGCGGCAACCGAAGGGCTCCAGCGCTACTCCCGCGCGGTCGCCGAGTGGTGGTCGCCACCCGACGGCTCGGCCGGCTTCGACGTGCTCGTGATGCCGACGATCTCACGGCCGCCGCCCGAGCTCGGTCTCATGGCGCCGCTGGCCGACCCGGGCGAAGCGCTCACGGTCATGAGCGAGCTCGCCCACATGACGGTGCCGTGGAACGCCACGGGGCAGCCTGCGATGTCGGTGCCGTTGCACTGGACCGGCGACGGCCTCCCGGTCGGTGTGCACCTCATCGCGCCGTACGGACGGGAAGACCTCCTGCTGCGGGTTGCGTCGCAGCTGGAGCAGGCTGCGCCGTGGGCCGATCGCCGGCCCCCGGTCTTCGCGTGAGTCCACCGCCCGACGCCGCCGTCGCGTCCGTGCTCGTCGTGACCGCGCATCCCGACGACGTCGACTTCGGCGTGGCGGGTTCCGTCGCGACGTGGACCGCGGCCGGTATCGACGTTGCGTACTGCGTCGTGACCGACGGCGACGCAGGGGGCTTCGATCCGGCAGTGCCACGATCCGAGATCGCCGGTATCCGTCGCGCGGAGCAGCTCGCGGCCGCGGCCACGGTCGGCGTGCACGACGTGACGTTTCTCGCCTACCCCGACGGGCGACTGATGCCCAGCCTCGAACTGCGGCGCGACATCAGCCGCGTGATCCGCCGCGTGCGGCCCGACCGCGTGATCACGCAATCGCCCGACCGTGTGTGGGAGCGCATCTACGCGAGCCATCCCGATCATCTCGTGGCGGGTGAGGCGGCGGTGTGCGCGGTCTACCCCGACGCGCGCAACCCCTTCGCCCATCCGGAGCTGCTGGAAGAGGGCTACGAGCCGCACACGGTGGGGCAGCTGTGGCTGATGGCGACGGCGAAGCGCAACCGCTACGTCGACGTGACGGACACCTTCGACAAGAAGCTCGCCGCGCTGCGTTCCCACGTGAGCCAGCAACTCGACTCGGAGGACCTGGAGGACCGCATCCGCACGTGGCTCGTGGCCAATGCACGCGAAGCCGACCTCCCGGAAGGCCGGCTCGCCGAAGCCTTCCTGGAAGTCGACACCCGATGATTACTCCCGTCTCACCCAAGTGCGTCAGACGATGACGCTGCGGATCACCTCGCCGGCCTGCATGGCGCGGAACGCGTCGTTGATCTCGTCGAGCTTGATGCGGCGCGACACCATCGCGTTGAGGTCCAGACGGCCCGTCTCGACGAGCTCGACGAAACGAGGAAAGTCGCGGCGTACCTGCGCGGAGCCGTAGACGCAGCCGAGGAGCTTCTTCTCCTCGAAGAACAGTCCGAAGCCGGGCAGCGTCACCTGCGAGTCCCACCTCGGCATGCCGACGACCACCGCGGTGCCACCACGGCGCGCGGTGTTGTACGCCTGCACGATCGTCTCCGGCAGACCGATGACCTCGAACGCGTAGTCGGCGCCGCGTCCGCCCGTTGCCGCCTTCACCTGCTCCACCGGGTCGCCCTGGGCCGGGTCGATCAGGTCGGTCGCGCCGAGTTGCTCCGCGGCCTTGCGCTTCAGCTCGACGGGGTCGATCGCGAAGATGCGGCCCGCTCCCGCGATGCGTGCGCCCTGGATGACGGCCTGACCAACCCCGCCGCAGCCGATCACCGCGACCGACGAGCCGGGCTGCACTCGCGCGGTGTTGAGCGCGGCGCCGACGCCGGTGGTCACCCCGCAGCCGATGAGCGCGAGCTGCTCGGCGGGCAGGCCCGTCTCGACCTTGACCACCGCCGACTCGTCGACCGTCATCACGTCGGAGAAGGTGCCGAGGCCGGTCATCGCGATCGTGCTCGACCCGTCGGAGCGCGTGGCCTTGGGCGCCATGGTGACGGCACCCATGTGCTCGCACAGGTTCGACTGGTCGTGCAGGCAGTACCAGCAGACGCCGCATGCGGGCGTGAAGGAGGCGATGACGCGGTCACCGGGCTTCACGCGTGACACGTCCTTGCCGACCGACTCGACCGTGCCGGTGCCCTCGTGACCGAGGATGCACGGCGGCGGCATGGGAAGCGAGCCGTTCATCACCGAGAGGTCGGAGTGGCAGACGCCGCTCGCGTCGACGTTCACCACGACGTCCTTCGGGCCGGGGGCGAGAGGCGTGACGTCCTCGACCTCGAGAGGCTGGTCCTGACCGACGAAGATGGCTGCTCGCATCGTTGATTCCCTTCGTGCACGGGGTCGCGGCCTTTGACGGCGCGTCAGACGGTAGCCGTCGGCACCGGCCGCCGCACGGGCGGCGGGCGTCTGCGGCCCCGTCCGAAACCCGCCAGCATCGCGACCGGCGGTGTCGCACACTGGTCCCGTGCCGGATCTCGATTTCGACTGCTGCTACCGGGCGGTGTCGAGCCGCGACGCCCGATTCGACGGCTGGTTCGTCGTCGGTGTCACCTCGACGGGCATCTACTGCCGGCCGAGCTGCCCGGCGACCACGCCCAAGCCGGCTCACGTGCGGTTCCTGGCGACCGCGGCGGCGGCCCAGCGCGCGGGCTTCCGGGCGTGCAAGCGGTGCCGGCCCGACGCGACGCCGGGCTCACCGGAGTGGAACGAACGGGGCGATGTCACCGCACGCGCCATGCGGCTCATCGCCGACGGCGTCGTCGATCGGGACGGCGTGGTCGGACTCGCTCGCCGTGTCGGCTACAGCACCCGCCAACTCCACCGCACACTCGTCGCCGAGGTGGGGGCCGGACCGCTCGCCCTCGCCCGTGCGCAGCGGGCGCAGACGGCGCGCATCCTGATCGAGACGACCGACCTCAACTTCTCGCACGTCGCGTTCGCAGCCGGTTTCAGAAGTGTGCGCCAGTTCAATGACACGGTGCAGGACGTGTTCGCGGTGACACCCTCCACACTGCGACGCACGCGCAGGACGCGCGAGATCGCACCCGGTTCGGTGGCGCTGCGCCTTCCGTATCGGGAGCCGTTCGCCGCCGACGCGGTGTTCGAGTTCCTCGCAGCGCGCGCGATCCCCGGTGTCGAGGTGGCGACGCGCGAGCTCTACCGCCGCGCGGCCCGTTTCCCGCACGGTACGGGAATCGTCGAGCTGCGTCCGGCGGTGGGTCACGTGTCGTGTCGTGTGCAGCTCGACGACCTGCGCGACCTCACCACCGCGGTTGCGCGCTGCCGCCGGCTGCTCGACCTCGACGCCGACCCGGCCGCAGTCGATGACGTCCTCGGGCGCGACCGCGTGCTGGGGCCGTGGGTGCGCAAGACGCCAGGGCTCCGCGTTCCCGGCGCGCTCGACGGAGACGAGCTCACGGTGCGCGCCGTACTGGGTCAGCAGGTCTCGGTACGCGCCGCGAACGCGCTCGCCGGCCGTCTCGCGTCGCAGCACGGTGAGCAGGTCGACGGCGGCGACGGCTTGACGCGGATCTTCCCGACCGCGGAGCGTGTCGCGCAGCTTCGTCCCGACGACCTGCCCATGCCGCGGGCCCGGGCGGCGACGGTCACCGCGGTCGCGGCCGCGCTCGCGCACGGCGACATCGACGTGGGCGCGGGCGTCGACCGCGAAGCGCTCGAGGCGGCGCTGCGGTCCGTTCCTGGCGTCGGTGCATGGACCGCGCAATACGTCGTGTTGCGCGGCACCGGTGACCCCGACCGCTTCCTCGCTTCCGATCTCGGTGTGCGACGCGCGCTGGGCGCGCTCGGTATCGCACCCGCTCAGGCCGATGCGGTCGCCCAGCGCTGGCGACCGTGGCGCTCGTACGCAGTCGTCCACCTCTGGAGGAGTCTCTCGTGACCATCACCATCTCGACCCCCATCGGTCCGCTCGCACTCGATGCCGGCGACGAGGGCATCACGTGGCTGTCGCTCGACGGCAGCCCGCCGGCTCACCCGAACGCGACAACCCCCGCCGCGCGTGCACATCTCGCGGACGCGGCCCGTCAGCTCGACGAGTACTTCGACGGCCGCCGCAGCGACTTCGACCTCACGCTCGCGATGCACGGCACGCCGTTCCAACGCCAGGTGTGGGCGACGCTCGTCGACATCCCCTACGGCGAGACGATCAGCTACGGCGAGCTCGCGCGGCGTGTGGGTGCGCCGGGGGCTGCGCGTGCTGTCGGGCTCGCGAACGGACGCAACCCCGTGCCGATCATCGTCCCGTGTCATCGCGTCATCGGTGCGAACGGCACGCTCACCGGCTACGGCGGCGGTCTCGACCGCAAACGGTGGCTCCTCGCGCACGAGGCCGGGCACGCGCAGCTGCCGCTCACCGGCTGACCCAGCGGAGTGCCGCGCCTATCGTGAAGGGATGCCCCCGCAGTTCATCTTCACCATGCGCGGCCTGTCCCGGTTCCACCCACCCGACCGGCAGGTGCTCGACAACATCAACATCTCGATGTACCCGGGCGCCAAGATCGGCGTGATCGGTGCGAACGGGTCGGGAAAGTCGACCCTGCTCCGGGTGATGGCAGGCGTCGACGACGGGTACACCGGTGAAGCCCGTCTGACCTCCGGGTTCACGGTCGGCTACCTGCAGCAGGAACCGCAGCTCGACGAGAGCAAGGACGTGCTCGGCAACGTCACCGACGGGGTGGCGGCGACGAAGGCGTTGCTCGATCGCTTCAACGAGGTGTGTCAGGCGATGGGGGAGCCCGACGCCGACTTCGACGCGCTGCTCGCGGAGCAGGCCGAGCTGCAGGACAAGATCGACGCCGCGAACGCGTGGGACCTCGATCGCACGCTCGACATCGCGATGGACGCGTTGCGCCTGCCGCCGGGCGACGCCGACGTGTCGACCCTCTCCGGCGGTGAACGCCGGCGGGTCGCGCTGTGCCGCCTCTTGCTGTCGCGACCCGATCTCCTGTTGCTCGACGAGCCCACCAACCACCTCGACGCGGAGTCGGTCGCGTGGCTCGAGCGCCACCTGCAGGAGTACCCCGGCACGGTGGTCGCGGTGACCCATGACCGGTACTTCCTCGACAACGTCGCGGGCTGGATCCTCGAGCTCGACCGCGGGCGCGGGATCCCGTGGGAGGGCAACTACTCGTCGTGGCTCGAGCAGAAGCAGGCCCGGCTGCAGAGCGAGGAGAAGGCGGACAAGGCGCGTCAACGGACACTCGAGCGCGAGCTGGAATGGATCCGCATGTCGCCGCGCGCCCGGCAGGCCAAGGGCAAGGCGCGGCTCAACGCGTACGAGAGCCTGCTCGCCGAGTCGCAGGCCGCGCCGGAGCGCGCCGACAAGCTCGTGCTGTCGGTCCCGCCCGGGCCGCGCCTCGGCGACGTCGTCGTGGAAACGGAGCAACTCTCGAAGGGGTTCGGCGACCGGCTCCTCATCGACGAGCTCACGTTCTCCCTGCCGCGCGCCGCGATCGTCGGAGTGATCGGGCCCAACGGGGCCGGCAAGACCACGCTCTTCCGCATGATCACGCAGCAGGACACGCCCGACGGCGGCACGTTGCGCGTCGGTCCGACGGTGGAGCTCGCGTACGTCGACCAGTCGCGCGACGTGCTCGATCCCGACAAGACGGTCTACGAGGAGATCACCGGAGGTGTCGACCGGCTCGTCGTCGGTGGGCGGGAGATCCACGGCCGCGCGTACGTCGCGGGGTTCAACTTCAAGGGCTCCGATCAGCAGAAGAAGGTCGGTGACCTCTCGGGCGGCGAACGCAACCGCGTGCATCTCGCGAAGGTGTTGCGCAGCGGAGGGAACGTGCTGTTGCTCGACGAGCCCACCAACGATCTCGACGTCGACACGTTGCGTTCACTCGAGGACGCGCTGCTCGACTTCGCCGGATGCGTCGTCGTCATCAGCCACGACCGCTGGTTCCTCGATCGCATCGCGACGCACGTGATGGCGTTCGAAGGCGACTCACACGTCGTGTGGTACGAGGGCAACTTCAGCGACTACGAGGCCGACCGGCGCAAGCGTCTGGGTGCCGAGGCCGAACAACCACACCGCATCCGCTACAAGCCGCTGACGCGCACCTGACCCCGTCGACCTTGTGTGGTTTCAAGGCACACAGTGCCGTCATTCCACACAAGGTCGCGGTCAGATGAGCCCGCTGCTGCGGACGCCGACCACCTCGGCCCCGAGGTCGCGGACGCGCCGAGCGAGCTCACGGTCGGACGTGACCACCGTGATGGACTGCGGGTCGGCGTCGGCGCCGACCAGCTCCACGATGCGGTCGTCGGCCGCGTTCGATCCATGGCGCGTGGCGTACAGCACGTGAATGTCGTCGTGGCGTCCTTCGGGAAGATCCGGGAGCGGACGTCCGTCCAGCACCAGCGTCACTTCCGGTCCGTCGCGTGACGCCAGCGCCTGCAGCTGCGCGGCCAACCGGCGGACGGCGCCGTGCCGGTCGCGCCACCAGCCGTCGGGCCGGGACCCGATGACGTTCATGCCGTCGACGACGAGACGGAGCATCGGACGATCCTTCCAGACGCTGCCGACATACTGTTCCCGTATGAGCCCCCGCGCCCGATCCGTTCGGCTGCTGCCGGATCCGGAGCAGCACACGCTGCTCCTGTCGACGCTGCAGCGCGTGAATCGGGCGTCGAACGCGGCGCGCAGCGCGGCGCTCGAGAAGGGCGCGACGTCGGGGGTGGCGCTACGCGACGTCGTGCGCGACGCGCTCGATCGCTTCAAGTTACCCACCGGGTTCGCGACGCCGGCCCTGCGCCGAGTCGAGGCGTCGATCTCGGGGCCTCCCGGCCGGCGCCAGCGCTTCAGCGAGAATCAGTCGGTCGTGTTCCCTGCTTCGTCGCTGCGCTGGCCGTCCTCGGATCGCGTCGTGATGCCGACCTCGGCCGGACGGCGCACGATCCGGGTGTACGTCCAGCCCGGAGGCCACGGAGGGTTGCGGCCACCGCTCGAGGGCGTCGACGCCGCGCTCGTGTTCCGCAACGGCCAGTTCGAGCTCGTCGCCGACGAGCCGGACGAGCCCGACGAGCCCGACGACGAGTGAGCCACTTCCCACGGTGACAGCGCCCGCCCGCACGACGCTCTTGCTCGCGCGCCACGGTGAATCGACGTGGAACGCGATCGGACGCTGGCAAGGCCAGGCCGACCCGCCACTGTCGCCCCTCGGTGAGCAGCAGGCGCTCGCCTCGAGCCGCTCCCTCGCATCCTCGGGTGCGATCGACGCCGTCGTGAGTTCCGACCTCCTCCGGGCCACCCAGACCGCGCAGCTCATCGCGGCCGCGATCGGGGTCGACCTGGTGGTGGAGTCCCGGGTGCGGGAACGAGACGCCGGGGAGTGGACCGGGCTCACGCGGGCCGAGATCGAGGCGCATTGGCCGGGCTGGCTCGCGGACCATCGACGACCCCCGGGCTTCGAGAACGACGCGGCCCTCCTCGAACGGGTCCTGCCCGCCCTGACCGAGGTCGTCGCCCGCCACGCCGGGCGGCGGGTGGTCGTGGTGACCCATGGCGGCGTGGTGCGCACGGTGGAGCGCCACCTCGGCGTCGACGGGCCCCCGCTGCCGAACCTGGGGGCCAGGCAGGTCGTCGCCCTGGGGGGCGTGTGGGAGCCGGGTCAGCGCATGCTCCTGTTCGACGGGCACGCCGACGGCGACGGGTTCGTCACCGTGCCGGCCCAGATCTGAGCCGCTCGGTGCGAGCGGGCCGGCGCGCCCGCCTGGGGACCTGCGGGCGCATACCGGAAACGTGGGTCGCCCCTTCGGCGCGTCAGGCGGAGCGAATAGAATGATCGGTTCCCCGATCCTGTCCCCACAGCTCCGGAGCCGCGTTGGCCACTGCGAACGACGCCGAGATCGCTGCCGAGCAGCGGATCCTCGACGCGGCGTACGCGCGGCTCGACGCGATGCGGCAGTCCGCCGCACGGGTGGCCGAGGCCTATTCCGAGGTACGGCGGGGCGGCACGCACCAGGCCCGGCTCGAGCGCGACATCGCCGTCGAGACCACGCACCGGCGTCTCGCCGCCCTCGACATCGGGGACGCGCCGCTGTGCTTCGGCCGCCTCGACCTCTCGTCCGCATCCGGCGAGCCGCGCGCGCACGGCAACGGTGAACAGCCCGGCGGGGCCCCTGCCGGGGTCGCGCACGTCCACGGAGACGCCGGCGCGGCGTTCGACGCCGACGCCGACGGCCGTGTCAACGGGTCGGCAAACGGCGACGGCGCGGGCAATGCCAACGGGCACGGAGCAGGTGCCCGCTACTACATCGGCCGGCTCTCCGTCGACGACGACGATCACCGACCGCTCGTGGTCGACTGGCGCGCGCCCGTCGCGGAGCCGTTCTACCGGGCGACCGCCGTGGAGCCCATGGGCGTGGTTCGGCGCCGTCACTTCATCACCCGCAACGGGCGTGAGCTCGTCGGCCTCGACGACGAGGTCTTCGACGCCGCGGCGGCCGAGGACGGGCTGACCGTCGTCGGCGAAGCCGCGCTGCTGGCCGCGCTCGAGCGCGAACGCACCGGCCGGATGCACGACATCGTGGCCACGATCCAAGCCGAGCAGGACGAAGCGATCCGTGCCGATCTCGACGGTGTACTGGTCGTCGCGGGTGGACCGGGCACCGGCAAGACCGCGGTCGCCCTGCACCGCGCCGCATACCTCCTGTACACGTACCGGCGACGGCTCGCGGGCGACGGTGTGCTGCTCGTCGGTCCGAACGCGGTCTTCCTGCGCTATATCGACCAGGTGTTGCCGTCGCTCGGCGAAGACGACGTGCACCTGTCGACGATCCCCGCGCTCAAGCCGGGGCTGCGGGCGACGCGTCGCGAGTCGCCCCGCGTCGCGACCGTGAAGGGCGACCGGCGGATGGCGAAGGTGATCGAAAAGGCGGTCGCAGACCGCGAGCGTTCGTTGCCGCGCGACATCACCGTCCCGATCGACGGCCTGCGTCTGCTGATCTCGCGCCGGGATTCGGCCGCGATCGTGGATCGTGCCCGTCGTCGGCGCGGCGTCCACAACGCCCGGCGCCGGTTCGTGATCGGCCTGTTGCTCGACCACCTCGTCGCGCGATATCGACGCGCGACCGTACGGGCGTATCGGGAGACCCTGAGCGCCGACGCGCCCCACGGGCGTCTCCCGCTCGACAACGGCGCGGACATGCTCGATCCCACGGTCGCCGGTGCCCTTGCCCGCGGCGAAGCGCCGCCCGAAGGCTGGGAAACGGAGCTGCGGGCCCGTCTTCGGCGGCTTCCAGAGGTGCGCGAAGCGATCGAGCGCATGTGGCCGGTGCTGTCGGGTGCCGAGCTCGTCCACGACCTGTTCAGCTTCACCGCCCTGATCCGCTCCGCAGCCGACGAGGTGCTCACGCGTGAGGAGCAGGCAGGCCTGCACCGTCCCCGATCGGCGCGCGTCGAGGACGTCGCGTGGACCGACGCCGACGTCGCGCTCGTCGACGAGGCCGACGCGCTCCTCGGACCGGTCGAGGCCGCGCTCGCGCCCCGGGCCCGCCGTCGCGGTCCGAGCAACGAGTCGGTCGAGACGGCCGCGCGCGTGGTCGCGGAGCTCGGGCTCGACGGCCACACGAGCGCGCAGGCGCTCGCAGAGCGCTTCGCCGAGACGACGCGGGGCAACGGGAGCCGCGACGGCAACGAGCCGCGCACCTACGGGCACATCCTCGTCGACGAGGCTCAGGACCTCACTGCGATGGAGTGGCGCATGCTGGCCCGGCGCAGCACGTCGGGCTCGATGACGCTCGTCGGCGATTTCGGCCAGGCCAGCCGTCCCGGTGCGGCCTCCAACTGGGACGACGTGGTCGCGCAGGTCGCTCGCCGCGGGCGTGCCCGGGTCGTGAACCTCGCGGTGAACTACCGCACCCCCGCCGAGGTGATGGCCGTCGCCAACCGGGTTCTCGCGGTCGCATCGGCCGATGTCGAGCCCACCCGGGCGGTGCGTGCCACCGGCGAGCACCCACGTTTCGTCGCCGCGGCCCGAGAGCCGAGCGACGCGGAGTTGGTGCGCGTCGCGGCCGAGGCCGCACGCGAGGCCGTGAGCCGGCGGGGCACGACGGCGGTCATCGCTGCGCCGGCACTCCACGACGCGCTCGTCGCCTCGCTCGCCGACGTGGGCGCGGTCGCGGACCGGGCCGAGGCGATCGACGCGCCGGTCGCGGTGCTGGCACCCTTCGACGCCAAGGGCCTCGAGTTCGACCACGTCGTGGTGGTCGAGCCCGCCCGTCTGGTGACCGCGGACCCGCCCGGCCTCCGCCTGCTCTACGTGACGCTGACGCGGGCGACCCGCGATCTGACGGTCGTGCACTCGGCTGCGCTGCCCGAGGCCCTGCAGGACCGCTGACCGAACTTCCGAGCACCGTGCGGACGGAGCAGCGCCCTGGGCGGATGCCCGGGAGGGCGCTGCGGAGGGAGCCGTGCGGCGCCGACAATCGCGGCAAAATGCGCCGGTAGTCTGAGTCCATGGCTACCGACACCGCTTCGACGGATCTTCTCGCGTCCGATGTGGCATGGGATCTCGAGCCACTGGTGGAGGGGAAAGGACCGGCAGGAGTCGACGAGCTCCTCGACGAAGCGCAGCGCCTCGCCGACGAGGTCGCGACCCGTCGTGGTCACATCGCGGAGCTCGACGCCGCCGGCCTCGCCGGCGTGATGCACGAGCTGGCCGACATCAGCGAGCGCATCGAGCGCGCCGGTTCCTACGCGAGTCTGCGCTTCAGCGTCGACACGACCGACCCCGAACGCGGCGCACTGATGCAACACGTCGAGGAGCGCGCGACCGCGATCGGCACTGAGTTGTTGTTCTTCGAGCTCGAGTGGGCCGCGCTCCGGGATGACGTCGCCGAGGCGCTGCTCGCCGACGAACGGCTCGAGTTCTGCGCGCACTACCTCCGCGCGGCGCGCCGGTACCGGCCGCATCTCCTCTCGGAGCCCGAGGAACGCATCATGGCCGAGAAGGCCGTCACCGGGCGGAGCGCGTGGTCACGCTTGTTCAGTGAGCTGACGTCCACCATCACGGTCGACCTCGACGGTGACACGGTGTCGTTGGAGCAAGGCCTCTCACAGCTGCAGTCGCCCGACCGCGACGTGCGGCGGCGGGCCGCCGAGGCCGTCACCGCCGGGCTGGAGCCTGGTCTGCGCACGCGCGCGTACGTCTTCAACACGCTGCTCGCCGACAAGAGCACCGACGACCGCCTGCGGCACTACCCGAGCTGGCTCGCGAGCATGAATCTCGCGAACGAGGCGTCCGACGAGTCGGTCCAGGCGCTCGTCGCCGCGGTCCGGCGCCGCTACGACATCCCGCAGCGGTGGTACTCGCTCAAGGCGCGGTTGCTCGGTGTGGACCGGCTCGCCGACTACGACCGGATGGCGTCGGTCGCGGAGTCCGACGCGGAGTTCCGCTGGTCCGAGGCCAAGGAGCTCGTGCTCGACGCGTACGCGTCGTTCTCGCCCGAGCTCGCGCAGATCGCCAACCGGTTCTTCGACGAGCGCTGGATCGATGCGCCGTTGCGTCCGGGGAAGCGTCCCGGCGCGTTCTGTGCGTACACGGTTCCCTCGCTGCACCCGTACCTGTTGTTGAACTGGACGGCGCGACGACGCGACGTGCTGACGCTCGCCCACGAGATGGGCCACGGTCTGCACGCGTACCTGGCACGGGGGCAGGGCGTGTTCCACCAGACCACGCCGCTCACGCTCGCCGAGACGGCATCGGTGTTCGGCGAGACGGTCACCTTCGGCCGCCTGCTCGACGCGACCTCCGACGCGAACGCGCGCCTCGCGCTGCTCGCCGAGAGCCTCGAGGGTCAGATCGCCACCGTGTTCCGCCAGACCGCGATGAACCAATTCGAGGACCGTGTCCACACCGACCGGCGCGAGAACGGTGAGCTCAGTGTCGAGCGGTTCAACGAGCACTGGGCCGCGACGCAGGCAGAGATGTTGGACGACTCGGTGGAGATCACGCCCGGCTACCGCACATGGTGGTCGTACGTCCCCCACTTCATCGGGACGCCGGGCTACGTCTACGCGTACGCATACGGACAGCTCCTCGCGTTGTCCGTATACCGCGCCTACGAGGAGCATGGCAGCGAGTTCGTCCCGCGCTACCTCGAGATGCTCGCGACCGGTGGGTCGCGAACCCCCGAGGAGCTCGGCCGGATCGTCGGCGTCGACCTCACCGACCCGGGCTTCTGGGACGGCGGGCTACACATCGTGGAGTCGCAGCTCGAGCAGGCGGAGGCGGCCGCCGTCGCCTCGGGCCGGATCGCGGCGTAGGCGGCGAAGCGTGGTCCTCACACCCGATGCCTCGTTGCTGACCGACAAGGTCGCGGTCGTCACCGGCGGTGCAGGGGGCATCGGGCGAGGCATATCGGAGGCGTTCGCCGCGCATGGCGCCCGCGTGGTCGTGGTCGACATCGACGGGGACCTCGCACGCGACACGCTCGAAGCGATCCGCACGCGTGACGAGAAGGCCGACGCGCGCGTCGAGATCGCCGACGTCCGTGAGCCCGAACAGGTCGCC
Source organism: uncultured Burkholderiales bacterium (assembly GCA_964548555.1). GTDB lineage: Bacteria > Actinomycetota > Acidimicrobiia > IMCC26256 > JAMXLJ01 > JAMXLJ01. Next base: position 29,259 of record CAZJSY010000024.1, read on the forward strand.
GCGGTGGCGCGGTCGGTCCTGGGCGACTACGGGCGCGTCGACGTGCTCGTCAACAACGTCGGCCACTACCTGTACCGCGGTCTGCGGTTCCTCGACACCGACGAGGAGCACTGGGACGCGCTCTACGCGATCAACCTGCGCCACGTGTTCCTCTGCACGAAGGCGTTCGCGCGCTCGATGGTCGAGCAGCGGTCCGGAAGCATCATCACGGTGTCGACGGTCGAGGCGTTCCGCGGGATCCCCAATCAAGTCGTGTACTCCGCCTTCAAGGCGGGCATCACGCAGTTCACGAAGAGCCTTGCGCTCGATCTCGGCAACGACGGCGTGCGGGTCAACGCGATCGCGCCCGACCTCACGGAGACGATCCAGGTTCCGTACTCGCGCTGGGTTGATCCGGAGCAGCGCGACCTGATCCCGACGTGGGTGCCGGTCGGGCGCTTCGGGACACCCGACGACATCGCAGGGTGCGCGGTGTTCCTCGCCTCCGACCTGTCGGCGTTCGTCACGGGAACCACGGTTCACGCCGACGGAGGCAGCCTCGCCGCGGGCGGCTGGTTCCGCACCAAGCGCGGTGGATGGACGAACCGGCCGATGGATCCTTGAGCAACTGAGGATGACGACCGACCCCGCGCTCCAGGCGCTCCTCGACGAACGGGCGATCCGCGACGTGATCATGCGCTACTGCCGGGGTATCGACCGCATGGATCGCGAGCTCGTCCGCTCGTGCTACCACGCCGACGCGACCGAATCGCACGGCAGCTTCACCGGAACCCTCGACGAGTTCCTGGAGTGGGTATGGCGGGTGCTCGACCGGTACACGTCGACGATGCATCTGGTCGGCAACGTGCTCGTCGAGGCCGGCGGTGACGACCGGGCCCGGGCCGAGACCTACGGGATCGCGTTTCACCGCACTGAAGGCGGCGGCGCGGCCGGAAACCTCGTGACGGGCTTCCGCTACATCGACGACTTCCGGCGCTGTCCGGTCGACGGTGGTCCGCCGAGCTGGCGCATCGCCTCACGGGTGGCGGTGACCGATTGGGTGCGGGTCGAGCGGGTCGACGACCAGTGGCCCGTCCCGCCTGGGATGCTCACCGGGCGGCGCGACCGCGACGACCCCGTGTACCGGCAGCAATCGTGAACGACACGGCCGCGGGGCGACGCCGTCTGACACCGATCGAGCTCGCGGAGACCGCGGTCCTCATCGACATCACGCTCGCCCTGTGTCTCTTGGGCTTTCTGGTGCCGTACGCACAGGTCCTCTTCGCGGCGGCGTGCATCCCGATCGTCGTCCTCGGCGCGCGACACCGTTTGCGGGTCATGGTCGTCGCGTTGCTCGCGAGCACGTCGGCCGGTTTCGTCCTCGGCGGTAGCGGGCTGGCGTCGAACGTCGCCGTCCTCACGGTGCTCGGCTGGCTCGTCGGAGCCGGCAGCCGGCGGCGATGGGGCCGGGCGCGCACCGTATCGACGGCACTGCTCGTCCTCTGGCCACCGTTGGCCGGCCTCAGCGTCGGGCTGATGGCCGTGTTCTCCAAGCTTCGCCGTCTGAGCTTCGACCAGATCCGCAACTCGTGGGGTGGCGCGGCGCGCGTGTTGCGCAATGCCGGCCTGGCGACGCTCGCCGACGCGGGGGACACCGTGGTGTCGTGGCTCCTGCAGCACTGGTATCTCGTCGTACCGGCCGCCACGCTGGTCGGACTGGCGGTCCTCGCCCGTGTCACGCACGGTTTGGCGGTCCGGGTACTGCCGCGGATCGCGCCACCGCGACGCCGTCTCGTGCTCGGGGACCACGACGTGCCGTCACCGAACGGACCTGGCCCGGTGCCGGTGCAGCTCGACGGAGTCACGTTCACGTACGCGGGCGCGTCCACACCCGCACTCGTCGACGTGTCGCTGCACATCGGCGCGGGGGAGCTGTGGGCGGTCACTGGTCCGAACGGCGCGGGGAAGTCGAGTCTCGTCAAAGTGCTCGCCGGCGCGCCCACCGCCCGCGGCACGATCTGCCGTCCGGGAACCGTCGCGCTGGGCGGCATCGGCGGCACGTCGATGATCTTCCAACGTCCCGAGAGCCAGGTGCTCGGCGTTCGGGTGCGCGACGACATCCTGTGGGGCATGACGCCCGACGAGGCGCGTTGCGTCGACGTCGAGCACGTCCTCGCCGAGTTCGGGCTCGAGGGACTTGCGGAGCGGGAGACGTCGACGTTGTCCGGGGGTCAGCTGCAACGGCTCGCGTTGGCGAGCGCCGTCGCGCGTCGCCCGGCGTTGCTCCTCTCCGACGAGTCCACCGCGATGGTCGACTACGCGGGACGCCACCGGCTGATGGAGCAGCTCCGCGGGCTCGTCGCTTCGCGGGGCACGACGGTGGTACACGTGACGCATCGCCTTGCCGAGGTGGATCCCGGCGATCGCTTGTTGCGCGTCGACGGCGGTGAGGCGCGAACGGTCTCCGGCCTGCCACGCGCACGCCCCGTCGCGACGACGCCGGCGCCGTACCCGGTCGGCGACGTCGTGCTCCGGTTGCGCGACGTCGGGTTCGTCTACTCGCCGCGCTCGCCATGGGAGCACCGGGCCCTCTCGGGAATCACCACCGACGTGCGTGCCGGCGAGACGGTTCTCGTCGCAGGATCGAACGGCTCCGGCAAGACGACGCTCGCGTGGGTCCTTGCGGGGCTGCTCGTTCCGACCGCGGGCACCGCGGATCTCGACGGCTACCCGATCGCGGCCCAGGTCGGCCACGTCGGGCTCGGGTTCCAGCACGCCCGGCTCCAGCTCCTCCGGCCGACGGTCCGTGACGAGCTCGCGATCGCGGTGAACGACTCGATCTCTCTGGGGCGCGCGCTGCTGCGCGTCGGCCTCGATCCGGCCATCGCCGGCGCGTCCGTCGATTCCCTGTCAGGCGGCCAGCAGCGCCGCGTGCTCCTCGCACGCCTGCTCGCGGCGGGCCCGCGCGTCCTCGTGCTCGACGAGCCGTTCGCCGGTCTCGACGACGAGGCTCGCACCACGCTCGCGACGGTCCTCGCCGACCTCCGCGCGACGCGCGAGGTCGCCATCGTCGTCGTGTCACACGACCTCGACGACGTGGCACCGTTCGCCGATCGCGTGCTCGGCCTGCGCGAAGGGTCGCTCGTGGTCGACGGGGGCACCGGCGCGCTCGACGACGCGGCCGCGCTCGTCGCGGAGGATCGAGCCTCGTGATCACACGTGCCGAGCGCCGTCCTCGTCCCGCGACCGGCGACGTGCACGTGCTGCGCTACGTGCCCGTCGACTCGCCGGTGCACCGCCTGTGGGCCGGTACGAAGCTGGCCGCCGTCGTGGCACTGAGCGTCGTGACGTGGTTGCGTCCGACGTGGCCGACGATCGGGCTCATCGGCGCGTTCGTCGGTTCGGCGGTCCTCGCGGGTCGAATTCCGCGCGGTGCGGTCCCGCGTGTCCCGCGCACGCTCGTCGTCCTGTTCCTGATCGGCGCGCCGCTGTCGATGCTGTCGACGCGTCCGCCCCACGTCGACGTCGTCTTCGTGACGCTCAGCCTGGGAGCACTCGAGGAGTGGCTCCGTTTCAGCGCGCTCGGTCTCCTGCTCCTCGCATCCGTCGCGCTCGTCGGGTGGACCACGCAGCTGTCCGATCTCGCGCCCGCGCTCCGACGCTTGTTGCGGCCACTGGCCGTGTTCCGTGTCCCGGTCGACGACGTTGCCGCGGTCACCGCGCTCTCGGCCCGCTGTCTGTCGCTGCTGCTCGACGAGGTCCGGATCCTCTTCGCGGCGCGGCGGCTACGACCGCCCGTGCTGTATCCGTCGCGCCGCGCTCGCCTCGGCGCGATGCTGCGCGAGCCGGTCGATCTCCTCGTTGCCGCCGTCACCGTCTCACTGCGACGCGCGGGCGAGATGGCCGACGCGATGGAAGCACGCGGCGGCATCTCCTCGCCGTCGGATGCACCGGGCCCGGCGCGTCGCGACGCGATCGCGCTCGTGCTCGTCGCCACGATCGTCGCGGCCGCGCTCGTCCTGCCCATCTGACGCGTCCGCCACGCCCTGCCCATCTGACGCGTCCGCCACGCCCTGCCCATCTGACGCGTCCGCCCCGCC
>CAZJSY010000025.1:0-19479 GCA_964548555.1 uncultured Burkholderiales bacterium
GTCGTATGTCCTGCCGCGTCGAAGGGCTTCGAGATCGACACGCACGATGGCGGTGAACCGCGGGCCACGCTTCGCTGGCTTCTCGTCATTGGCGTGCCGATCGGCCAGCGCCATGAGGGCGTCGAACGCGTACGCCTCACGTGGCTCGCGTCGTCCCTCGGCCCGCGCCTGCGCGGACAGTCCGTCGATCAGGGGTGCGAGGGCGGCTTCCACACGGGCACCGTCGACCGTGGTGCCATACATGTCGGCGTGCCACGCGCCTTCACCGTCACGCCAGGTACGGAAACGGCGTCGCTGATGGATCCGCCGATGCGTCGTATCGGGATCTGGGTCTGCGGCGGCCCGGACACGGAGCACCTCGTCGCGCAACTCCTTCAACGACGAACGTTCCGCGTGCTCCAACAGCCGCTCGACCGCGGCCGGGTTCGCGTCGGCACCCTCGAGCACCAACGCGGCCTTTGGGCCCGAGACGGCACCGTCGCGCACCGCCTGCTCCACCGCGGGCACCTGGTCGAGCCGTTGTGACATCTCCAGTTGCGTGCGCGCCGCGCCAATCGACGTGCCCGAGCGTTGGGCGAGGAACTCGGCCGCGGAGCGGTGCCCAGCGCGTTGCCACGCACGGGACTCGTCGACGCGCCGCGCCAGCAACGTCGCCGCCGCGGTCGCATCGCGTGCGATCGCCTGGTACTTCTCCCACAACGGCGCGACTTCGGGGAGCGGCACCGTGTCGGGTTCGAGCGCGCGTAGCAGCGCCTCGACTTGGCGCTGCACCACTCCGACATCAACCACGCCGTCATCGTATGACGGGGGAGTGACAGTTATTCGTGCCGTCCCAACCGCGCGTCGCCGTGAAGTGCAGGCGCGCGCCCGCGTCCATGCGGGCGCGCGCCTGCAGGCTCCGTTGGTGCGCGTGGAGAGTGCGAACGCGCTAGATCGGGATATCGCTGTAGATCCCGCTCGACACCGTCGTCACGGGGCTGTCGGAGCTCGTCATGCGCTGCATGATCGTCAGTCCCTCGGGCTCCGTCATGTAGGAGTCGCCGAGCCGACCCAGCGTGCGCATGTTGTCGTACTCCCACGATGCCACGAGAGTGTCGGTGAGCGAGCCGGCGGCGGTCTGCATGCTCAGCTGCGCGTTCATGGCACCGTGCCGCTCGACATAGTCGAACACGTCGCGTGCGAGCTGCATCGCACCGTCGAGACGGCCCGGTACCAACCGGGAGATGAACGCCTCGACGATGTGGCCGCGCCCGGGACGTGCCTCGCGGCCGAGCGGCAGCTCGGTCGAGATCGACTGCGACAGCAGCACGAGCGGGCTGTCCTCACGGGTCAGCCGGTCCATCAGCACTTCGAGCTCGTGGTCCTGTTCGATCTCGTCGGAGAAGGCACCGTAGGCTTCCCAACTCGAGAACTGGGCGGTGAACACGTGCGTGCCGCTCACCTCTCCCGCGGCACCGGCCATGAGCAGCCGGCATTCGTCCGCGCCGTGACGTGTCAGCAGCTTGCCGGCCTCGACGGCCATACCGACGGAGTCGTTCATACGCCCGGGCTTCGGGCGGCTCACCGTTGCGTGCACAACTCTCATGTCCCACCCCTTCGTGCGCGAGTACGTCCACGGCGCCAAAGAGTCGCTGGAGCGCGCACAAACCTGCCGAGACCGACGGCCGCTACGAGCCCCATGACGCGTGCGCCGCGGCGGCGCACCCGAAGACCCACCGAGAAGAAGAAGAGTCGGGGAGCTCCGTCCCCCCGGCGCCACCCCGACTGTGAGCCTCGAAGTCGAGGGTGTCAACCCGGGAATGTGACGCGCACGGTGACTCCGCACCACTCGCGAACGGTCCGCTGGGACGCCGTCACGCCGTGCTCAGCGCGCGCACTGCAACGGCCCAATTGTCGAGACTCGAGCCGATCGCGGCGAAGAGGTTCGCGAGATCGGGTTCGTCTGTCAGCTCGTCGCGCCGCTCGCGCGCCCAGATCGCAGAACGGCCCAACATCTGGGCGATCCGTGTGACGGCCGACGCGTCGAGCCATCCGCTCGGCGTGGGATACAAGGCGGGACTTGCCGCAACCGTCTGGATACGCGCATCCGGCGGGGTGCCGTGCGCTCGCAGTGCCTGCGCGACCCGGTCGGCGCGATCCCACACACCGGCCACGACCTCGGTGAGCATCTGCGTGCTCTCTCCCCGCACGTCCGGCACCAGGCTCCACTTCGTCTGTTGGGCCTGCAGCGCCAGTTCGACCAGATCGAGCAGCTCCGTCTCGAGGATCTGCACCGGTGTCGACATGCTGTCCGAGCGGCTGTGCATTCGCGGGCCCATGTGCGACCTCCGGCGCGACGCATTCGTGTGACACACGCATGCTTGCCGGATCCCGTCGCCGAGTCACGCGCGATCCCGCGCTCGCCCCGTGTTGCGCAACCGTCGGTCAGGTGTCGCGCACGTCGCCGGCGCCACCGCCGGCTCCCGAGAGCGCGGCCGTGACGTCGCCTCCGTGTCGCCACACGTCCAGCGCGAGCGTGGTGCGCGCGTGCTCGGTGGGCGACGAACCGGGTCCGGCACCTGGCGGGGTCGAGTCCCAGCCGTACACCGAGTGCCAGAGCACCTGGTCGGAGAGCGCCTGGGGCACGAGGTCCACGCGGTCGAACGGCAGTTGCGCCGCGAGCGCCTGCGCCTGCATCCCGGCTGTGGTCGACGGAGGCCCGGAGTCGAGCCCCGGCAGTCTCACGGCCGTCGCCGGTGCGGGACCTGCGGGACCGGCGATGCTCGCAGTGCTCATCGTCGCGACCGTCAACGGGTTCCGCTCGTCGAGTGGCTGCGTCGGCGTGATCGCGTCGTACGGCTTCAAGTCGGGTGTCGTCGTGAACGCGTCGTACATCGGTGTCGCGAGGCCGTCGAACAAGGACAGCGGGCGCAAACCGAGAATGAGCTCAGCGGTACGCAGCGCGCTGTACTGGTCGTAGCGCGTGTGCACCACGCCGTGCGCCGAGTACGGGGAGATGACGAATGCGGGCATCCGGTGTGCGTCGACGTGGTCGGCGCCGTCCTGGGAGTCGTCTTCGAGCACGAAGATCGCGCTGTTGTGCCAGATCGGCGAGTGGCTGATGAGCTGCACGAGCTGGCCCAGTCCGAGATCGTTGTCGGCGATCATCGCCTTGGGCGTCGGCTTGCCGCGCGCCACGCCGTTGGTGTGGTCGTTGGGCAGGGTCAGGTACACGAACGACGGCACGTGGTCCGCGCCACCCGCGACCCATTGGTGGAACTTCTGCTGGAAGTGGTCGAAGCGGCTGGTTCCCGGATCGCCCACCTGGCCGGGATGACCGGAGTCGGTGCTGCACGAGAGGCTGGGATACGTGCCGTCGCAGCCGAAGTGGAACGGATAGGCGAAGTCCTGATTGGCGTTCACCGTCGGGAATGTCGGGCGCCCGTCGTTCGTCAGTCCCGCCGAGAATTCGCCGAAGTTCGCGAACGACACGTTCTGGCGTGTGGCCTGGTCGAAGACCGCGTCGTTCGGCGGGTAGGTCTCGGCCGACTGCCCCGCGTTGTCGGTACGGCCCCGGCCGGAGTAGTCGGCGTGGAGTGCCTTCTGCACGAAGTCGATCGCGTACGAGCTCGACGTGATGACGTGCCCGTCGACGCTCACCTCGCTGTCGGCGTAGAAGTGGTCGAGCAAGGGGAACTGTCGCGCCAGCGCGTGCGCGTTGGGCGTGACGCCTCCTGCCGGACCCGGCCGTCCGTTGTCGTCGACGACCTCGAGCTTCGGGTCGCCGTCACCGCGCGGGTCGCTGCCGAAGACCTGGTCGTAGGTCCGGTTCTCCCGGACGATGTAGAAGACGTGCTTGATCTGGTCGCTCGGTCCACCGTCGTCGCCTCGCACGACGGTGCGCGCCGGTGCCGGACGCCAGTTCGCGGGACGGACCTGGTCGTCGGCGCGCTCGGTCAGGTCGCGCATCCCGCGGTCGGTCGGACGATCGAGCACGCCCATGGAGCCGATGAGCTTGTCGGGGACGTAGCTGCCGTAGGGCGCGGCCTCGCTGTGCGCCCAGTTGACGCCGTAGTCGGGATTCGGGCCCGCGCCGAAACCCTTCGCGGCTACCCACACGAGGCGCTCGCCGTCGGACGTCACAGCGACCGACGAGGTGTACGCGGCGGTGGGGAGCCGTCCGATGAGGTCGAACGCGTCGAGCCCGCGGATTGCTCCGGAAGAGACGCTCCCGCGCTCCGGACGCTTCGTGAGCGCGATCGCCGCGACCGCGTCCTCACCACTGTCGGCGACGTAGAGCGTCTGGCCGTCGGGACTCTCGGCGAGTGCCACCGGTGCGGTACCGATCGCCTCGGGGCGGCCCAGCGATACGTACCGCTTCACGCTGCGCGTCGTCGTGTCGACCACCGCGACGAGGTCGCGGTTCGTCACCGCGACGTACAGCAGCGGACGGTGCGGGTCGGACAGCAGGCCTTCGGGATGTGCCTCGAGGTTGCCGCGCTGTCCGCCGACGCCGATGTTCGCCGCGACCGTGCCCGATGCGATGTCGACGACCGAGACCGTGCCGTCGAGCTCGTTGCTCACGTAGGCCGTGTGGCTGTCGCGGCTTGCGACGACGTCGTAGGGGAACTTCCCGACGGCGACGACGCGCGCCGTCGGCGTCGCGGCCGTCAGGTCGATGATCGCGAGCTGGTTGGCCTGGTTGAGCGCGACGAGCAGCGTTCGCCCGTCCGGCGTGACCCGCAGACCTTCCGGCCAGCCCAGCTTGCTCGTGCCGCCCGACGGCAGCTGGATCGGCTTCTGCTCCGTCCCGCGACCGGTCTCGGCCTCGACCTTGAACACGTGCACAGCGTCGCCGGCGTCCGCGAGCGTCGGACCGACCGGTGTGATGTTGCCGCGGGGTTCGCCGGACACGTACGCCTTCGTACCGTCGGGGCTGAACGCGATCCCGCCGTACGCACCGGGAAGCGGAAGCACCTGCACGACGCGTCCGCTGCCGACGTCGACGACGCGCACGTCGTCGTGGCCGTGGCCGGAGTCGACCGCCCAGTAGAACCGCCCGTCACGCGTGAGCGCGCCGCCGGTCGGGAAGTCGCCGAGCTGCGTGAGCCGGCCCGCGGGAGACAGCCGGCGACCGTTCGCGGTGACCCGGCGGCTCGGACCGATCCGTCCGGGCCCGGAGCCCGTGCTGCCGGCACCCGCTGCGGTCGCGGCAACGCTTCCGCCCACGAGCAGCACGACCGTCACGACGGCGATCCGCATCTTCATCATGCGATGTTCTCCTCGTCCACGGTCGACGGTGTTCCCGCTCGACGTGACCACGCGACTGCTTCGCGCCGACGCTCGTGTGAACTCTGGCCGTCCAGGCAGCGCCGAGGCGAACGACCCGTGAAATTCACGTCGTCGCACGGTTGAAGCCGGCGCGTCCCACCTACTTTGCTGGCCCGTGTTGCGATGGATCGTGAGTCGCGGGTGGCACGGATGGGTGCTGCTCGGAGTGTTCGTGATCGCCTTCGACGTGCTGGCGGCGGCGTTGGGCGGTCAGACCATGACTGCCACGGCGCGCCGGTGGTTCCGGCAGACGCCGGCGGTGTGGATCGTGGTGCCGGTGGTGCTGTATCTCCTCGCGCACATGACGGTGATGCCGTTGCGCTACGACCCGCTCGACCGGACGTACGCGTGGATCCACGAGAAGGTCAACCCTTCCGCACCGCCGTCGCCGCCGCCGACCACCGGCGACGTCACCCCGGGCAACGGCTGAGCAGGCCACTCGCCCCTTCGGGTCACTCCCTCCGGCGGACGACGTAGACGGCCGGTGGCACGAAGATAGCGAGCAGCACCACGATGCCGATAGCGACGTAGACGGCGAGCGGTACCGAGTTCGAGTTGCCGTTCGCGTTCACCGCGACCGACGACAGTGACGCCTGACGTGTTCCACCGGTCGTGCCGTCGCCCGCCGTCGCGTCGCCTGTCGCGCCGGGATCGGCGGACCCGGCATCGGCAGCCGTGGCGGCTTGGGAACTGCCCGCGGTGGCCCCCGAGCCTCCCGTGCCGCCAGGGCCCAGCGCCGTCGTCGACCCGCTCCGGGCACGTTGCTTTGCGGACGGCGGCGGGGCCTGGTCCGGGTTGTAGCCGAATGCACCGGTGACGGCGGGGTTCGGGCAGTTCGCCGCGGTTGCCGCGCCCGCCGGTGGGGCGGGGGCGCCCGGAATCAACGCTTCGGCGTCCCATCCGAAGCGCACGAGGTTCGCTGGAAGCGGTGAGTACCCGAGGGGCTTCGCCTTCTGCTGACCGGTGCACAAGAAGTAGAGGATGAACTGTCCGAGCGTCGCGCCCTTGTCGGCCGTCATCGGCGGGGCGGTCGTCGTCGGCACGATCATGTAGCTGTAGCTCGAGACCGGGTACGCGCTCGGTGCCGGGTTGCGGTACACGTCGTCGAGCACCTGCGTACGGTCGGGGTTGATGCGGGCCGCTCGCAGAGCGATGGCGACGTTCTCCGCCGTCGGTTGCACGTAGTAGCCGGCCTGGTTCTGCACCGACACGACCGGGAAGCTGCGCTCGAGCGCGTAGCCGTACTCGACGTACGTGATCGATCCGTTGTTGTACGGCGCGGCGACGAAGTTCGCGACGCCGTCGGAGCCCGACTGGGCCTGGCTCCCCGGGAAGTAGGGCCACAGTGACGTCAGCTCGCACGGCGCCGGCAGTCCCATCTGGGCGCAGAACGGCTGCCACACGTCGGGGAACATCTTCGAGACGTACCGGCTGAACTGGGCAGACGTACCCGATCCGTCGGACCTCACGATCGGAAGGATCGGCAGCGACGGGAACGTCCGGCCGTCGTCGGCCTGGATCGCGGGATCGTTCCAGTTCTTGATGGCGCCGGTGAAGATCTTCCCGAGCGTGCGTCCGGAGAGGTGCAGGTCGTCGATGCGCTTGCCGTTGACGTCGAGGTGGTACATGAACGACGTGCCGCCCGCGACGATGGGCATGTACGCGTAGGGCCGGGCCGCGGCCGCCGCGGTCTCGTCGTAGAGCTTCTGGCCGTTGCGGTCGAAGCTCGCGGGTTGGAACGGGATCTCCGAGATCGCGAATTCGACCTGGTTCTGGATGTAGAACTGCCGGCCCGCCGACGAGCCCGAGCCCTGATAATTGATCGAGAGGCCGTTCTTCGCGACGTCGGCACGCCATTGGTCGACCGCGATCTGACTCCATGTGGATCCGGCGCCGTAGATCTGTGCGGACGCACCGGCGTGGATCACGGGCATCTGCAGGACGGCCGTCATGACCACCGACGTGAGCGCGGCGGCGAGCAATCGTCGCATCGGTACCTTCCGGGTCTCAGCCGAAGCGGCCGTGCACGTAGTCGCGCGTGCGGTCATCTTCGGCGTCGGCGAAGATCTTGTCGGTCGGCCCCGCTTCGACGATCGCGCCCGGCGTCTCGTCGGTCGCGAGGAAGAACGCGCAGTTCTGTGAGACGCGCTGCGCCTGTTGCATGTTGTGGGTGACGATCACGATCGTCACGTCGTGCGCGATCTCGGCGATGGTGTCTTCGATTCGCCGCGTCGACGTCGGGTCGAGCGCGGAGCACGGCTCGTCCATGAGCAGCACGCGTGGCTCGACGGCGAGCGCCCGCGCGATGCAGAGCCGTTGCTGCTGGCCGCCCGAAAGCGCGCCACCCGGCTCGGAGAGCCGCCGCCGCACCTCGTTCCACAACCCGGCGCGCTCGAGGCTCTGCTGCACCACCGCGTTTGCGTTTCGTCCGCGAAGACGGACGCCGGACAGGCGCAGACCCGACAGCACGTTGTCGGCGATGCTCATCGCGGGGAACGGATTGGGCTTCTGGAACACCATGCCGATCTGGCGACGGATCTCGGTGGCCGATTGCTGGCCGCGGTAGATGTCGTCGCCGTCGAGCAGCACCGTGCCGGCGAGTGACGCGCTCGGGACCAGCTCGTGCATCCGGTTGAGGATGCGGAGGAAGGTCGACTTGCCGCACCCCGACGGACCGATCAGCGCGGTGACCTTGTGCGGTTCGATGTCGATCGAGACGCGATCGAGCACCTTGTGGTTGCCGAACCAGGCGCTGACATCGCGGGTGTGCATGCTGGCCGGCGCACGGGTGAGATCGATCACGTCGGCGCCGTCGTCCCAGTTCCCGGTGATGGTGGTCACGACACGGGGTTCCTTCTCTTCTGGATCCGGCGGCGCACGAACCCGACGTGCCCCGGGCCTCGGCCCCCGATGATCCGCGCGGCAACGAACAGGGCGAGCACGATCAGCACGAGAACGAGCGCGGCGGTCCAGGACCGCTGGATCTGAGCGGTCTGCGGCTGCCTGTACGTCGTCCAGATCATCAGCGGCAGCGCGGACTGCGCGCCACTGAGGGGGTTCCAGTTCATCTTCGGGTTGCCGAACGCGGTGAAGATCAGCGGCGCGGTTTCGCCCACGATCCGTGCGACGCCGAGGATCACCGCGGTGATCAGACCGATCCGCGCCGTCGGCAACACGACCATGCGCGAGACCCGCCACTCGGTGCCCCCGAGCGCGAGCGCTCCCTCGCGAAGACCGCCGGGCACGAGTCGGAGCACCACCTCCGCAGCACGCGTGATCGTCGGCAACATGAGGATGGAGAGCGCGAGCGACGCCATGAACCCCGAGAAGTGGAAACCCAGTCCGAGGAACAACGCGACATAGATGAACAGGCCGGTGAGGATCGACGGCACCGCGCTCATCGCGTCGACGATCGTCCGGAGTGGCCGGGTCATCGGCCCACGCACCTCGTTCAGGAACACCGCGCTCGCGATGCCGAGCGGCACACAGATCAGCGTCGCGAGACCGATCTGCTCGAGCGTGCCGACGATGGCGTGAGCGCCGCCGCCCGCCGTCGATTTGCTGAGCGGCCCGACGAACTCCTGCGTCTTGGTGAAGAAGCTCGGACGCAGCGCGTGGTAGCCGCGCGCGACCACTTGGCCGAGGATCAGGCTGAGTGTGGCGACCACGCCGATCCCCGCACTGGCCAGCACGACGGCTGCCAGCTTGTCCTTCGCGGCGAGCGCGCCGCGCTGCTCGCGTATGACGAGGCCGTAGACGGCGAGGAAGGACACGTACCAGCAGACCCAGAATCCCAGGCCGCCGCTCAAGGGAGTGAGCCGCTCGAAGACCAGCCAGTCGAGACAGAATGCCGACACGGCGGACGCCGCCAGCGCGGAGATGTCTCCGGTGTCGACGCGGTGGATGCGGATCGGCTCTTCGGGCGTCGACTCCCACGGAGCGGTCGTGGGACGCGGCGTGGTCGTCTGGGCCATGTCAGATCTCGGTCGCCGCGCCCGAACGGGACCGCGCCACGACCGCGGATGCGGCCGCGTTGACGAGCAGCGTCACGACGAAGAGAGCGAGGCCGGCGGCCATCAGTGCCCGTTGCGCGAACGGTGACGACTCGAAGAACCGCAGCACGATGGTCGCGGAGATCGAGTTCCCGCCGCCCTGCAGGATGTGGATCGTCTTGTCGAAGACGGGCGAGATGATGAGCGCGACCGCGACGGTTTCCCCGAGCGCTCGACCCAGGCCGAGCATCGAACCCCCGATGATGCCGCCCCGGCCGAACGGCAGCACGACCGTGCGGATCATTCCCCATTTGGTGCCGCCGAGCGCCAGCGCGCCCTCCTTCTCGCCGGGCGGCGCCTGGGAGAAGACCTGCCTCATCACCGCGGTACAGATCGGGATCACCATCAGTGCCACCACGATGCCGGCGATGAACGTGGATCCGGCGAAGTTCCCCGTCGTCACCTTGAAGATGGGGATGAACGCGAGGTGCGTGCTCAACCACCTGCTCACCGGAACCATTCGCGGCTGGAGGTACGACCGTCCCCAGAGGCCGTAGATGATGCTCGGGACGGCGGCGAGCAGGTCGACGAGTGAGGTGAGCACCGATCGGAGCGCGCGAGGCGCGTACTCGATGATGTAGAGGGCGGCGCCGATCGAAACCGGGACCGCGATCGCGAGTGCGACGATCGCGATCTCGAAGGTGAGCGTCATCAGCCCGACAACACCGAACTGATGACCGTCGGGATTCCACTTCGAGCTCGTGAGGAATTCCCATCGCGCGTCGCGCAACGCCGGCCACGATCGCATGAGAAGGAACAGGAAGATCAGTGCCATCACGACGAATGTCACAAGTCCCGCCGCGCGCGCGAAGCCCCGGTACACACGGTCCGCCGGAGGGCGACTTACCCGAAATTCGAGCCGTTCCTCTCGAATTTCATCGATAACGGACGACACGTGCGGTTCCTTCCCTGTCCAAAACCTTCGCCGTGGCGAAAGCGCCTTGGACTGTAAACGGCTGACGTGACGGAAGAGCAAACGACAGATGAACCACGCGCGGTTTTGTTACGACGGACCCCCTCGCGCGTGTTACGACCTCAACCGTGCATCAGGTGGCGTGTGGCAGGCGCGCGCGGACGCGTGTGACAACTGGCGCGTTGGTGACGGCCGTTGTCGTGCTCCTCGGCGCGGGGATGTTCATGGGTACGTCGAGCTCCGGTGCCGCCACGCCGCGCAGCTTGACCGTCACTCCCCCGAGCGGACTCGTCGACCAGGTCGTACAGGTGCACTGGACCGGATTCACGCCCACGAACGGCGCGAACTTCACGGTGACCCTGTACCAGTGCAAGGCCGCGCCGGTGTCGTTGTCGGATTGCTACACGATCATCCGGCCACCGGCGGGTGGTGACCCGAACGGATCCGCCGTCCAGGACGGCTTCACGAACGCCAACGGCACGGGAAGCGCGTTCATCGAGGTACGGCCGGCGCTCTCGCTGCCCGTGCTCGACTGTTCGGCCACACATCCCTGCTCCGTCATGGCGTTCGAGAACGACGGCCAGCCGATTCCGCCGAATGGTCTGCCGGCGACCGCGGTCACCGCGTCGCTGCAATTCGCACCGAGCCCGACCGACTGCCCGCGTGTTGCGACACCGGACGTGACCACCTTGGGCGAGGAGTCGACCGCTGCCGCCCTGTACACGTGGAGCGCGGTGGTCTGCACGGGTGCCAATCCGCTCGCGCTCGACTACACGGCGAAGGGCTCGCCCGAGGGCCGCCGCAACTTCCTCGTGGGCAACGTCGACGTGGGCCTGTCGTCGATGCCCGCGACGCCCGACGAGCTTCGTCTCGCCACGCGTCAGTCCGCGTATGCGCCGATCGATCTCACCGGCGTCGTGGTGGCCTTCAACGTCACCGATACCGTGACGAAGCAGAAGATCACCGACATGAACCTCACGCCGCGTCTCGTCGCGATGATGGTGGCAGCGCCGCAGTTCGGCGGTCCGGGGAAGGCGTTGTTCCAGGACCCGGAGTTCCTGGCGCTGAACCCGGGGCACAACTGGCCGATCAACACCCAGCCGCCCGAGCTACGGGCGGAGCGCAATGCCGACGCCTACATCCTGACGAACTGGCTGGAACAGGACAGCGCGGCGCGCAACTTCCTCGACGGGAAGGATCCAACGGCGCCGGTCGACGATTTCTGGAAAGGGATCGTCTACCCGACCGATCTCTTCGAGTCGCGTGACCCGGCCGTGCAGGGCGTCTACAACCCCCGGACCGGAACCGTGATCAACGCGCGGCGGCTGTTCAACTTCCAGGCGCCGGGCGACGGCGTGACGATCAGCACCGACACCGAGGGCCTGTTCGGCGTCATGGACGCGGTGACGGCGCACGACTTCGGTCTGCCGACTGCGAAGCTGCGTCCCGCGAACGCGCCGACGGCGCCGTTCGTCGCCGCTGACGCCGGCGGCCTCACGAAGGGCTATTCGGCGATGAAGACGAATGCCGACGGGGTCACAAAGCTCGCGGATCCGACGAATCCCGCGGGATACCCGTTGGTGAAGGTGGATTACGCGATCGTGCCGACTTCGGGCGTTGCCGACGCGGCAAAGCGCGCGCACATCGCGCAGTTGCTCGACTTCGCCGGCGGGCCGGGACAGCAGCCGGGGGCGCTCCCCGGCGGTTACCTCCCGCTTCCTTCCGACCTCCAGACGCAATTGCACAAGGCGCGCGATGCCGTGCTCGCGCAGAGCGGAGCGACCGCGAACCCGACCACGCCGACGTCCGCTCTCACCGATCAGCAGGTTGCCCCGGGAGACCAAACCCCGGGCGGGGCGGGCGCTGCGACGGGGTCGGGGCTCGCGTCGTCGGGATACACGGGTAGCGGTACGGCAGCCGCCGCGCCCGGCACGCCGGCGCGTTCGAGCGCGGCGTCGGCACCGCGTCGCACGAGCTCCCCCGGGATCGTGAGCGCGGTGAGCGCCGGTTTGCACAACTTCTTCGGTGGTGATCATCAGCTGTTCGTCCCGGTGTTGTTCCTGCTCGGTGCGCTCGCGTTGATCGCCGGACCGGTGATCGCGTGGATGGCGCGCCGCATGCAACGTGAGGCCGAGGCACGACGCGCAGGAGTGGCGGCACCGTGACCGATGTCAGCGCGCCGGCTCGTCGCGCGTCGTCGTTCCCGGCCGAGACGGTCACGACGGAACCGGAGTCCGGGCACGGGCCGGTCGACCGCGGCCGCGTGGTGCGGCTCCGGGTGCCGTCGGCGGTCGAAGTGTGGCGTGTCGTCGGATACGGGTTGACCGTCTTCGGGCTCTTCGTCGTCGCGTTCGCGGTGTACGTGTTCGGTATCTCGCGCCTCGAGTACGGGCGCTCACAGCGCCATCTCATGAAGGCGATGAGCAGTCAGCTCGCCATGGGTCAGGCTCCCATCGGCGGCCGCATCGATCCGGGAACTCCCGTCGCCATTTTGGAAATTCCTCGCCTTCATGTGCGCGTCGCAGTGGTGGAAGGCTCGTCCGGTGATCTGCTGAAACAGGGTCCGGGTCACCTTCGCACCTCGCCGTTGCCGGGCCAGCGTGGGGACTCGGTGATCATGGGTCGGCGGATCGGCTTCGGTGGGCCGTTCCGCAACATCGGCGATCTTCGAAAGGGTGACCGCATTCGTAGCCTCACGGGCGGTGGTGGCGCGACGTACGTCGTGTCGTCGGTTCGCACGGCTGACCGGCACGGCAAGAACGTGATCCCGAACCGCGCCGGCAATCGACTGACGCTCATCACGTCGTCACCCGAGATACGGGTTCAACGGCGCCTGATCGTGACGGCGACGCTGAGTTCACGTCCTTTTGGGACGCCCGTGGGGCGCGCGAGCGAGGTGAGCAAGCGAGAGCTCGGGCTCCAAGGTGACGCTTCCGCCGTACTGCCGCTGTTGCTCTGGTCGGAGGTGCTCCTTCTCGCCGCGGTCGCGGCCGCGTGGCTGTACCGCCGATGGTCACGTTGGAGCACCTACCTCGTGACGACGCCGGTTCTCGTGCTCTTGCTCCTGCTGGTGTTCGACAACCTCACGCCGGTGCTGCCGTCGACCCTGTAAGCGGAAACAGTGCGGCGACGAACAATCCAAAACGCAGCGCGTTGTTCATGCCGCGCTCGTTTTGCAGACGTTTCCGTTTCATATCACTCCCTTAGAAAAGGACCCGGCGGGAATTCGCGCCGATTCGGCGGCAATTGCCGAAGGCATGGTCCGAAAAGGGAGAAGGCAATTGAGCACAGTTTGGAGATTGGGGGCCGCGGCCCTCATCGCAGTCCTGGGTGGTGTGTTCCTCACTGCCTGCGGTACGCCCAAAGACGACATCGGAATCGCGGGATCGTTCACGACCAACGGTGTGATGGACAAGCTCGGAAGCCTGTACCAGGGCAACCCCGGTGGCGCGAACCCGCGCGGCGACACCGTTCACGACGTCCCGGCAACGGTGTTCACCGGCACGCAGTCGTACACGCTCCCCGGTGACGGCAACAGCTGCCCGGGCATCACCTACAACACCTCCAACCAGCCGCCCAACGGCTCGTCTGCGGGTATCAACGCGCTCCTGGCCGACAACAACGGCTGCCTCGACATCGCGCGTTCGTCGCGTGGCCGGACGCCGTCCGATCCGTCCAGCATCGACTTCTACGCGTTCGCGATCGACGGTGTGACGTGGGCCGGTTTCAGCGGCGGTCACCAGCCGATCACGTTGACCCAGAGCCAGTTGCAGGGCATCTACCTGTGCACCAACGGTGGCAACCCGACGATCACCAACTGGAACCAGGTCGGTGGCAGCAGCGGGGCGATCATCCGGTACCTCCCGCAGACGGGTTCGGGCACGCTGTCGTTCTTCGAGACCCGCATCCTCGGACTCTCGTCGGCTCAGCAGGGTGTCCTCGACGACTCCAGCTGCAACACCAAGCCCGTCCGTATCGAGGAGAACACCGGCGACCAGGTCGTGTCCGGGTTCCGCCCGTACGCGATCCTGCCGTACTCCTTTGCCGACTGGAACGCGCAGAAGAACGGTGCCCTTCCGGACCACCGCGGTGGGTCGTTCCTCGGTGCCATCAACGGCATCGCGCCGACGCCTGCCAACGTTCAGGAAGGCTGCAGCTCCTGCTTCCTCGGACGTCGGTACGTCTACAACGTGATCAAGCAGGGTGAGCCGCAGGAGGCCAACGCGATCGACTTCGTCGGTCTCGACAGCAACCACAACGGCTGGCTCTGCAGCAACAACAACACGGTGAAGTTCACCCTCGCCTCGTACGGTTTCGTGGCGCTCAACTTGGCACCCGCCGGCCCCGGTCTGCCGAACAGCAGCTGTCGGAAGAACCCGACCCCGCTGTAACCCGGCAACCGCTCACCGGTTGACACGCGACATCTTCGGGGGCCCGGCATCGCCGGGCCCCCGACCCGCGCCTGCGCGCGCCGCGCGCGTCTTCAGCGGGTACGCGCGTTGGTGAGGGTCGTGACCGGATGCACCGGCAGGACCAGCGCGGGCCGTGGCGGCTGGGTGAAGTCGAAGTCGGCCCGCAGGTCACCGAGGATCGAAGCCGTTTCGCGCACGTCGGGCCGGGGGTCGGGACGCCCGTCGGTTCGCGGATCGAGACGCTGACCGCGCAGGAAGTCGTCCTCGATGAACTTCACGTACGCGTCGAAGCTCAGGACCTGATGGTCGATGTACCCGCGCTTCGCATAGGGGCTGATGACGATCCCCGGCACACGAAGCCCGTAGCCGTTCTGGTCGACGGCCGGCGGCACGACGTGGTCGTAGAAGCCGCCCCAGTCGTCCCACGCCAAGAAGATCGCGGTGGAGCTCCAGTCGGGGCTGTCCATCACGGCGTTCACCAGGCTGGTGACGAACGACTGTCCCGCGCTCACACGTGCCGGCGGGTGCTCACTCACCGCTCCGGAGGGAGCGATCCACGAGACGGCGGGCAGCGTCCCGCTCTTCGCGGCGGCGTAGAACCGGTCGACGGACTGGATGTCGCCGAGCTCTCCGTCGTTGCGCACCGTGTCGAAATACGGCAGCGGGTTCCAGATGCCGGGCGTTGCCGCGTTCTGGCGCGGCGCGATGCACGACATCGCGGCGTCGTTCGCGCAGTCGGGCTCCGTGCCGCTCACCACGTAGTACCCCCACGAGACCTGGTTCCGATGGAGCAGGTACGTGAGGTCGGTCCATGCGTAAATGGGTGCCGGACGTCGAAGGGCGTTACGTGCGGCGGCGAAATCGGGCGGGAGGCCGGGCAACTGGAGCGCGTTGACGCAGCTCGCCGGGTTGTCGTGCTGCGTGCACGCGGCCGACCATTCCGACACCTGGAACAAGTGCTCCGGGAGGCTCCACGACGCGTTCGGCTCGAACATGTGATCCTGCAGCACGAAGTTGCTCGCGTACGACCAGTAGTTCGGGATGTCGGATCCGGTGTGGTAGCCCACGACGTCGGGTGTGGTCGCGTTCGTGCACGCCGGATTGTTGAGGTCGAGGCAACCGCGGCGGCCGCCCTCCGCTTGCGCGACGAAGCCGTCCATCTTTCCGCCGTTGACGTCGGCGACCGCGTTCGCCGCTCCGTGCGGGCCGCCGCCGTTGACGTCGGCGTGATCGACCGCGGGCCGCACGCAGGAGCCGCGCACGGGATCGGGCACGCAGACCGACGGCGTTCCACCGTTCATCGGGATGCCGTCGGCCCCGGGAAACGTGCCGAAGTATGTGTCGAACGACCGGTTCTCCTGCATGATCACGACGACGTGCCGGATCTTCCCGATGTCCGTCGATCCAGCCCCTGCGGGTGCGGTCGACGACCGGTGCGCCCGATCGCTTTCGCCACCCGTGCACGCGGCGAGCGTCACGATAAGTGCACCGGTGACAGCGCAGACGGCGATTGTGCTCAGGCGACGTTGCACACGATTCATCGTCCGCTCCTTCGAGACCGGAGCCATGGTGCTCCACGAAGGTTCGGCGTGCGCGCGCGGCTTGTTAGGGCCACGCGAAGGCGAGGTCGCGTGCGTGAACAACGATCGACCGTCTCGTGAAAAGAAGCACAAGCAGGCTTGACGCCACCGATCGGCGGAAACACCGGCCCGCATGGAGCTCACACGTCGCGAAGTGCTGACGCGCGGTGTCGGGCTGGCAGGGGCGGCGGCGGTGCTGGGCGCGACGAGGTGGGCCGGTCTCGCGTCGGCCACCTCGACCAGCCGGCTGCCGGCTCCGACCGCGTCCGGCATCGACCACATCGTCGTCCTCATGATGGAGAACCGGTCCTTCGACCACTTCCTGGGCTGGCTGCCCGGAGCGGACGGCAAGCAGGGCGGCCTCACGTTCACCGACACGACCGGGGCGAGCCGCGTGACGTACCGGCTCGGCGAGTACCAGGGCTGTGGCCATCCCGACCCCGACCATTCGTGGGAGGGCGGCCGGACGCAGTTCGACAACGGTCGCTGCGACGGATGGCTCCGATCCGGGACCAACGACGAGTACGCGATCGGCTACTACACCGCGGACCAGCTCCCGTTCTACGGGAAGGCCGCGCCGGCCTGGACGGTGTGTGACCGGTACTTCGCCGCGATCATGGCGGAGACCTATCCGAACCGCTTCTACCTGCACGCCGCGCAGACCGACCGGCTGCACAACAACGAGGGACCGACGACGTCGACCCTTCCCACGATCTGGGACCGGCTCGCAGCCGCGGGTCGAAGCGGGCGTTACTACTACTCGGACATTCCCTACACCGCGTTGTGGGGCGCGAAGTACCAGCCGATCAGTCAGCCCGTCGAACAGTTCCTCGCCGCGTGCCGCACCGGAATGCTGCCGGACGTCGCCTTCGTGGACCCGAGGTTCCTGGACGAGGGCTCCGGCTCGTCGGGCGACGATCATCCGCACGCCGACATCCGCGTCGGACAGCACTTCATCTCGAGCATCTACAACGCGGTCACGACGGGGCCGCAGTGGGACCGGACGCTCTTCGTCATCACGTACGACGAGTGGGGCGGCTTCTTCGATCACGTCCCACCCCGGGTCGCGCCCGATGCCAACCCCGCGGCGCGTCTGCGCGGGTTCCGCGTGCCCGGCATCGTGATCTCGCCGCGAGCGCGCCGGGGGTACGTCGCGCACAACGTGTACGACCACACGTCGATCCTCAAGATGATCGAGTGGCGGTTCAACCTTGCACCGCTGACGGTGCGCGACGCGCAGGCGCGCAACCTCGCCGAGGTTCTCGACTTCTCCCGAACTCCGAACCTGCACGCACCGCAGTGGGACGTTCCTGCCGCGTCGCCGCTTCCCTGCATATCCGGGAACCCGGGCGACTACGAGGGTTGGAAGGCCCTGGCCGACCGGGCCGTGGCCGACGGATGGAGGCTCCTGTGAGAACACGCTTCACCACGACGGCCGTCGCGCTGGCGATCGTCGCCGCATCGCTCGGCCTGTGCGCATCGCCGTCGAGCGCGACGAGCACGCGCCCCTGGCGACTTCCGCCGGTCGGGCACGTGTTCGTCGTGAACCTCGAGAACAAGAGCTTCGCGGAGACCTGGGGACCCGGATCGCCGGCGACGTACCTCAACGGAGTGCTCCGCCCGCGTGGCCAGCTACTCGACCAGTACTACGCGACCGGGCACGTCAGCCTCGACAACTACATCGCGCAGATCAGCGGCCAGGGTCCGAACCCGCAGACGCAGAGCGACTGCCAGTTCTACAGCGAGTTCGTGCAGGTCGGATGGTCGGGTGGTCAGGCCGTCGGCGACGGCTGCGTCTTCCCCGCCGGTGTGCCCACCATCGCCGATCAGCTGGCGCACGCGGGGCTCACGTGGAAGGGCTACATGGAGGACATGGGCAACACGCCCGGAGCTCCCACGACGTGTCGCCACCCCGCGCTGAACAGTTCCGACACCACGCAGTCGGCGCGCAAGGGCGACCAGTACGCGGCCCGTCACAACCCGTTCGTCTACTTCCACTCGATCATCGACGGTCCGAGCTGCGCGGCCGACGACGTCCCGCTCGACCGGTTGCCGAACGATCTCCGCTCGATACGAACGACCGCGAACCTCACCTACATCACGCCGAACCTGTGCAACGACGGGCACGACACACCGTCGTGCGTCGACGGCAGGCCGGGCGGTCTCGTCGCCGCCGACGCGTGGCTGAAGACCTGGATCCCGCGCATCCTCACGTCACCGGCGTTCACGCGCGACGGTGTGCTGATCGTGACGTTCGACGAAGCAGAGCCCACGGGCGCGTCGGCCGACGCGTCGTCGTGCTGCGGCGAAGGGCCCGGGCCGAACTCGCCGCTCCCCGGCATCACGGGTCTGGGCGGCGGGCGTGTGGGCGCCGTGGTGCTCTCACGCTGGACGCGTGGCGCGCGCATCAACGCGACGCCGTACAACCACTACGGCTTGCTGCGGACCGTCGAGGAGCTCTTCGGTCTCGGGCACCTCGGGTACGCCGGCTCGCCCGAGGTGCGCAGCTTCGGTCATGACGTGTTCGACAAGAGCTGAGCCACCGGACCGACGCACATCACTCCGCAGTTGGGACACTTTCCCGTCTATATCGCGGTGTTCTGTCCCAACTGACGGGAGAGTCGGAGTGATGGAGGAGTGATGGAGATGGTCTTACGGGCAGACCTTCTTCTGCTTCATCGACACGCCGCGGGCGATGTCCCACGACGGGGCGTAGAAGCCGCCGCTCACCTGTGACGTGTCGGGGCCCGGCCCGGTGCCGAGCGTGAACGAGTGCAGCGCGCCCCAGCCGTCGAGCACGAACCCACCGTTGACGTTCGATCCGGGCAACGCGGTGGCGCCCCGGACGATCTGCCAGCCCGGCCAGTACGACGCCGTTGCGGTGTCGACCGGATCGGGCGTGTTCCCGTTGATCGCGAACGGGTGCATGCCGCCCCACGCGTCGACCACGTAGCCACCGCGCAGTGCGAGCGCCGTGGTGGGCTGGCTCGGGTCGGTGAGCACGATCAGACCACGTGCGATGTCCCAGCCATTCCAGTACGGACCGCCGCTGACGACCGGCGCCGGCACGGTCGGGTCGATCGTGAAGTAGTGGAGGCCGCCGAACCCGTCGAGGACGAAACCGCCCGCCGGCGGGCTGTCGGGGTTGCGCGGGTTCACCGGGACGAGCGCGACGTTGCGCGCGATGTCCCAGCCCTTCCAATACGGGCCGT
>CAZJSY010000025.1:19579-32612 GCA_964548555.1 uncultured Burkholderiales bacterium
ACCGGGACGAGCGCGACGTTGCGCGCGATGTCCCAGCCCTTCCAATACGGGCCGTCCTTCGGCTTCGCGGGCGGGTTCTTGCCGTTGATGCCGAACGGGTGCAGGCCGCCCCAACCGTCGAGCGTGTAGCCGCCGAACGACGCGCAGGTGGTCGGGTCCGCCGCGCGCAGCGCGACAGCCCGTGCGATGTCCCAGCCGGGCCAGGAGTCGACGGAGTTGAAAGAACTGATCGTGGGCGTCGTCCCGTAGCTGACGACGTGCAGGCCGCCCCAGCCGTCGACGACGACCCCTTCCGACCCCGGAGGTACCGCCGCGCTCGCCGGCTCGACGGTGCCGACGCCTGCCGACGCGAGCACGAGGGCGACCCCCGCGAACAGTGCCGAGCGGATGCGCCGGCCGATCGATGCGCGCGCGAAACGCGCGCGGAACCGCGATGCCCCGGTTGTCATGCCCCGACCCCAATGCGACGAGAGCGCCGTGCGGTCTGCACGTACGCCCGACCCCAATGTGTCCTTCGGGCGCGACCCCTCGCGCCGGAATTGGGACGAAACCGTAGCAAAGGTTTGGAAGGAGCGCCCGTCACCCTTCCGGCATCACCTCACCGTCGACGCCGGTCGACGGTCAGCGCACGGGCTGCGGGCTCTCCGGGGTGGTGGGCGTGGGGATGAACGGTTCCTCCGGCTTGATGAGCCCGCGCGACACCCAGTTGCGCTTGTCGGCCCACACCAGCATCGGCGGCAGGATCACGAGCGCGCTCAGCAACGCGACGAACACGTTCATCGCGACGATGCGTCCGAAGTCGCGCAACAGCGGCAGCGACGAGAACGACAGCACCGCGACCCCGACGATCGCGGTGAGCGCCGAGACGACGAAGGCCCGACCGGTACGCGCCGCCGCGACGTCGATCGCTTCGCGCGGCGCCATGCCGCGCCGGCGCTCCTCCACGAAGCGAAGGAGGATCAGCGACGTGAACTCGGTGCACGCCGCGACGACGAGCGGGCCGCCTACTGCGGTCATCGGGCTGAGCTTGAGGCTCAACCCGTATGCGACGAGCGACGCGACCCCGACCGCGATACCGACCGGGACGAGCGACAGCAGTGACCGGATCACCGAGCGGAGCCGGACCGCGAGGAACAGGAACACGAACAGCACGGCGAGGTAGGTGAGCAGCACGCGGTTCGCGTGGAGGTTGTCGAGCAGACCCACGCCGACGACCGCGAGCCCCGATGGTGTCGCCCGCACGCCGGGCGGCGGATGGGTCTGGGTGCGGATCGCCCGAACGACCGGCGCGCGGACATCGAGGGAACCGGGCCCGGTACGCAACACGATGTTGAACGCGGTCCCGTTCGCGCTGACCGACGACAGCTGCAGATCTCTTGGAGCGGCGTCGTACGCGGCGCGCACCTGGGCGCCGGTCGGCGTGATGTCGCTGGCGCCGGGGATGTCGTTGATCAGGTCCCCGACCGAGGTCTCGACGCTGGACCCGGTGAGGAGCCGCTCCGGATACTTCGCGAGCGTCTGGCGGGTGAAGCTGTGTGCGAACGCGACGAACCGGTCGGAGAACACGTCGGGGGCGGTGGCGTAGACGCCGAGCTCACTCGTGCCTCCCGCCTGCCTCTCGACCTCGTGGATGTCCTTCACGGTCTGTGAGTGCGGGTTGACCCAGTGGATCGGGTCCGTCTGCAGCGTGAGCTTGTCCTCCACCAGCGCGCCGGCGAAGAACACACCGACGCTCGCGATGGCGAGGAACACCGCTGCACCCGCCGGCGCGCTGCCGAGGAAGACGACGAGCCGTCCGAGCGGACCTTCGGTGTAGTCGCCCGTGCGCGTGGGCGACTTGAACTCGCGGATGCCGAGGACGGCCAGTGGAAGGATGATCGAGCACAGGCAGATTGCCGCGATGCCCACTGCGAGCAGCAACCCGAAGTCGCGCAACATCGGCGTCTTGGCGAAACGCAGCGCGAGGAAGGCGAAGATCGCGTCGAACGTCACGACGAGAAGCGCGGGTCCCAGGTTGCGCGCGGTCTCCTGGATCGGGTGATCCGATCGACCGATCACCGCTTCCTCCTCGACGCGCGCGTGCATCTGGATCGCGTAGTCGATGCCGATGCCGAGCATCACGGGAAGTCCCGCGATCGTCACGATGGTCAGCGGAATCCCGAGGTAGCCCGCCAGACCGAAAGCCCACACGACTCCGACGAGGATCACGCCCAGTGGGAGGAGACGCCACCGCACGTCGAAGAGTACGAGCAGGATGAGCGTCATGATCGCGACCGCGATCGCTCCGAGCGTGAGCATTCCGCCGCGCAGGTAGTCGTTGAGGTCTTTCAGGAGGACCGACGACCCGGTCGTCACGGTGCTCGCGTTGGGGAACGACAGCTTGGCAGCCTCAGCTTTCACCATGACCGCCGCCGCGCCTTCTTTGTCGATCGATTCGTTGCCCTTGAGCCGCGAGATCACCTGCATGTGGCGGTCGTCGAGGAGGAACGAACGCAGGGCCTTCCGGACCTTCCCGTGGTTGTCGTACAGCAGGAACTTCACCCACGCGGGGTTCTGTAGTGTGCGCTGCGCGAGCGGTATGGCGCCCAGACGGGCCAGCGTCGCCGTCGCGTCGGCGCCGCGCGCGGCGGCACCGGGCGAGCCCGGCGCCTCCTTGGCTTGGGCGTCGATCAGGGCCCGTCCCGCGATGCTGTGCGTGGGGTCGCCGTCGGGTGAGGAGACGAGTCGATCCGAGAACTGGAGGATCGTCACGGGTGTGATGACGCCTTGGAGCTGACCGGCGGCGAGGAGCCGGTCGTGGAAATCGGTCAGCTGGCGCTGACCATCCGGCGTCAAGATCTCGTCGATGGTGTGGCCGGGCTTCGCGGTGATCACGGTGAGCATCGCCGAGCCGCCGAACAGTCGTTGGTAGACGACGTTGTCCTTGTAGACGCGCTCGCTCTTGTTGAGATAACTGTCCTGGCCGGTCTGGAACTTCAGATTTGCGATCCCGAGGCCGAGCGCCACGGTGACGAGCAGACCGACGACCGAGACGAGTCCCGCGCGCTTCCCGAGCTGAACGGCGAGGTTCGACCAGAACCTCTGCATCGGCATTCCCCCCGAGGTGCGGACCCCTTGCGGGTCACCCTACGCCGCCGTGACTGGGGATCCCAGGGGGTGTTTCCCAAAAATGACCGCGCCGTACGCGCTTGCCAAACCTCATGATGTGGCGACCGGGAGCATTTACGAGATGGCAATGGTCGGGTTCCACCACGCGTCAGACGTTCCGGCGTATGTTCGCCCCCGATGTTCCGGCGCCGACGGGCCGAAACCGAGCTACTCGACGCAGTCCGTCGTGAGCTCGACGCGGCCCGGTCGGACATGCGCGCCGCGCTCGACGACACAGTCTCCGGTCTCGAGCAACGCATGCAGAACCGGTTGGACCAGCGGGACCGCGTCTCGACGGCCGTCGCCTCCGAGATCGGTCTGGTCGGAGCCGAGTTGGGCGGGCGCGTCGCGGCCTTCGAGCGGACGCTCGAGCGCGTCCAGCACACCTGCGATCTCGCCGTGCGTACGGTGCAGAGCAACCGCGTCGAACGCCTCGCGCTCCTGGAGGCCATCGACCAGCTCGCGGCGCGGCTCCCCAAGGCGCTCGAGCCGGCCGAGCACGACGGCGCCGGTCTGAGGGTCGTCGGTGGCACCGTCGGCCCGGACGATTCCCCGGAATCGGGGCCGGGCACCGACGTGGCGGTCCGGGTGCCCGCAGCCCACCCGGCGGCCGGTTCCCGTCATGTGATGAGGCTCGACGGTGTCGAAGTGCGTTGCCGGTTCGACGGCGACCACTGGGTCGGCGGCTTCGAGGTGTCGCAGGTGATCCGCGACGCCGAGGGAGTCCGATACCGCATCCGCCGCCGGGCCGATGGATACGAGCTGCCGCGGCTCTTCTCGTCGGATGACGTGCGCGACGTCGATCCGCCGCATCTGCACGAGGTCCCGCGTACCTGATCTCGGGAACCGAAGTCGGTGGCGCGGTTATCGTCGCCGGCATGATGCCGGAGGAGTTCGCGGACCTCGTGCACCTGCGTCGCGCCCGCGACCTCATCGACCGTGAGTACGCGCAGCCCCTCGATGTCCCGGTCATGGCGCGTGCCGCGTTGATGTCGCCCGCGCACTTCTCGCGCAAGTTCCGTGCGGCGTATGGCGAGACGCCGTACTGCTATCTCATGACGCGACGCATCGAGCGCGCGAAGGCGCTCCTACGGCAGGGGATGTCGGTCACCGACACATGCGTCGCCGTCGGTTGCACGTCGCTCGGTTCGTTCAGCTCGCGCTTCACCGAGATCGTCGGCGAGACGCCGTCGCAGTACCGCGCGCGTGACCACCGCCACCTCGAGGTCGTTCCGCCGTGCGTGAGCATGGTGGTGACGCGGCCCCGGCGTACCACGATCACGGTCCGAGCGGACCGAGCAGGATCGGAGAAGCACGCGACGGGTCGGTGCTCTTAGGGTCGTCGCATGACACTCACCGTCTCGACAATGTTCATCCCCGTCCACGACCCCGACGACGCGCTCGGCTTCTACCGAGACGCGCTCGGTCTCGAGGTCCGCAACGACGTGGCGTCCGGCGGCTTCCGCTGGGTCACGGTCGGCGCCCCGGGGCAGGAGGTCGACATCGTCCTGTTCCAGCCGCACGGCGGTCGTTCGCAGGCCGAGGGCGACGCCCTCCTGTCCCTCGTCACGAAGGGGTCCCTGCAGGCTGCGATCTTCCGCTCCGACGACCTCGACACCACGTTCGAGAAGGTCCGGGCGTCGGGCGCCGAGGTGCTCCAGGAGCCGGCGTCCCAGCCGTGGGGCGCGCGCGACTGCGCGTTCCGGGACCCCTCGGGCAATCTGGTCCGCATCGCGCAGGCCTGACCGCGGTCCGCCGCGGCCGACCCGTTCGAGTGGTGGACCGCTCGTCGGCGGCCGGCGCCGCGCCTCGATGCAGCTCAACCCTCGCGGGGCGCGACGATCGACACGGTGCCCTGCGCAAGGCACACGGCGCGCCCGTCGTTGAGCACGTCGATGCGCACGACCGCCGTGCGCTTGGACATCGAGACGATCTCAGCCGTCGCCTCCAAGACGCCGGAGCTGACCGGTGCGAGATAGTTCAGCTTGAACTCCGTCGTCGCCGCCCATGTCCCTCGTGGGATGACGGGATAACAGACGGTGCCGAGCACGTGATCGCACAGGGCCGCGAGCACGCCGCCGTGCAGGTTGCCGAACGGCGTCAGCAGCTCGGGCCCCACCTCCACCTCAGCCTTCAGCTCCCCGGGACCGACGCTGGTGTGCCGGATCCCGAGAAAGGCCGGCAGGCCACCACCCGCCTCGGCAGAGCCTTCGAGGGTCGACGCGACAACCTCGTCGTACATCGGGAACTCGACGGACGGGGCCATGGTGTACGCCTCCTTCGACGATGTGCACGCTACGACGGTCCAGCAGCGCTGCGCGAGATCTCCCGCGCCTCCTTGCACCACGGTCCAGGGTGTTCATACGGGACCGGTGGGCGCATACTCCGGCGTGAAACCACCCGATGTCGGCGGCGGGCGTGCGGCGGTCCGGGAGGGTGATGATGGGCGTGCATATCGCGAAGGACAAGAAGACGGAGCTGCTGAAGTCGGTGTGGCTGTTTTCGCGGTGCAGCTCGCGTGAGCTCGCGAAGATCGCCTCCATCACGACGGTGGTGGACCGGCCGGCGGGCACCGTGCTCACGAGCGAAGACGAGTCCGGCGAGGAGTTCTTCGTCGTCGTGAGCGGCAAGGCGTCGGTCAGCCGGCGCGGCGAGTCCATCGGCCACCTGGGGCCGGGCTCGTTCTTCGGGGAGATGGCGCTGCTCACCCGCGCCCCCCGTGTCGCGACCGTCACCGCCGACGAGGACATGACGCTCCTCGTGATGAGCGCGCAGGAGTTCGACAACCTCATCGACCTGGCGATGCCGTCGGTGGCACGCAAGATGCTGCGGGTGCTCGGCGAGCGGCTCCGCGAGGTGGATACCCGTCTTGGCGAGGTGTGACCATGCAGTGAGAGGCTGACTGCATGGTCGACGGGCACAGGTCATGAGCGACGGGCGCGGCTCCGGGCCGCTGCCGCCCGTCGAGCGGGTCCGACCCGGCTTGTGGAGCGTTCCTGTTCCACTGCCCAACAACTCGTTGCGCTACGTCTTCGTCTACGTGTTCGAGACCGACCGCGGTCCCTTCCTGATCGACGCCGGATGGAACACCGACGAGGCGTTCGCGGCGCTGTCGGCGGGCATGCAGCACCTCGGCTCCGACGTGTCCGAGGTGCAGGGCGTCATGGTCACGCACATTCACCCCGACCATTACGGCCTGGCGGGACGGATCCGGGAGGTGTCGGGCGCGTGGATCGCACTGCATCCCGCCGACGCGGCGTTGATCCACGACCGCTATGAGGAACCGGCCGATCTCCTGCAACGCGTCGGCGCGATGTTGCGGCGCATGGGTGCGCCCGACGAGGAGCTCGGCTCGTTGCAGAACGCGTCGATGCCCGTGTTGCCGTTCGTCGAGTCGGTGAAGCCGGACGTGCTCATGGAGGACGGCGACAAGCCCGAGGTACCCGGATGGGACCTCGCGGCGATCTGGACACCGGGTCATTCGCCAGGTCACCTCTGCTTCTGGGAGAGCGGCAACGCGCTCATGCTCTCCGGCGACCATGTGCTGCCGCGCATCACGCCGAACATCCCGTTCCACCCGCAGGCCGGCACGGATCCGCTGGGCGACTACCTCCGGTCACTCGAGAAGCTGGAGGCGTACGACGCCGACGAGGTGCTGCCCGCACACGAGCACCGTTTCGTCGGGCTGCCGCAGCGACTCGGCGAGTTGCGCGCCCATCACGAGGCGCGCTTCGCCGAGGTGATCGGCGCGATCCGCGACGGAGCGACGAGCGCCTGGGACATCGCGTCGCGCATGGGATGGTCGCGTCCGTGGAACCGGATCGAGGGATTCATGCGTCGCGCCGCGGTGGGCGAGGCGCTGGCCCATCTGCGCGCCCTCGAGATGCGCGGCATCGTGCGGGAGATCGCTGGTGAGCCGTCGCGCTGGGAGCTCGTGGGCGAGACAGCGGACTGACGGGG
This sequence comes from uncultured Burkholderiales bacterium, assembly GCA_964548555.1. GTDB lineage: Bacteria > Actinomycetota > Acidimicrobiia > IMCC26256 > JAMXLJ01 > JAMXLJ01. The sequence continues at coordinate 26,687 of CAZJSY010000025.1, forward strand.
TCGCACGGGAACTACGCGAACACGTGGTTGCCGTTGCATCCCCGGTGCGCATACTCAGATCGAGTGTCCGCCCCGCGACGACCGTCGCGCACCGCTTCTCGCGTCGCGGTGCGGACGCGGCGGGCGTCTGCGTGGAGGAGACGTGTGATGAAGACCGACAGTGAGCTTCGCCGCGACGTTGAACGCGAGCTCGAGATGGAGCCCAGCATCGACGAACGCCGAATCGGCGTCGCCGTGCTCGACGGGATCGTGACACTCACGGGCGAGGTGCGTTCCTATGCCGAGAAGTGGCAGGCGGAACGAACGGTGGAGCGCGTATCAGGCGTGCGTGGCGTGGTGAACGACCTCGTCGTCAAACCCGCGACCGAACGCAGCGACATCGACATTGCCCGTGCTGCCGCCGACGTACTCAAGTGGAATGTGCTCGTGCCGGCGGACCGGGTCAAGGTACGGGTCGAGAGTGGCTGGCTGACGCTGGAAGGCGACGTGGAGTGGGAGTACCAGCGACGCGCCGCAGAGCGCGCGGTCCGGAATCTCCCCGGTGTACGCGGCATCTCGAACCTGATCGTCGTGAAGCCGCGTGTGCAGCCGAGCGACGTCCGTCGCAAGATCGAGGAATCGTTCGAGCGCGAGGCCGCGATCGACGCGCAGCACATCGACGTGCAGGTGAACGGGAGCGAGGTGACCCTCTCCGGACGTGTGCGCTCGTGGGCCGAGCGTCATGCTGCGGAGAAGGCGGCCTGGTCGGTTCCCGGAGTCACCGCGGTGCACAACTACCTCACCGTCGAAGCCGCAGCGGCCTGACGGGATCCGTGAGGACCGAGGAGCTCGACGGTGCGCATCCTGCTCATCGCGCCTCCGTGGCTGCCGGTGCCGCCGACGACCTATGGCGGCATCGAGACCGTGCTCGACACCTTGGCCCGCGGTCTCGTGCGGGAGGGCCACGACCTGCTGCTGCACACCACCGGCGACAGCACGTGCCCGGTGCGCAGGGCCTGGACGTACGCCAAGCGTGCGAGCATCGACGGTGCGGCCGCGATCACCGAGCTGCGTCATGTCGTCGACGCGTACGAGCGCGCGGGCGACGTCGACATCGTGCACGATCACACGCTCGTCGGCCCGCTCTACAGCCACGGCCGCTACAACGCCGCGCCCGTCGTGTCGACCAACCACGGACCGTTCAACCAGGAGTCGACCGCTCTCTACCGCGCGCTGGGGTCCCGCGTGCCGATCATCGCCATCTCACATCACCAGGCCTCGACGGCCGGCGACGTTCCGGTCGCGACGGTGATCCACCACGGCGTCGACCTCGAGGAGTACCCGTTCGGCGCGGGCGACGGTGGCTATGCGCTGTTTCTCGGTCGGGTCAGCCCGGACAAGGGTGTGCACACCGCGATCGCGGTTGCGCGCGCCTCGGGCGTCCCGCTTCGGATCGCGGCCAAGATGAGCGAGCCCGCCGAACGCGCGTACTTCCACGAGTGCGTCGAGCCGCGCCTGGGTGGTGAGGTGGAGTTCCTCGGCGACGTGGGCGGTGACGAGAAACTGCAGCTGATCGGCGCAGCCATGTGCCTGCTGAACCCGGTCGCGTGGCCCGAGCCGTTCGGCATGGTGATGATCGAGGCGCTCGCGTGCGGAACACCCGTCGTCGGGACACCCTGCGGTGCGGCACCCGAGATCGTCGACGACGACGTCACCGGCTACCTCCGCCGCGACGAGGAGTCGCTCGCGGGCGCGCTCGGGGAGCTCGACTCGATCTCGCGACAAGACTGCCGGCAGGCCGTCGAGGACCGTTTCTCCGCCGAGCGACTCGTTCGCGATCACGTCGCGTTCTACCAGCGCGTCGTCGACGGTCGTCGATCCACCGTGGAGCCCGTCGACGATCGCGCTCTGGCGTCGTTCACCGGGGTATAGCCCCGATGAAGTCCATGGATCTCTCGCCGTGCGCTCGGGCCGTCACACTGCGGCGGCTGCCGTGGCGCGCGGTTCCGTCTGATCGGCCGCGTTCTCGTAGGTGACGACGAGCTCGTTGTCGCGCAGGTCGATGCGAATCGTCGCGCCGTCGCGGATGTCCCCGCCGATGAGCGCGCGGGCGATACGCGTCTCGACCTCGTGGGCGATGTACCGGCGCAGCGGCCGCGCGCCGTACACGGGGTCGTATCCCGCCTCGGCGATGAAGCGCCGGGCGGCGTCGCTCACCTCGAGAGTCATGCGACGCTCGGCGAGGCGCGAGCGCAGGTCGTCGAGCATGAGCTCGACGATGCGCTCGATCTCCGGCTCGGTGAGCGCCTTGAACAGCACGACGTCGTCGACCCGGTTGAGGAACTCCGGACGGAAGTGACGGCGTAGCTCGCTCATCACGAGGGCACGCGCGTCGGGCTTGATCTCGCCACTCGGCGTCACGCCCTCGAGCAGGAACTCGGATCCGATGTTCGACGTCATGATGATCACGGTGTTGCGGAAGTCGACCGTCCGGCCCTGCGCGTCGGTGAGCCGGCCGTCGTCGAGCACCTGCAGCAGAACGTTGAAGACGTCCGCGTGCGCCTTCTCGATCTCGTCGAACAGCACGACGGAGTACGGCTTGCGCCTCACCGCCTCGGTGAGCTGGCCGCCCTCCTCGTATCCGACATAACCCGGCGGGGCGCCCACCAGGCGGCTCACGGTGTGCCGCTCCTGGTACTCGCTCATGTCGATGCGGACCATGTTCTCGTCGGTGTCGAACAGTGCCTCGGCCAGCGTCTTCGCCAGCTCCGTCTTGCCGACACCGGTCGGGCCGAGGAACACGAACGAGCCGATGGGCCGGCGCGGATCGCGGATTCCCGAGCGGGCCCGGATGATCGCGTCGGCGACGAGCTGCACCGCCTCGTCCTGACCGATGACGCGCTCGTGCAGGATCTCGTCGAGGCGCAACAGCTTCTCGCGCTCGCCCTCCTTCAGACGGTTGACCGGAATACCGGTCCAGCGCGACACGATCGACGCGATCTCGTCCTCGGTGACGACCTCGCGCAGCAGGCGACGCCCGCCCTGGCGTGTCGCGAGTCGTTCCTCTTCGGCCTGCAGCCGGCGTTCGAGCTCCGGCAGCTTGCCGTGGCGCAGCTCCGCGGCCCGGTTGAGGTCGTACATGCGCTCGGCTTCCTCGGCCTCGTGGCGCACGCGCTCGATCTCCTCGCGCAGCTCCTGCACCCGCCGCAGCGCGTGCCGCTCGGCTTCCCACTGGGCCCGCATCGCGTCGGCCTCGGCCCGGAGGTCGGCGAGCTCCTTGCGCAGCTCCTCGAGCCGCTGCCTGCTCGCGGGGTCCTCCTCCTTGGCCAGCGCGGCCTCCTCGATCTCGAGCCGCATGACGCGGCGCGTCAGCTCGTCGAGCTCGGCGGGCATCGAGTCGATCTCGGTGCGCAACATCGCGCACGCCTCGTCGACGAGGTCGATCGCCTTGTCGGGCAGGAAGCGGTCGGAGATGTAGCGATGGCTCAACACCACCGCGGCGACGAGCGCGCTGTCCTGGATCTTCACACCGTGGAAGACCTCGAGACGTTCGCGCAGGCCACGCAGGATCGAGATCGCATCCTCTTCCGACGGCTCGTCGACGAGCACGGGCTGGAACCGCCGCTCCAAGGCGGCGTCCTTCTCGATGTGCTTGCGGTACTCGTCGACGGTTGTCGCGCCGATCAGGTGCAGCTCACCGCGGGCCAGCATCGGCTTCAGCATGTTGCCCGCGTCCATCGCCCCCTCGGCCGCGCCCGCGCCCACGACGGTGTGCACCTCGTCGACGAACAGCAGGATGCGTCCCTCGGAGGCGACGACCTCGGTGAGCACGGCCTTCAGGCGCTCCTCGAACTCGCCGCGGTACTTGGCGCCGGCCACGAGCGAGCCCATGTCGAGAGCGAAGACGGTCTTGTCGCGCAGACCTTCGGGAACATCGCCGTTGACGATCCGTTGGGCAAGTCCTTCGACGATGGCGGTCTTGCCGACGCCGGGATCGCCGATGAGGACCGGATTGTTCTTCGTCTTGCGCGACAGGATCTGCACGACGCGCCGGATCTCGCTGTCGCGTCCGATCACCGGATCGAGGCGCCCGTCGCGGGCCTCTGCCACCAGATCACGCCCGTACTTCTCGAGGGCCTCGTACGCAGCCTCGGGCATCGCCGACGTGACGCGTTGGTTTCCCCGGATCGCGGTCAGCGCCTGGAGGAAGCGGTCGCGGGTGAGGTCCTGGTCCCGCAGCAGGCGTCCGGCGGCCGTCTGCGGACCCTCGTCGAGGAGGGCGATCATCAGGTGCTCAACCGAGACGTACTCGTCCTTCAGCCGCTTCGCCTCACGTTCCGCCGCTTCGAGAAGGCGGCTGAGTCGCTGGGTCACGTACACCTGACCCGGCGCGGCGCCGGGTCCGCTGACCCTCGGTCGGCGCGAGAGCTCGCCCTCGAGCTGCTCACGCAGCCGATCGGGGTCGACGCCCGCCTGGAGCAACAGGCGCGGCACGAGGCCCTCCGGCTGGTCGAGGAGCGCGAGCAGCAGGTGCTCGCCGTCGACCTCGGTGTGGCCGAAGCGCAGCGCCTTGGTCTGCGCGTCGTGCAGCGCCTCCTGCGACTTCTGCGTCAGACGGTTGAGGTCCACGGTGATCCTCCCGAGGTTTGCGGCCGCTTGCGGAGCGCGGCTTCCAGAACAGCGATGCGATCGAGCAGATCCAGGACGAGACCGACGGCTGCGTAATTCATCGAGAACCCGGCGCGCAGCCGTTGGATGCGCGCGACGACGGCGATCTGTGAGCGCGCGAACCACAGCTCACCGTTGCGATCACGGGTCGCGTCGACCAATCCGAGCGTCACCAGACGGCGCGCGAGATCGGGATGGATGTTCGCCGCGCGCGCGAACGAGTCGAGGTCGAGCAGCGCGCCGCGTGTCCGGCGTGTCACCACGAGGCTCACCGCTTCCTCCTCGGGTCGAACGTGGATACCGCGGCGAGCTCCTCGAACAGGCGGACCTCCTCGGGCGTCGGCCGCGCCGGCACCATGATCCGCACGTCGGCGTAGAGGTCACCCGCCGGCCCGCGCTGGTTGGGCATTCCGCGTCCCTTCAGGCGCAACTTCCGGCCGCTCGATGATCCGGCCGGCACGCGCACCTTGGCCTCGCCGCCGGGCGTGTCGAGCGCGACGGTGGTGCCGAGCACCGCTTCCCACGGCGAGACGCGCAGCTCGACATGGATGTCGCGGCCCTCGACCCGATAACGCGGGTCCGGCGCGATGCGCACGACCAGGTAGAGGTCGCCCGAGGCCCCTCCTCTTCCGCGTCCGCCTTGCCCCGCGAGCCTGATGCGTTGCCCGTCGGTGACGCCGGGCGGGATGTCGACCTCGTAGTTGCGCGGACCTTCGGGGCCCTGCAGCGTGATGGAACGCCGTCCGCCTCGGTACGCCTCCTCGACCGTGAGGGTGAGCTCGGCCTCCTGGTCGGCACCCGGCATGGGGCCGAACCCGCCGAAGCCACGCCCCCCGCCGAAGCCACGCGCCCCGCCGCGGCCGCCGAACAAGCCGCCGAACAGGTCGTCGAGGTCGACGTCCTCGCCACCGAACCCCGAGGTGAACTCCCACGTCGCGTCGTCGGGTCCCGCACCTCCACCGCCGAACCCGGACCGCCGACGACCACCGCGTCCGCCGGCACCGGCGCCCGCGCCGGCGCGGGCGCGGGCCCATGTCTCGGCGTCGACGCCCTCGGGCACCTGCCGGAAGTCGTGGCCGAACGCGTCGTACCGGCGACGGGTCTCGGGGTCGGAGAGGACGTCGTACGCCTCCGCGACCTCCTTGAACTGCTCCTCGGCGCCGGGATCCTTGTTGACGTCCGGGTGGTACCGGCGCGCCAGCTTCCGGTAGGAGCGCTGGATGTCTTCCTGCGAGGCGTTGCGCGCGACTCCGAGGACGTCGTAGTAGTCGCGCCGGTC
>CAZJSY010000026.1:0-2875 GCA_964548555.1 uncultured Burkholderiales bacterium
CGCAACGCCGGCCTGCTCGCGAAGGAGGCCGCGTGCGTCGACGTGTTCTCCGGCGGCCGGTTGATCTTCGGGATCGGCGCGGGTTGGTACGAGCGCGAGTACGAGGCGTATGGGTACGAGTACCCGTCTGCGGGCCGGCGGCTCGAACTGCTCGACGAGACCATCACCGTGGTGAAGCGGCTGTGGACCGAGGAGACCGTCACGTTCGACGGTAAGCACCTGCACTTCGACGGCGCGTACTGCGACCCGAAGCCGCTCCAGCAGTTGCCGCCCGTCTGGGTCGGCGGTGGCGGCGAGAAGGTGACCCTCGCGATCGCGGCGCGCGAGGCCGACGCGACCAACTGGCAGGTCGGCCTCGCCGCGTTCGTGCACAAGTCGCAGGTGCTCCGCGCGCACTGCGAACGCCTCGGACGCGACTTCGACAGCATTGTGCGAACGCACGGTCCCGACTGCCGCATCTTCGAGACCGAGGCCGACCTGAAGCGCTGGCTCGACTCGCCCTCCGGCGGCGACCTGTGGGGCGGGGGCGACCCCGGCGAGTACGTACGCGACAACCTGGTCGGCACCGTCGAACAGGTCGCCGAGAAGACTCAGGCCTTCGTGGACGCGGGGTGCCGGGAGTTCGTCCTCTGGTTCCGCGACTACCCCTCCACCGAGAGCCTCGAGGCCTTCGCATCCGACGTGGTGCCGCGCATCGCCACCTGATCCCGGAAGCACGGGCCCGAGGGCCGCCGTCGCTATCATCCGCGCGATGCCCGGTGCGGACCGATGAAGGTCGATCCCGGCGCGCGCGTCCCCGCGTCCGGTGTCGAGGCCGCCGCAACCCGGCCCGAAGGCCGCAGCCGTCGCGCCATGCCGAAGCACGTGCTCGCCGCCGCGGTCGCGCTGCTGCTCGTCGTGGCGGTGATCCTGCGCTTCGTCACACGCAGCCACCTCTGGCTCGACGAGGCGCTGTCGGTCGATATCGCGCGCCTGCCACTTCGTCGCCTCCACGCGGCGCTGCGCCAGGACGGATCGCCGCCGCTCTACTACCTGTTGTTGCACGCGTGGATCCGCGTGACCGGCACGAGCACCTTCGCGGCCCGTGCGCTCTCGGGGGTGATCGGCGTGATCACGTTGCCGGTCGCATGGCTGTGCGGACGGCGCATCGCCCGAACCGACGACGAGCGCGCGTGGTTGCCCTGGCTCGTCCTCGCGGTCGTCGCGTCGTCCCCGTACGCGATCCGGTTCGCCACCGAGGCCCGCATGTACGGCTTGGAGATCCTCCTCGTGCTGCTCGGCTACCTCGCGGTCCGCGGCGCGCTCGATCGCCCACGTGCGACGAATCTCGTCGGCCTCGCAGCGGTGACGGCGGCGCTGCTCTACACGCAGTACTGGACCCTCTACCTCGTCGCCGTCGTGGTCGTGCTCCTGAGCGGGATCGTGTGGCAGCAGCGTCGTTCCAGTGGAGGAGGCGCCGATCGGACCCGTCCTCGCGGTGCACCGGCCGCACTCGGAGCGATCGCAGTCGGGTGTGTCGCGTTCGTCCCGTGGCTGCCGACGTTCCTGTTCCAGGTCCGCCACACGGGAACCCCGTGGGGTCGGGCCGTGCTGCCGCCCACCGCGGCCAAGGACACGTTCCTCGACTTCGCCGGCTCGAACACGAGTGAGGGGTGGACACTCGTCTTCCCGTTGCTCGTGCTCGTGCTCCTCGCCGTGTTCGGACGAGCACTCGACGATCATCGCATCGAGCTCGACGTCCGCACGCGGCCGCGCGTTCGGTGGGAGGCGTTCGTGGCGTTCGGCACGCTCGCGGTCGGGCTGAGCGCCGCCTACGTCGCGCACGCGGCGTACCAGGCGCGGTATGCCGCCGTGATGTTCGGGTTGTTCACGGCCGTCGTGGCCGCGGGATTCCTCGTCTTCACGAGGCCCGCGCTGCGCATGGGCGCGCTCGCGCTGGTCGTCGCGCTCGGATTGGTCGGTGGGGTGCGCAATGCCGCCACCGAGCGGACGCAGGCGGCCGTCGTCGCGAAGCAGATCGCCGCGGGCGCGCGTGCGCGCGACGTCGTCGCCTACTGCCCCGACCAGGCCGGCCCCGCCGTCTCGCGACTGCTGCCACGCCGCCTGGGCGTCGACCAGGTCGTGTTCCCGAGCTTCGCCGGGCCGGAGCGCGTGAACTGGATCGACTACCGGCACCGCAACGACACGGCCGATCAGGCCGCGTTCGTCCGCCGCCTGGTCGCGCGGGCGGGCACCCACGACCTCTGGTACGTCTACAGCGCCAACACGGTCTACGGCACGCGCTGCACGGAGATGCTCGCGGCGCTCTCCGCCGCGCGGCCGATGGAGCCGATCGTCGCCCCGAACGGGACGACGTACTTCGAGTACATGGGCCTCGCCCGGTTTCCCGCTCGCCCCTGAAGCCGGTCCCGCACACGCTTGACGTGGCGCGCCCTCACGTGAAAACGTAGTTTTCAGTGCCGCAATCCTCACTTGCCGAAACGACGGTGGGATCCCGTCTGGTCGAACGCTCGGTACGGGCCCGACGCGAGAAGTCGGAGCGGGAGCTCGAGACGTTGTTGCAGGCGGCCGAACGGGTGCTCGCACGCGGTGGCTACGCCGGGCTGCGCGTCGACGACGTGCTCGCAGAGGCGGGGCTGTCGACCCGGGCCTTCTACCGGCATTTCACCGGCCGCTCGGAGCTCTTCCTCGCCCTCTTCGACAGCGAGACGGAGCGGGCGACGGAGCGGCTCGAGGCGAAGGTGGGTGCCCACACCGATCCCGAGGCGCAGGTGAGGGCGTGGATCCAGGCCAACCTCGCGCTCGGGTTCGACGCCCGGCTCGCCCGTCGCACGCGGCTGTTCCTCCTGGAGCGCACCGCGATGGCGCGCGAGTT
>CAZJSY010000026.1:2975-31796 GCA_964548555.1 uncultured Burkholderiales bacterium
TCGCCCGTCGCACGCGGCTGTTCCTCCTGGAGCGCACCGCGATGGCGCGCGAGTTCCGCGACGAGGTGCGCCGCTGCGTGCGCGCCGTCCTCGAACCGCTCGAACGCGCGATCAGCGCGGGGCGCGACGCCGGCCGGTTCCCCGATGCCGACCCGGAGCGGGACGCGCTCGCGATCCAGCACCTGTGTGCCGGCCTGCTCCAGGATGCGCTCCTGGGGCTCGGTGAGCTCAACCGGGCCGACGCGACCGCACTCGCGGTCCGGTTCGCGCTCGCAACCCTGCGCGGCGAACCGGCGCGTCCCCGCTCCCGCCCGCCGGCGCGACGCTCCGCACCGAGGAGGACTTGATGACCGCGCTCGTGAACTCGGCCGACTCCCACGTGGTGGAGCCGCTCGACCTGTGGGTACAGCGGCTCCCGGCCCATCTGCGTGATCGCGCGCCGCGGGTCGCCGAGGTCGACGGGAAGTGGATGTTTCTCGTCGAGGGCATGCCGCCGCGACGCATGGGCGGTCCGTCGAGCAACGGTGAATCGCGTGGGAGCGATGCGCAGGAATCCCGTTTTCGCGCCGGCGGCTGGGATCCCGACGAGCGGGCGCGCGACCTCGACGCCGACGGTGTGTGGGGCGAGGTGCTGTACCCGACGATCGCGTTGTTCGGGTTCATGATCCCCGACGCCGAGCTTCGTATCGAGACGGCGCGCGCCTACAACGACTGGTTGGCCGAGACGTTCTCGGCCGCGTCGAAGCGCTTCGCGGGCGCGGCGATGATCCCGGTGCAGGACGTCGGCACGGCGGTGGCCGAGATCGAGCGTGTCGCGCGAATGGGCCTGCGGTCGGTGATGCTCCCCATGCACGCGCCCGCAGACTGTCCGTACAACTCCGGCGACTACGACCCGATCTGGGCCGCGGCCGCGCACCACGGCATGCCGTGCTCCTTCCACGTCGGCACCGGATCCAGCCCGTGGACCGAACGCGGCCCGGGTGGAGCGGTCATCAACTACGTCGAGGTGGGCCTCGGGGCGCAGCGCACGCTTGCGTATCTCGCCGCGTCGGGAGTGCTCGAGCGGTTCCCCGATCTGCACGTGGTCATGGTCGAGTGCGGAGCGGGATGGCTCTCGTGGTTGCTCGAGCGCATGGACGAGGCGTTCGAGGAGCACGAGCAGTGGGTCAGGCCGAAGCTCGCCGAGCCGCCGAGCTTCTACGTGCGGCGCCAAGGTCACGTCACGTTCGGCAACGACGCGGCCGGAGTCGTGAACCGGTCGTTCACCGGTGTGGAGACGCTGTTGTGGGCGTCCGACTATCCACATCCCGAGGGAACGTGGCCACACACCCAGGAGACGCTCGCACGCATCTTCGGTGACGTCAGCGAGGCCGAACGACGCGAGATCACCTATTCGACCACGGCTCGGCTCTACGGGCTCGAGTCGCCCGAATGACGAATCGAACGGGCAACGTCGCGACAAATGCTTGCGCGCGAGCCCGCGGCAGGGCAGGATCTCGACCCTGACACGCGTGTCATAGGTGTCAGAGCTGGTGTCGCGGTCCAAACGGGGGGAAGGACGCGGGCATGCGGGGTGGGACGATGTGGCGTGGGATGCGTCGCGCTCGCTGGTTCGTGCTCGGCACGTCGCTCGCGCTGACGGTCGGAGCGTGCAGCGGTGCCAGCAGCGGGAGCTCGGGCGCCGGCGGCGGCAACGGGACGCTGCGGTACGGCTACGACCTGAGCGCGCAATTCACGGAGCACTTCGACCCGGCGAAGAGCACGGGGAACTGCGACGCGATCGTGACGCAACGGATCTACGACACGCTGTTGCACCGCGACGCGAGCGGCAACCTGCAGCCTGGCCTGGTCGAGAAGTGGGACATCGGCGCCGACGCCAAGACCGTTACCTTGCACCTGCGCCCGAACCTCCGCTTCCAGGACAACACCGCGTTCGATGCGAACGCGGTGCGGGTCGGGCTGCTCCACAACCAACCGAACCCGCAGCTGTCCTCGCTCAAGCTGATCGATCACATCGACGCGGTCGACGCCACCACGGTCAAGATCACACTGAACCAGGCCGCGCCCCTCAACTTCCTGTACGCGATGACGTCACGCGACGGGATGATCGTGTCGTCGAACTCGCTCAACACTGCCGACAAGCAGCCCGTCGGGGCGGGACCGTTCCGGTTCGTCAGCTACCAGCCCGGATCCAAGATCTCGCTGACGCGCTTCCCCGAGTACTGGGGCAACGATCAGTGGAAGATCACGAACATCGACTTCACCCAGGTCGGTACCGGACCGCCTGCGGTCACCGCGCTGAAGTCGGGATCGGTCGACTTCATCCGCTTCGAAGCGGAGTCGTACGACGGCCTGAAGAGCAGCCCCAACTTCGGGGTCGCCGTCCAACAGACCGGCTCGTACCTCCAGTTCCAGTTCCGCTTCGACAAGCCCTTCGACGACATCAGGGTACGCCAGGCATTCGAGTACGCGATCGACCGCAAGCAGATCAACGAGATCGTGAACGCGGGTCAGGGCGAGGTCGCGAGCCAGACCTTCCCGAAGAGCACGGCGGTGTACGACCCCTCCCTCGCGAACGTGTATAGCTACGACCCCGCGAAGGCGAAACAGCTCCTCGCCGACGCCGGATACGCGAACGGGCTGACCATCGAGATGGTGATCCCGGGCGGCAACTACGCAAACATGGAACGACAGGCGGCGCTGCTGCAGCAACAGCTGCAGGCAGTCGGTGTCACAGCGCACGTCACCCGCATCAACGGTTCCGACATCGCGACGAACTACTACCAGCAGCGCAAGGGCAACGCGTTCGCCGCGGCCCATCTCGCCGACCCGTACCTGATCAATCAACTCTGGAACCAGTACGGCAAGGGCCAGTTCGTCGCCATGTACAGCAACCAGGAACGCCAGGACATCACCGATCTGAGCCAGCGTGCCTTCGCGGAGCCCGACCCGCAGAAGTACGCCGACATCGTCAAGCAGGCGTCGAAGATCGCGGTCGACAACGCGCTGGAGGTGCCCATCGCGTTCATGCCGCAGTTCGTGGCGTACGACAAGGCGAGGGTCGGTGGCACGGTCAAAGCACAGACCGACATCTGTGATCCGCCCGACCTCACCGGCGTGACCGTGAAGGGCTGACCGTGGCGGAGTCCGCGGAGTCCGCCGGGTCCGCGGCGGACTCCCGCACGAACATGCGAACGGGATCAGGTCGGTGACCGCATACATCGTGCGCAGGCTGCTGGCGCTGATCCCGTTGCTGCTGTTGGTGTCGTTCGCGGTGTTCGCCCTCGTGCTGCTGATACCGGGCGACCCCGCCGCCACGATCGCGGGCGGGACGAAGGCAGACCCCGCGCAGGTGGCGCAGGTCCGTCACATGCTCCACGAGGACCAGCCGTTCGTGCAGCGATACGTCGGATGGCTCGGACGCGCGGTCCACGGCGACCTCGGCCAGTCGATCTACAAGAACCGGGCCGTATGGGCCGACATCCGCGCGCGCTTTCCCGTCACGCTGAGCCTCGCGCTGGGCGCGCTCGTGGTGACCCTCCTGATCGGCGTCCCTGCCGGCATCGCGGCCGGCACGAGGCCCGGCAGCCTGATCGATCGCGCGATCACGGTGGGGTCGAGCGCGGCGATCGCCGTTCCCGACTTTTGGTTGGGCATGGTGCTGGTGGTCGTGTTCGCGGTCAACCTCAATGCGTTGCCCGCAATCGGCTACGTGCCGTTCGCGCGCAACCCGGTCGACTGGGCCACGCACCTGTATCTGCCGTGGTTCGCGCTCGGCCTCGCAAACGCGGCCGCTCTCGCCCGGCAGATGCGCGGTGCGCTCATCGACGTACTCGACCAGGACTACATCCGCACGGCCGATGCCAAGGGCTTGCGGCGCTCGGTGATCGTCGGAAAGCACGCGCTCAAGAACGCGGCGATGGCGCCGGTGACGGTGCTCGGCCTGCAATTCGCGTACCTGCTCGGCGGCACGGTGATCATCGAGCAGATCTTCTCGATCCCGGGGATGGGTCAGTACTTCTACCAGGCCCTGCTCACGAAAGATCTTCCGGTGATCCAGGGGATGGTGCTCGTCGTCGCGCTGACGTTCGTGCTCCTGAACCTCCTCGTCGACGTGTTGTACGCGTACCTGAACCCGAAGGTGCGGCTCGCGTGAGCAGCCAGCTCGGGTTCGAACGGGCCGAAGAGGCCGTCGGGGTCGGTGAAGCAGGCGGACCCGCGGTCACGGAGACCGCGGTGGTCGGCCAGTGGCGGCAGGTGTTCCGCAGGTACCGAAAGAACGTCCCGGCCATGATCGGCCTCGCGTTCGTGCTCCTGCTGTTCCTCGTCGCGATCTTCGGGCACTTCATCGAACCGCAGAATCCGGCGGCGATACCTCATCATCCTCGGGTCAACACGGGGCCTTCCGGCGCGCACTGGTTGGGAACCGACGACGTCGGACGGGATCTGCTGAGCCGGCTCATCGAGGGCACGCGCGCGTCGATGGAGGTCGGATCGTTCGTGGTGCTCATCGCGGCTGCCATCGCGCTGCCGCTCGGTCTCGTCGCCGGCTACGCGGGACGTTGGGTCGACACCGTGGTCATGCGCGTGATGGACGCGCTCTTCACCTTCCCGCCACTCACGCTCGCTCTTGCCGTGGCGGCGCTCCTCGGGCCCAACATCACCAATGCGTCGATCGCCATCGGCATCGTGTTCGTTCCGGGCTTCGTGCGTCTCATTCGCTCACAGGTGTTGGCGGTACGCGAAGAGACGTTCATCGAGGCGTCGCGATCGGTGGGCGTCGGACCCGTGCGCATGGTTCGGAGGCACGTGCTGCCGAACGTGGTCTCGCCCCTCATCGTCCAGGTCGCCCTGGCGTTCGGTTATGCGCTGCTCTCCGAGGCCGGCCTGAGCTTCCTGGGCCTGGGCGTGCAGGACCCGCCGCACGCCAGTTGGGGCACGATGCTGCAGCACGCGTACAACTACATGCTCGACAAGCCGTGGGGAATGATCCCGCCCGGCGTGGCGATCGCGCTCGCCGTCCTCGCGTTCAACCTCGTGGGCGACGGGCTGCGTGACGCGCTCGGCCGCGAGGTCTTCAGGTTGAAGGACGAGGCGTGACGTCCGCACCGTTCGCCGAGCCACTGCCCAGGGACGCAGCCGCGCTCCTGTCGGTCGAGGGCCTCGAGGTCGCGTTCGCCACCGCGACCGGATGGCTGCCCGTCGTGGAGGACGTCGGGTTCACGGTCGCGCCCGGAGAGACGCTCGGCCTCGTCGGCGAGAGCGGCTGCGGCAAGACCGTGTCGTCGCTCGCGGTGATCGGTCTCATCTCGCGTCGGAACGGTCGCGTACGCGCCCGATCGATGCGCTTCGACGGGCGCGACCTCGGAGGGCTGTCTCCGGCCGAGCTGCGCCAGGTGCGCGGTCGGGAGATCTCGATGATCTTCCAGGAGCCGATGACGAGCCTCAACCCGGCGTTCACCGTCGGCAACCAGATCGCAGAGACCGTTCGCGCCCACAGGAACGTGTCGCGACGCGAGGCATGGCAGCGCGCGATCGAGATGCTCGAACGTGTCGGGATCCCGGACCCCCACCGCCGCGTGAAGGACTATCCGCACGCGTTCTCGGGTGGTATGCGGCAGCGGGCGATGATCGCGATGGCGCTCGCATGCGACCCGAAGCTGCTCATCGCCGACGAACCCACCACCGCGCTCGACGTCACGATCCAGGCGCAGATCCTCGAGCTGATGCGTTCGTTGCAACGCGAGTTCGGCATGGCCATCCTCTTCGTCACCCACGACCTCGGTGTCGTCGCCGACATCTGCGACCGGGTCGCGGTGATGTACGCCGGACAGGTCGTCGAGCAGGAACGCGTCACCGATCTCTTCCACCGGCCTCGCCACCCGTACACGGCCGCGCTGCTCGCGTCCATGCCGCAGGTCGCGCAGCGAGGTTTCAGCCTGCGAGTGATTCCGGGCCAGGTGCCGAGACCCGAGGACTTCCCGGTCGGCTGCCGTTTCGCGCCACGGTGCGAGCACCGCGTCGCGGCGTGCATCGCCGCGCCCGTGGCGCTCGAGGCGTGCGGCGACGACAGCGGGCCCCGCGACGGCGCGGAGGTCCGCTGCATCCGGGCCCAGGACCTGCGGCTCCACGGGAGCGCCTGGAGGGCGGCCGTGGCACCGAGCGGTCCCGCGCCGGCGGAGGCCGTTGCGCCGTTGCTCGAGGTACGCGGTCTGTGGAAGGCGTTCCCCGTCCACACGGGCATCCTGCGACGGGTCGTCGGCCACGTGCGCGCCGTCGACGGCGTCGACTTCACCATCGCACCCGGTGAGACCCTTGGCCTCGTCGGTGAGAGCGGTTCGGGAAAGTCGACGACGGCACGGCTCGTGCTGCGGCTGATCGAGCCGAGCGGCGGTTCGATCGCCCTCGACGGGCGCGAGCTCACCACACTGCCCGCCGGTGACCTCCGCCGCGCGCGTCGTGGCATGCAGATCGTGTTCCAGGATCCGTACTCGTCGCTCGATCCACGCTCCACGATCGCCGACACGGTGGGTGAGCCGCTCGAGGTGCACGAAGGCCTGAAAGGCCGTGCGCGTGACGAGAAGGTCGCCGAGCTGCTGGACCGGGTCGGCCTCGGCCCGCACGTCATGCGTCGTTACCCGTACGAATTCTCCGGCGGGCAGCGGCAGCGCATCGCCGTCGCCCGTGCGCTCGCGCTGAACCCGCGGCTGTTGCTGTGCGACGAGCCGGTGAGCTCGCTCGACGTGTCGACCCAGTCCCAGGTCATCAACCTGCTCAAGGACCTCCAGGACCAGCTCGGGCTCTCATACCTCTTCATCGCGCACGACCTCTCGGTGGTGCGCCACATCAGCAACCGCATTGCAGTGATGTACCTCGGCCGCATCGTCGAGACGGGTGATGCCGACGAGATCTCGACGCGGCCCGCGCACCCGTACACCGAGGCGCTGCTGTCGGCGATCCCGGTACCCGACCCGCGTATTCAGCGGGAGCGCCACCGGATCGTGCTGCGCGGCGACGTCCCGAGCCCGTTGTCGCCGCCCTCGGGGTGTCGCTTCCATCCACGCTGCGCGTACGCGATGGACATCTGCCGAACGGTCGAGCCACAACCCTTCACGACACCGGTGGGGACGACCGTTGCGTGCCACCTCCACACGGAGGGGCCGAAGCTGGCCGGTCAACCGGTGACCATCATGCGATCGACC
This sequence comes from uncultured Burkholderiales bacterium, assembly GCA_964548555.1. GTDB lineage: Bacteria > Actinomycetota > Acidimicrobiia > IMCC26256 > JAMXLJ01 > JAMXLJ01. The sequence continues at coordinate 10,178 of CAZJSY010000026.1, forward strand.
AACGGGCACGGCGACGTGGGTGCCGCGTCCCGTACGAGTGTCCACGGACAGGGGGGACCCACATGAACAGGTTGGTGACACGCGGCGCATGCGTCTTGGCCGCCGGACTCCTGATCGCGGGGTGTGGTGGCAGCAGCGGCGGAGGCGGCAGCACGAGCCTGAAGACGTTGCCGAAGGACGTGTCGCCGACGACCGCGGTCGACATGGCGACGACGACCACCACCGAGCCGAAGCAGAAGCTCACGCTCACGCCGAACACGGGCCTCAGCGAGGGTCAGACCGTGCAGGTGAACGCGAAGGGATTCAAACCCAACGCGAAGGGCCTGCTCGTGATCGAGTGCGCCGACAAGCCGGACTCGGGTGCGGGCGACTGCAACTTCGGTCATCCGTCGGTCGACGCCGACGCGTCCGGCAACGTGTCGACGACCTTCGCCGTGACGAAGGGCCCGGTCGGTAGCAACAAGAACATGTGCAACGCCACGCAGAAGTGCGTCGTGGCGGTCTCGGAGCCGGCGCAGAACGGCGACAACGCCGCCACACAGATCAACTTCGCCCCGTAAGCGGCCGCACTAGCCTGCGGTCCGTGGCCGATCATCCGAAGTCGTTCTTCCTCTCACCGGAGATCCACCGGTACCTGGTCGAGCACGGCACGCCGCCCGACTCGTTGCAGCAGGAGCTGATCGCCGAGACGGCCCGGCTCGGCGGCATCGCGATGATGCAGATCGCGCCCGAACAGGGCGCGTTCATGACGATGCTGACCCGCCTGATCGGGGCTCGTCAGGCGGTCGAGATCGGCACGTTCACCGGGTACTCGGCGCTGTGCGTCGCTCGTGGTCTCCCTCCCGACGGGAAGCTGCTGTGCTGCGATGTCAGCGAGGAGTGGACATCGATCGGCCGTCGCTACTGGGAGCGCGACGGCGTCGCCGACCGCATCGAGCTGCGCCTGGGTCCGGCGCTCGACACGTTGCGAGCGCTCCCGGCCGAGCCGCAGTTCGACATGGCGTTCATCGACGCCGACAAGCCGAACTATGCGAACTACTACGACGAGGTCTTGGCGCGACTGCGGCCGAACGGCCTGATCCTCGTCGACAACGTCCTGTGGGGCGGCCAGATCATCGACGAAGCTTCGGACGATCCGAACACGAAGGCCCTTCGCGCCTTCAACGACCAACTCGCGGCCGACGATCGCGTCGACACCGTCATGCTGCCGCTGGGTGACGGTCTCACCCTCGCCCGCAAACGGGCCTGAGGCGGGGCACGCTTAGGTCACGTGCCGTTCGGGTACCGCGCGGGGTCGAACGACCTGTCGCGTCGTCACATCGTCGCCCGAGGAGCTGTGCGTGAGCAACGAGTCACCCAGTCGTCCGCGTGAAGTCGCCCACGAGATCGCCGATCGCCTGCACACCGAAGAAGAGGAGTACGCGGCCGGCACCCCGCGGCCCCTCGGCGGCTACGCGACCCTGCTGTCGGGCTACGCCGCCGGGGTGGCCGGGCTGGGATGGGCCGTCAACCGCCACGGTTCGCTGCCCGAGCGGATTCCGCCCGGCGACCTGGCCCTGCTCGCGGTGGCCACGCACAAGTTGAGCCGGCTCATCGCGAAGGACTCCGTCACCGCGATCGTTCGTGCGCCGTTCACCCGCTTCGACGAGTCCATCGGCGAGGGCGAGGTGAACGAGGAGGTGCGCGGCACGGGCGTGCGGCATGCCGCGGGTGAGCTGCTCACATGTCCGTTCTGCCTCGGCCAGTGGATCGCCACGGGTTTCGTCGGCGCATACGTGCTCGCGCCCCGCGCCACGCGTGTCGTCGCGTCGGTCTTCGCGATTCTCGCCGGGAGCGACGCGCTGCAGCTCGGATACTCGGCGTTGCGAAAGCTCGAGCAGTGAGCAGCCCGGGCCGGCCCGCAGCGCTGTTCGACGTCGACGGCACGCTGACCGACACGACCTACCTGCACGCCGTCGCCTGGCGGCGCGCCTTCGTGTCGCGGGGCTTCGACGTCCCGACGGCGCGGATCCACCGCATGATCGGCGCCGCCTCCGAAGTGGTGATGCGTCAGCTGATCGGCGAGGTGAACCCGGACGTACGGGCCGGGTGGCGCGAGGAGTACCGCCGGGTCTGGCCCGAGATCCGCCCGCTTCCCGGCGCCTGTCGGTTGTTGCGGAAGCTGCACGAGGCCGGCGTGGCGGTCGTCCTGGCGTCCTCGTCGGAGCAGGAAGACGTCGACGCTTCGCGTCGTGCACTCCGGTGCGACGAGGTGATCGACGCGGCGACGTCCGCGGCGGATGTGGAACAGGCGAAACCGGAACCCGGTGTGTTCCTCGCCGCGTGCGAGCGGGTTGGTGCCGTGCCGGCTACCGCGGTGGCCATCGGGGACACGGTGTGGGACGTCGTGGCCGCCGACCGCGCCGGCATCGGTTGCATCGGCGTTCGCAGCGGCGGCGTGTCGCCCGACGAACTGCGCGGTGTCGGTGCCCTCGCGGTCTACGAAGACGTGGGCGAGCTCGCCGACGACTTCCGGAACTCGCCGCTGGCCGCGCTGCTCACCGTCCCGACCTGAGACCCCGACCCCCAACCACAGCTTGTGTGGAATCGAGGCACATAGCGCCGTCATTCCACACAAGGTGAAGGGTTACATGGGGTTGGTGCGCAGGAAGCTGTAGATGCTCGTCCACTTGCTGCGCAGCTCGGCCGGCAGCTCGTGGATCGTCCCGAGTTGACGGGCACCCCAGACGATCTCGGCCGTGCGCTCGACGAGCGCGGCGATCTTCATCGCGTGCGCCGGGTTCACCCCCACCGTGAGCAGGCCGTGGTTCGCCATGAGGACCGCGCTGCGGTCTCCGACGTGCTTGGCGACCTCGTCGGCGAGCGCGTCGCTCCCCGTCTCCTTGTACTCGGCAACGGGGACGTCGCCGCCGACGTACACCTGGAACTCCTCGATCACCGCGGGGATGGGCTGGCGCACGACCGCGAACATGCTGGCGAACTTGGCGTGCGAGTGGATCACCGCGCCGACGTCGTCGTGCAGACGCAATGTGGTGCAGTGCAGGGCCTTCTCCGACGTGGGGCCACGTGTCCCCTCGAGGACGTTGCCGTCGGGGTCGCACACGACGAGATCCTCGAGCGTCATCGTCTCGTAGGGGAGCGACGACGGGGTGAGGAGGACGTTGCCGTCGGGAAGACGGGCCGACAGGTTGCCCGACGTGCCTTCGACGAGACCCGTCCGCAGCATCTCCTTCGCCGTCGCGAGGAGCATCTCCTTGAGCTCGGGGGCACTCAGGTCTTTCGCTGCCATGTCAGGCTCCTCGGGTTGCGGCACGCTCGAGTACCTCGGGATTGCAGATGTGTTGCGGACGCTCGCCTTCGAGCAAACGGCACAGGTCGTCGGCGATGAGGCGCGAGTGGTTCGCCTCGGTGTCGTACGTCGCGCCGCCGATGTGGGGCGTCAGTACCACGTTGCTCATCGAGCAGAGCGGGTGGTCGGGAGCGATGTGCTCACCGACGAAGTGGTCGAGACCCGCTCCGCCGAGATGGCCCGATTGCAGGGCGGCGACGAGCGCATCGGTGTCGTGCATCATCGCCCGGGCCGTGTTGACGAAGACCGCTCCCTCCTTCATACGGGCGAACTGCTCGGCGCCGATCATCCCGGTCGTCTCGGGCGTGACGATGGCGTGCATCGACACGACGTCGGCTTCGGCGAGGAGGTCGTCGAGCGAATGCGTCGCGTCGGGGGAGTAGGGGTCGAACGCGATGACCCGCATGCCGAGGCCCTCGAGACGCCACTTCGTGGCCCGTCCGACCGCGCCGAGCCCGATCAGGCCGGCGGTCTGCCCCGACAGCTCCCACGCCCGGAAGCGTTGGTACGGGATGGTGCCGTCGCGGTAGGTCTGACCTTCACGCACGTCGCGGTCGGCGGCGACGACACGTCGGTTGACGGCGAACAGCAACGCGACCGTGAGCTCGGCCACTGCGTCCGCGTTGCGTCCGGGCGCCCGGAGCACCGGGATGCCCTTCTGCGTCGCGGCGGGGATGTCGACGTTGTTGGGGTCGCCCCGGCACGAGCCGATGGCGACGAGCGGCAAGTCGAGCACCGGCCCTTTCACGCTGTCGCTCTCGACGATGACGATGTCGGCGGCCTCGGCCTGGATCCGCTCGGCCAGCTGCTCCGAGTTGTAGAGACGGATCGGCTCCTGCTCGATCCACGGGTCGTAGACCACCTCGGCGAGCTCCTGGAGCGTCTCGAGGCCCTCCCCGCGAAAGGGCGCGGTGACCAGCGCCTTGTGTCGTCCATCGTCTCGGAAGGTCATGGAGGGCAGTCTCGCGCGAAGAGGCATTCCCTGACTAACGTGTCAGGTTGCCCACGTCTGTCTGGGGAGCTGCCTTGCCGATCCACTACGAGAAAAACGACGAGCACATCGTCCTCATCACGATCGATCGTCCGGAAGCGCGCAACTCGGCCGACATGGAGCATTTCAAGCTCCTGCGCGAGGCGTGGGAACGCTTCGACGACGACTCCGACGCGTGGGTGGCGATCATCACCGGGGTGGAGGACGCGTTCTTCACCGGCGCCGACCTGAAGCGCTACATCCCGGAGATCACCAAGCTGCAGAGGCAGATCGCCGACGAGGGCCTGACCGAGATCAACGGGTACCGCCTCGACGACGGCACCCGCGCCGTGCTGCGCAACGTGCCGATCTACAAGCCGATCATCGCCGCGGTGAACGGCTTCTGCACCGCGGGTGGCATGGAGATGCTCGGCGGCATCGACCTGCGGATCGCGTGTCCCGAGGCGAAGTTCGCGGTGATGGAGCCCAAGCGCGGGCTGTTCGCCGGCGGCGGCACCACGGTGCGACTGCCGCGGCAGATCCCGTGGCCACAGGCGATGGAGTTTCTCCTGTGCGCGGACCTGATCCCGGCCCAGCGCGCGCTCGAGATGGGGCTGCTCAACGCGGTCGTTCCGAAAGAGGAGCTGCTCGACACCGCGTACGAGTTCGCACGGCGAATGACCGCGAACGCGCCGCTCGCCGTGCAGGCGACGAAGCAGAGCGCGCTGCAGGGCCTGTACCACGACGAGGACACGACCCGAGCGCTGCGCGACGCCGTGAAGGCACTGGCGGGTGTGTTGGAGAAGGCCGGCGCGGACGGCCAGGCCGGGGCCGTGAAGGGTGCGATCGAGATCCTCGAAGGGCTTGCGAAGGAACTTCGGACGCCCTTCGAGAAGGAGAGTCGCATCTCGTCACGGATCTTCCAGACGGAGGACGCAAAGGAGGGCCCGAAGGCCTTCGCCGAGAAGCGCAAGCCCAACTGGCAGGCGAGGTAAGGCATGGCGGGAGGTACCGATCCCCGGACGCCGTGCATCATCGGTGTCGCGCAGCGCACCTGGCATCCCGACGAGGTCGGTGCGGAGGGCGCGCCCGAGCCCCTCGTCATGTGGGAGGAGGTGTCCCGCGAGGCGGCTGCGGATACGGGCGCAGGTACTCGTGCGCTGGAGACGCTCGACAGCGTACAGATTGTCTTCTGTCAGACGTGGCAGTACGACGACGCGGTCGAGCGACTCACGAAGCGCATCGGTGCCGAGCCCCGCACCCGTCACTACTCGGGTATCGGCGGTACCACGCCCCAGGTGTTGGTCTCGCAGCAGTGTGAGGCCATTCTGCGCGGCGACGTGGACCTCGCCCTCGTGACGGGCGCCGAGGCGCTCGCGACACAGCGCATGTACAAGAAGCGGGGCGAGCGCCCGTCGTACAGCTTCAAGCCCGACGAGAAGCGCGCGTATCCGTGGGAGGCGCCGTTCCATCCCGCAGAGGTCGCCCACGATGTGTTCCAGGCATGGCTCACGTTCGCGATCTTCGACAACGCGCGCCGCGGCCACCTCGGCGTCCCGCTCGAGGAGTACCGCCGTCAGATCGGCGCGCTCCTGTCGCCGATGACCGAGATCGCGGCGAAGAACCCGCACGCGTGGTTCCACCTCCCGCGGTCGGTCGACGAGCTGATCACGCCGTCGCCCGACAACCGGATGGTCGGTTATCCGTACACCAAGTACATGGTCTCGATCATGGACGTCGACATGGCCGCCGCGGTGATCCTCGCCAGTGAGGCCAAGGCCGACGAGCTGGGCGTTCCCGTGGAGCAGCGCGTCTACCCCCGTGGGTGGTGCTACGCGACCGATCCGGTGTACCTCGCGGAGCACGACGACATGTGGCGCTCACCGGCCATGGGGGCCGCGAGCGGCGAGGCACTGCGCGTCGCGGGCATCGGCGTCGACGACGTCGCTCGCTTCGACCTCTACAGCTGCTTCGGAAGCTCGGTGAACTTCGCGCGTGACGCGCTCGGGTTGCGCGACGGCGACGAGCGCCCGCTCACGGTGACGGGCGGCCTGCCATACCACGGTGGCGCGGGCAGCAACTACATGACGCACTCGATCGCGCAGATGGCGAGCGACCTTCGTGAAGCGCCCGGCTCGTACGGATTGGTGAGCGGCGTCGGCATGCACATGACGAAGCACGTGTACGGCCTGTACTCCACGACGCCGGGTACCGTCGCACCGCCCGAGCAGACCGCGGTGCAACGCGCGCTCGACGAGGGCGGTCACGTCCCGATCGTCGACGCGCACGCGGGGCCGGCCACCGTTGTCGCGTACTCCGTCGTGCACGGGCGCGAGGGTGTCGAGTGGGGTGTCGCGGTGTGCGATGTGCCGGGTGGCGGGCGTTGCTACGCGAAGCTCACCGACCCGGAGATGCTGGCGCGCGCCGAAGAGGAGGAGCTCGTCGGCAGCGAGTTGAAGCTGGAGACCCGCACCGTCCCGTTGACGACCGGCGGGGAGGGCCGCCAGAACGTCGCAGTGGGCTGACGGGCGCACTCTGACGCCAGAGTGCCGGCCGGACTATCCCCTCGGCAGACCGAGGATGCGCTGGGCGATGACGTTCTTGTTCACCTGGGTCGTGCCGCCCGCGATCGTGACGGCGCGCGAGTAGACCGCGTCGCGTCCCCAGCGGCCCCGGTTCGCGTCGGGCCCGAGCACGTCGCCGGCGACCTCACCGATGTGCTGCTCCGTCTCGCTCCACACCAGCTTCGCCAGGCTCGACTCGGGGCCCATCGCGCGTCCGTGCAGCGCGCCGGAGATCGCGCGGTCGGCCAGGAGCTTGAGGTACTCGGCCTCGAGATAGACCCGGGCGAGCTTGCGCCGTAGCACCGGATCGTCGGACGCGTGGCCGTCGCCGATCCGGGTCTCCTTCGCGAGGTCGAGGAGATCGCCCACCTTCGAACGCAGGCCCAAGTGAAGGTTGGCCACGCCGGCGCGTTCGTACGCGAGCGTGCTCATGGCGACCCGCCATCCTTCGTTCAACGGGCCGAGCAACGCTTCCTTCGGGACACGCACGTCGGTGAAGAAGATCTCGTTGAACTCGCGCTCGCCGGTGATGGTGACGAGTGGGCGCACCTCGACGCCCGGCAAGGTCATGTCGACGAGCAGGCACGAGATGCCGCGGTGCTTCGGTGCCGACGGGTCGGTGCGCACGAGCAGCTCACACCAGTTGGCGAGGTGCCCGATGGTGTTCCACGTCTTCTGGCCGTTGACGACGAAGTGGTCGCCGTCGGGCACCGCCGACGTCTTCAGCGACGCGAGATCGGAACCGGCATCGGGCTCGGAGAAACCCTGGCACCAGATGTCGTCGCCCCGCAGCATCGCCGGCAGGAAACGACGCTTCTGCTCCTCGGTGCCGTGCTCCATGATCGCAGGCGCGATGTTCGAGAGACCGATGACGTTCACCGTGCCGGGCGCCTGTGCGCGGTGCATCTCCTCGCTGAAGACGACCTGCTCCATGATCCCGGCCCCGCGCCCCCCGTACTCCACGGGCCACGCGATCGCGGCGTACCGCGCGTCGGCAAGCTCGCGGTTCCAGGCCCGGAGCCGCTCGACCATCTCCGGCCCCGCGCTCATCACCGACGCGCCCCGCAGGTCGTCGGTGAGGTTCTCGTCGAGCCACGCCCGGAACTCGCGACGGAACTCTTCGGCTCCCGGTGGATAGGTGAAGTCCATACCGTCCTCGTAGCAGGTTGTGTGGATTGACGGCGCTATACGCCGTCAATCCACACAAGGTCGATGGTTACTGGTGTTTGGCGGCGAGGTCGCGCGCCTTGGCCGCGGCGGCTTCTTCCGCCCGGCGGACGTTCTCGGTGTGGAGCTCGTCGGTGGAGCGCACGACGCCGCCGACCTTGAGCTCTCCCATGATGTGGACCTCGCCCAACGTGTCGTTCATGTACTCGGGGCCGTCGCCGGTCGGGATGAACCAACCGGTCGGGCACATGGTGAGCACCTCGACGAAGCTGAACCCGTCACCGCGCAGCTGTGTCTCGAACGCGCGGCGGAACATCCTCTTCGTACGGGCGATCGATCCCGCGTTGTGCACCGAGCCCCGCGCGACGTACGCCGCTCCTTGCAGCTGCGCGATGAGATCGCCGATGAGGATGGGGTAGCCGTGGTATTCCGCGTCCCGACCGTCGAGGGTGTTCTTCGTGCGCTGACCCAGCACGCTCGTGGCCGTCATGTGACCGCCCGTCTCGCCGAACACGCCGTTGTTGAGGAGGATGCACGTCACCCGCTCACCGCGCGCCGCGGTGTGCAGAACCTCCTGCAGGCCTTCGTTCACCATGTCGCCGTCGCCTTGGAGCGTGAAGACCACTGCGTCGGGCAGCATCCGCTTCACGCCCGTCGCGACCGACGGCGCGCGCCCGTGCAGTGCCTGCACCAGATCGACGTCGAGCACGCTCGAGAAGCTCGTGTAGCAACCGATGCCCGCGATCGCGACCGTCTTCTGTGCGACGCCGAGCTCCTGGATCGCCTCGAGGAAGACGCGGATCGTGAGCGGCTCTCCACAGCCGGGACACATGTGGTGTTCCGGCGTGAGCAACAAGTCGGGCTTGAAGTCGCCGACCTTGCGCGCGCCCTGCGGCGCGCTGCTCGTGTCGAGGACGGGCCCGAGCGGATTGATCATGTGCGTGACCTCCTCGATCAGGCGCGGTCGTTGTCGGGCAGCGGCGGTAGCTGCGCATCCGGACCGCCACGGTGCACCGCCAGCACGCGGTCCCGGATGATGTCCGCGTCGAGCAGCGGCCCGACGCCGAACCCCGAACCGTCGGTGGAGATCCCGCCGATGGTCACGACGGGCGCCCGACCGGCGACGCCGAGCCGGACGTCGTCGACCATCTGGCCCGCGCACAGCTCGAACGTCGCGACGGTCCGGACGCCCGCGGCCGCTTCGGCCACCGCGTCGTACGGGAACGGCCACAGCGTGATCGGCCGCACGTAGCCAACCTTCTCACCGTCGGCCCGGAGCCTGGTGACGACGTACCGGACGAACTTCGCCGGTGTGCCGAACGCGATGACCACCGTCTCCGCGTCCTCGACCCATCCCGTCTCAACCCGCACCTCCTGCTGCGCGATCTGGTGCTGCTTTGCGACGATCGTACGAAGGTGCCGTTCGATACCGGGGTTGGGCTGTCCGAGCTTGCCGAAGCCCAGTGGCGAGACGATCCGCGAACGGCCCGTGCCACCCAGCGCACCGTCGAGCGCCCATTCCTTCGCCGGCAGCCTGCCGAGCTCGACGCGCTCGACCGAGACGGCCTCCTGGATGTGCGCGGTGAGGTAATCGCCGTAGAGGAGGACCGGATGACGCCACTTGTCGCCCAGGTGGAACGCGAGCTGCGTGAGCTCCGCGGCCTCGGCGATGTCCATCGGTGCGAGGACGATGTGCCGGTAGTCGCCGTGACCGCCTCCGCGCGTCGCCTGGAAGTAGTCGCCCTGGCTGCGCGACATGTTGAAGACGACGAGGGGGAGCTCGGCAAGCGTGATCTCCGAGAACGACTCCTGCATCAGCGACAGACCCTGACCCGTCGAGCCCGTTGCGGCGCGCGCGCCGGTCGCCAGCGCGCCCCACGCCATGCCGACGGCCTCGAGCTCGCTCTCGGCGTTGATGCACACACCGCCGGCCTCGGGGAGCAGACGGGCGAAGTGTTCGAGCACCTCGGTGAAGGGTGTCATCGGGTAGCCCGCGAAGAAACGGCACCCGGCGGCGACGGCTGCCGTCGCGATGGCCTCGGAACCTTCCATCAGCCGGCGCGACGACGCGGTGGGGCGCGCGGGCACGGTCGCGGTCACGACGCCGCCTCCACCACCGTGACGACGGGTTGGTCGAAGCGGAACACCTCGAAGCAGAAGTCGGGGCAGACGAACAGACACGCGGCACAGCCGGTGCATCCGGGATGCAGCTGCGGGTACCGGTAGCCCAGGTGGTTCACCTCGGTCGACATGCTGAGGACCTCGGGCGGGCACGCGGTGATGCACAGCTCGCAGCCCTTGCACGTCTCGGTGTCGATGCGGACGGAGCCGCGGCTCTTGATCGTCGTCGTCGTCGTGCCCCTCATCGCGCCACCTCCGCGTCCTCCCACGCCGGTGCCGTCAGGTGCTCGACGCGTTCGAAGCCCGTTCGGATCGCGGTCTCGTTCGACGCGATGTGCTGCGTGCGGTAGGGCGGGATCGATTCACGCATCCCCTCGATGGTGGCGTCGAGGCCCACGAGACCGGTGATGCCGATGTAGGCACCGGCCATGACCATGGACGCGCCGAGCTGGTTGCCGAGCTCCGCGGCGATGTCGGTCGCGGGGATGCGGTGCAGACCGAGGTCGTCGCGCGCAATGGTCGTCGTGAACGTCGCGTCGTTGACGAGGACGAGCGCGCCGGGCCGCAGCTTCCGCTCGACAGGGGCCCAGAACTCGTCGTGCATCGCGATCGCCGACCACGTGTGCGAGATCAACGGCGGTGCCTGCAGGGGACCGTCGGCGACGACCACCGTCGCGTCCGTGTTGCCACCGCGCATCATCCCGCCGTAGACGCCGAACAACGAAACGCTTCGGCCTTCGAGCGTGGCGCCGCGCGCGATCACCTGCGCAGCGAGCTGCACGCCCTGGCCTCCGATACCGGTCAACACGAGCTCGCGCTCCGTCACTGCGCCTCACCTCCGGCACGGCTGTTCGTGGCCGCGATGCCGCCCAGCGCGAACTGCACCAGGTGCTCGATGTCGTCGCGGCTCGGCGTGGTGCGGTCGAGCAGGTGCTCGTACATCGAGCCCATGGTCAACTGGTAGATCGCGCGGGCGTCGCGATCGGGGTCGCCACCCGCGGTCGCGATCGCCGCCCGCAGCGGCACGAGCAGCTGCTCGGTCGCCGCGCGTGACTCGGCGGGGAACCGGTCGCGCAGACGCGTGCCGTTGACGGCGAAGGGACGCGTACGCTCGGCGGCCTCGCGGTTGCGTGCCTGTTCGAGGACTCCTTCGATCCAGCGCCGCACCCGCGGCAGCCCGTCGGGTACCGCGTTCATCCGCCGTTCGAGATACGCGAGCAGCTGGCGTTGGCCGTCCTCCAGCACCGCGTGGAGGAGCTCGTCCTTCCCGGAGAAGTGGCGGTAGAACGCCTGGTTCGACAGGCCGGACTCCCGCACGATGTCGCTCACGCGCGGCTCGAGATCGCCAGACGCCCGCATCACCGAGAACGCGGCGTCCAGCAGCCGGCGCACCTCCTGTGCGTAGGCCTGCTCCCGTTCGGCGACACCCCGGCGCGCCAGGCGTCCCGCCACCGGGTCGGCCCGGTCCGGGGCCGGCGGCGACTGGTCGGGAACGGCGTTCCGCATCTCGGGAATGTTATTCCCAAAGGCCCGCCACCGCCACCCGACCGTTGCGTTGGCCACCTCGCATGCCGCCAGTTGGGACAGAACACCGCGATATAGACGGGAAAGTGACCCAACTGGGCGGCCGGGGTCAGCCGGTCAGGACGTCGGCGCCTTCGCCGCCGAGGTACTCGGCGACGAGCTCGTGGCCCGCGTCGGCGGTCGGACCCTCCCAACCGATGCGGCCCCGTCGCACGATGACGGCCCGGGACGCGAACTCGAGCGCGCGTTCCACGTACTGCTCCACCAACACGATCGTGACGCCGTCGTCGTGCGCCCGGCCGAGTGCCTCGAACACCATGTCGACCATCTTCGGTGCGAGGCCGAGTGACATCTCGTCGGCCACGAGCACACGTGGCGGCGCGGCCAGGACGCGCGCCAGGCTCAGCATCTGTTGCTCGCCACCCGACAGCGTTCCGGCCTGCTGGCGCCGTCGCTCGCCGAGGATGGGAAACGTCTCGACCGCGCGGTCGATCGCCGTGCCCCGGTCGCTCGCGGGAACGGCGTGGCGGAGCGCCACCCGCAGATTGTCGATCACCGAGAGGTGCGGGAAGATTCCGCGGCCCTCGGGCACGTACGCCACACCGGCGCGACTCATGCGGTGCGCAGGCCAGTTCGTGACGTCGACACCGTCGAGCTCGATGTGCCCGCGCGACACCGGAACCGCGCCGGCTATCGCGCCGGCGAGCGAGCTCTTGCCGGCGCCGTTCGCGCCGAGCACGGCGAGCACCTCGCCCGGCGCCACCTCGAGCGAGACATCGAAGAGCGCGCGGGCGTTGCCGTACGCGACGTCGAGGTTGGAGACGCGCAGGAGGGCGGAGGTCATGCGATCGCTCCGGTGCCGAGATAGGCCGACTGCACCGCCTTGCTGGAGCGAATGCCTCCGGGTGCGTCTTCGGCGATGACCTTCCCGAAGTCGAGCACCGTGACGCGATCGGCGAGCTCCAGCACCAACTCGACGTTGTGCTCGACGAGCAACAGCGCGACGCCGTGATCCGCGCGTAGCTGCACGAGCATGCGTGCGAGCTGAGCGGTCTCGTGGACGTCGAGTCCCGACGACGGCTCGTCGAGCAGCAAGACCCTAGGTTCGGACGCCACCGCGCGCGCGACCTCGACGAGACGTCCGGTTCCGAGCGGCAGTGACGACGCCGGCCGATCCGCGACCGCCTCGAGGCCGAGCGCCGCGAGCAGACGGTCGACCGCCTCCTGCTCGCCCTCGGGCGCGCGCCGGCCCAGGCCCAGAACGTCGGCCCAGAAACGACCACGGTGACGACGCACCCGGCGCGCCACGACGAGGTGTTCGCGGACCGTCAGCTCACCGAAGAGCTCCAACCGCTGGAACGTGCGCGCCAGGCCCCGGCGCGCACGTGCCTGCGGGCTCGTCGCGGTGACGTCGACACCGTCGATCGACACCTGTCCCGACCGCGGCCGCAACAGGCCGGACAGCACGGAGAACAGGGTCGTCTTCCCGGCGCCGTTGGGGCCGATGAGCCCGACGATCCCGGCTGCAGGTACCGCGATCGACACGTTCTCGAGCGCGACCAGCCCACCGAAGGTCACGGTGACGCCGCGTCCTTCGAGCACCGGCGCGACCGGCGGCGTCGGCGTCGCGGTCGTGGGAGGCGTGTTCACGCGGCTACGACCGCGCGTTGCTCCGCGCGTGCTGCCCGCCGCGCTCGACGCTCGCGGTGTCCCTGCACGGTCCGGTAGACGACGCCCCGAGGTTCACGCGCCAGCATCACGGCACCCAGACCGAACAGGATCGGCGTGAGCTGGCTCCACGACTGCGACAGGTGCTGGTTGATGAGCACCGGCACGACCGCGAAGCTGATGCCCGCGAACACGGCACCGAGCGGCGACCGGATTCCCCATGTCACGACGACCGCGAGCCACACGATCCCGATCAACGCGTTGAACGCGAGGATCGTCGCCCGGCCCACGGACGTCGCGAAGAGCCCGCCGCCGAGGCCGGCAAGAAACGCGCTGAACGCGAAGGTCACGAGCTTCGCCCGCACGATCGAGATGCCGAGCGTCGCCGAAGCCGGCTCGCTCGAGCGCATCGACGCGAGGACCAGTCCGCTGGTGGACCGCCGGAGGTTCACGACGAGCAGCGCGAGGACCACGAACACGAGGAGCAGCAGGTAGTAGAACGCGGTGTCGCTGCGGAAACCGATCGGGCCGATGCGCGGGCGCGGCACCGCGACCCCGCTGCCGAAATGGTCGAAGGTGTCCTGGGCGAAGAAGAGGTTGTCCATCAGCACCGCGAACGCGAGCGTGGCGAGTGCGAGGTAGAGGTCGCCGAGGCGCAGGCTGGGGAGCGCGACGAGCACGCCGAAGGGCACGGCGGCGAGCGCTCCGAGGAGGATGGCCACGACGGTCGACATGCCGTGGCTGGTCGCGAGATTCGCGGTGATCACCGCCCCCACGCCCGCGAACGACACCTGGGCCAGCGACAGCATGCCGCCTTCACCTGTGACCACCACGTACGACAGGAAGATGATCGCGAGTGCGATGCCCTGCGCGACGACGCTGAGCCAGAAGCCGCTCAACGCCTGAGGCACGAGGAGCAGCACCACTGCGACGACCGCCGGCCGCACGAGACGACGCCAGCCCGTCTGTTCGAGACGGGGCGACGGCAGGTCCTCCGACACCGTCGACGCGCGTGCGTCGATCTCGAAGCGCTCGCGACGAAGGCCGCGATACGCAAGGAGGAACACGACCATCAGAGCGAACGGGATGCTCGGTCGGACACCACGGGAGAGCACGCCCGAGCTCGGCAGGTACTTCACGCTGATCTCCTGAGCGAGGCCGAGCAACATCGCGCCCCCGAATGCGAGCGGCAGGCTCGTCATCCGGGCGACGACCACCGCCGCGAACGACGCGATGATCAGGAGTGTGAACGAGGTCTGCTCGAGACCGAGGATGGGTGCGAGCAGCACACCGGACAGGCCGGCGAGCAGCGTGCCGATCATCCACGAGCCCGCCGTGACGAGCGATGTGTTGATGCCGGAGTTGGACGCGCTGGCGGGCGAGTCCACGGTGGCGCGCACCGCGAGGCCGAAGGCGGTGAAGCGCAACAGCGCCGTGAGCACGACGGCCACGACGATCGCCGCGCACAACACCGCGAGCTGATTCCCGTTGATCGCGACGCCGAAGACGCGGGTGATGTCGCCCACTGCACTGTCACCGGCCAGACCCGACGGTTGCGTGTACGGCTTGTCGCCGAACAGCAACAGCGTTGCCGGCGGGATCGCGACCCAGAGGCCGACCGTCGACACCAGGCGCACTGCAGGCGACGCGTGTGTCAGGCGGCGGAACAGCACCGCCCAGAGGAACAGCCCGATGAGCGGTGACACCACGAGGATCGACACCACACCCGCGGCGGGCGTCGACCACCCCTGCTCGTTGTGGGCCCAGTAGTAGAAGACCGCGACGAAATAGGCGATCGCGCCATGCGAGAAGTTGAAGACGCGCGAGGCCGTGTAGCTCAGCACCAGCCCGAGGACGGAGATCGCATAGATCCCCCCGAGCACCAGCCCGCCGACGATGTAGGGCGACACGTCGCTACCTTTCGCGCGTCTTCGACGTTCCCTTCACGATGATCCGATCAGATGCCGTTCCTGAAGGTGAAGGGTTTGCCACAGAAGGGCTGCCCACCGAAGAGCGGATTGAACTGCTTGTTCTCCACCTTCACGTAGTAAACGCACTGGAACTGCTTGCCGAACGTCTCCGTGAAGTTGATCGGCGAGAGGAACCCGTTCGCCGTGTAGTCCTTCGTGAGGCGGAGGTTGTCGATGAACGCGACGCGGGTCGGGCACGACGCACCTGCCTGCTTGAGGCCCTCGACGAACAGGTTGGCCGACAGCCACCCGACCGCGCTGACCTGGCCCATGCCCTTGTCGTTCATCCACTGCTTGAAGTCCTGAAAGCCCGGCGTGTTCAGCTCGAACGGCTTGAACTCGAGGCCGAACGTCGCGCCGTCGATCCCGGGGAGTGACAGGACGCGCGGGTCGTAGCCGCCGGGGAAGATCACGACCTTGAGGTTGACACCGGCCTGGCGCAGCTGCGCGTTGAGCGCGGTGTTCTGGAGGAAGTCCATCCCGGTGTACATCGCGTCGGCACCGGACTGCTTGATGCGCTGCACTTCGGCGGTGAACTCGGTGGATCCGACCGGGATGTCGGTGGTCTGGTACGCGACCGACATGCCCGGCGTCTCCTTGAGCGTCGCGGCGATCTGCTTGATGAACGTGACACTCGACTGGTTCTGGCCCGCGAGGAGCGCCACCTTGCTGCCCCCGAGCGCCTTGATCACGTCGGCGTTGCGGGTCGAGTAGTCGTGTGTCGGGTTGGGCGAGACGGTGTCGGCGAAGCTGAAGAGATTGGGGTACTTGCCCCAGTCGGGAACGCCGACGTGCCAGCCCGTCACGGGAATCGTGTTGTCGTAGAGGTACTGCGACGATCCGGCCGATGCCGAGCTGACCTCGATGATGCCGAACGCCTGGTTCTGCTCCACGGCCTGCCGTGCGGCCGTCGCGTTCTTCCCCGGATCCGCGGCGTCGTCGAGGACGTCGAGGGTCAACTTCCGCCCACCGATACCACCCGCGGCGTTCTCCATCGCGAAGCGCGCCTTCATGCCGTCGAGCGAGGAGGAGAACGACTGGGCCTGCGGTCCCGACGTGGGCAAGATCGCCGTGACCTTGATCTCCGACGCCGACACGCCTGTTTCCGGCTTGCACGGGTTGGGTGCGGCGACACGCTTCAACGTGGCGATGTCGCTCGAGGTCGCGCCGACCTTCGGGATCGACGTGGCGGTGCTGCCGCCCCCACCGCCACCTGAGCTCGAGCTCTTCGTGTCGTTGGAGCACGCGCTCAACGCGAGCGCGATCGTGACCGTCGCGAACGACGCGACGGCGGCCCGGACGTGACGCTCGGCCACCTGACCCCCCTCGGTTGCAACAGCGTTGTGCTGCGTGTGGCGCAGTTTGTACCCGGGCGGCGAACCTGACGCAAGAGTCAGGTTGACTGCGACCCCCCGCCTGTCGACGGCGCGGCGCGCGCGACGATGCGTTCGACGAGCAACGTGCGCTGCACCTGCCCGGTCGCGGGTGTGCGCGGGAGCGTGTCGACGATCTCGACGCGCCGGGGATGCTTGAAGGACGCGAGACGGCCGTCGCAATGGCGGCGGAGCGCGTCGACATCGAGACGATCCTGCACACCCGATGCAGGAACGACGACTGCACAGACGATCTCGCCCCATCGCGGATCGGGCACGCCCACCACGGCGACCTCCGCGATTCCCGGGTGCTCCAAGAGCACTGCTTCGATCTCCGCCGGAGCGACCGTCTCACCGCCGGTACGCAGCACGTCGCGCGCGCGACCCACGATCGACAGGTAACCCTCGTCGTCGAGCACGCCGAGATCGCCGGTGTGGTACCAGCCGTCCGCGAGCGCAGCTGCCGTCGCCTCGGGGTCGTCGAAGTAGCCGTCCATGAGGTACTCGCTTCGCAGGCACACCTGCCCGTCGTCGTCGATGCGCACGTCGACACCGAGCGACGGAAGTCCGACGGAGCCAGGCTTGCGCAACACATCGGCGTGGGGCAGCAGTGTGCCGGGGCCGGCCTCGGTGGAGCCGTAGTAGACGCGCGTGACCGTGGCGGGGAACGCGTCGCGTATCGCGTCGACGAGCTCGGGAGGCGTCGCCGACGTTCCGGTGTCGGCCTCACGCAACGTCGACAGGTCGAACCGGGACCGGTCAACCTCGAGCACGCGTGCCCACACGGCGGGAATGCAGTAGAGCCGTGACGCTCGCCGGCGTTCCACGGTGTGCAGGAGCATCTCCGCGTTGGGCGTGTGCACCAGGTGCAGGGGACAGCGGCTCTGCCATGCCCCGAGCGCCATCGACCACCCCGCCATGTGGAACAGCGGGAACATGCACACCGTCCCGCCCGTCGGGTCTGTCGTCGGATTGGGAAAGCTGCGCAAGACGTTCGCCCGGTGCGACAACACGACGCCTTTGGGCCGCCCGGTGCTGCCGCTGGTGAAGAAGATGACATGCGGGTCCCGTTCTTCGACGGCCGCGCCGGCAGGCGCCGCGGCAGATGCGCCGAGGGCCGCTTCGTGCAGGTCGTCCGCACGAACGGTCGGGACGTCCCAGCCGTCCACGAGGGGCGCGTGCGAAGCGTCGACCACGAGGAGCCGTGCACGAGCGAAGCCCACGACGAGCGCGGCCTCGTCGGGTCCGAGTCGGGCGTTCACCGGCGCGAAGACCGCGCCGATCTTCGCGAGCGCCGCGAAGAGCGGCATCACGTCGAGCGAGGTGTCGCCCCACCAGGCGACGCGATCGAAGCGTGCGAGACCCATGCCGGTCAGCACGTGGGCGAGGCGGTTCGACCGCTCGTCGAGCTCGCGGAAGGTGATCTCGCGGTCGGCGAGCGTGGCCGCGAGCCGCTTCGGCGTTGCCCTCGCAGCCCTCCGTATCACGTCGCCGATGAGCAGACCCGCCATGACGCGGCATGATGACGCTCATGTCAGGTCAGAGCAACCCTGTGGGTATCCGTGCACTCGCCCGGGCGATGCCCGATCACGTGGCGCTCCGAGAGGCCGGCAGCGGTCGGCTCCGTACGTATGCGGAGCTCGACGATCGTGCCCGACGACTCGGGCACGCGCTCCACCGGCTCGGCGCGCGTCGCGGTGACCGCGTCTCGATCATGGTTCCGAACTCGATCGAGTTCTTCGAGGCCGTGCACGCGTGTGGCCGCCTCGGCGTGGTCGTCGTGCCGATCAACGTCCACTTCAAGGCGGACGAGGCCGGCTGGATCGTGAGCGACTCCGGGTCGTCGGTCGTCGTGGTCGACGCCGACCTCTTCCCCGCCCTCGAAGGCGTCCCCGAGGTTCCCCGGATCGTGGTCGGTGGCGACTACGAGGACGCGCTGGCCGCCGCGCCCGATGGTGAGCTCGAGGACGAGGAGACCATCGGCGACGCGTGGCCGACGACGATGGCGTACACCTCGGGCACGACCGGCAGGCCGAAGGGAGTCGCGATCGGCGAGAGCGACTTCCGCCGCCGCGCCGCGGGCGTCGCCGCGGGAGGTCAGCGCTGGAACCTGGGGCCCGACGACGTGCACCTGCTCGTGGGCCCGTCGTACCACTCGGGTCCTCTGTTCTGGGCCCAGATGCATCTCGCCTTCGGTGGCACCGTGGTCGTCATGCGCAAGTGGGACGCGGCCGGGGCGCTCGCGCTGGTCGAGCAGTTCCGCGTCACCAACACGCACATGGTGCCGGCCAACTTCACGCGCATCCTCGAGCTGCCCGCGGACGTTCGCGACAAGTACGACCTGTCCTCGCTGAAGATCGTCGCCCATGCGGCTGCGCCCTGCCCCGTGCCGTTGAAGCGGGCGTTCATGGACTTCGTCGGCTCCGACAAGGTCTGGGAGTACTTCGGTGCATCGGAGGGCGGTGGCACGGTCATCAGCCCGCAGGAATGGCTCGAGCACCCCGGCAGTGTCGGCAAGCCGTTCCCCGGCAACGAGTTCGTGATCCTCGACGACGACGGCAACGAGCTACCGCCCGGCGAGGTCGGCACCATCTACACGCGCCCGGCGGAGTCGAGCTTCCGTTACCACAACGACGACGAGAAGACTGCGGCGGCACACCGGGGCGGGTTCTTCACGGTGGGCGACGCCGGATACTTCGACGCCGACGGGTACCTGTACCTGACCGACCGCAAGAGCGACATGGTCATCTCGGGCGGCGTGAACATCTATCCCCGCGAGGTCGAGGACGCGTTGCTGCGTCATCCCGACGTGGTCGACTGCGCGGTCCTCGGCGTGCCCGACGACCGATGGGGCGAGGTGCTGCTCGCAGTGGTGCAGCGGCGCGACGGGTCGTCGCTGGACGAGGACGGCGTCGTGGGCTGGGTGCGGGAACGACTCGCCGACTACAAGCGTCCGCGCCTCGTCGAGCTCGTCGACGAGGTCCCTCGCGACCCCAACGGCAAGGTTCGCAAGCCCAAGCTGCGCGAAGCCTGGATCGCAAACGGCACCGTCACCTGAGCCCACCACCCGGTCGCAACCGACGGAAGGAGAGTCGCATGGCCACCATCTATCACGACGACGACGCCGACATCGGTGCGATCGCGGGATCCCGCGTCGCGGTGGTGGGCTACGGCAACCAGGGGCGCTCGTGGGCGCTGAACCTGCGCGACTCCGGACTGGACGTGCAGGTCTGTGTACGTGCCGACGAGACGCGCGAGCGCGCGGTGGCCGACGGGTTCATGCCGGGGGACCTCACCGACGCCGACACCGCCGACGTCGTCTGCGTGCTCGTTCCCGACGACGTCATCCCGTCATTGCCGCTCGCGCCGCGCGACGACGCGCTCGTGATCGTCGCGAGCGGCTACACGCTCGCGTTCGGACGACTCGATCCCGCGTGCGACACGGGGATGGTCGCGCCGCGGATGCTCGGCCCCGAAGTCCGTCGTTGCTACGAGGAAGGGACCGGCTTCATCACCGCGGTGGGCGTGCACCGCGACGCGACCGGCCGTGCCGTGGCGCGCGTCCTCGCGGTGGCACAGGCCATCGGCGGTCTTCGTCAGGGAGCGATCGAACTCACCCCGCGACAGGAGGCGGTGCTCGACCTCGCCGTGGAGCAGGCACTGTCGCCCGCGCTCACGCACGTGAACAACGCCTTCGTGCAGGTGATGCTGGAGCAGGGGATCCCCATCGAGGCCGTGGTCACGGAGCTCGTGCTGTCGGGTGAGGTGGAGCGCACGTACCGGCTGTTGCGTGAAGAGGGATACGCGCGGCAGTCGGAGTACCACTCGCCGACGAGCCAGTACGGCCAGCTCACGCGGCGCGGCCGCTACGACCACCTTGACGTCGTCGCGACGATGCGTGAGCTCGTCGCCGACATCACCGACGGAGCGTTCGCCGACGAATGGGATGCCGAGCGTGACGCCGGCTACCCGGTCCTCACCGACCTGAAGGAACAGTTCGCGGGTCCGGCGGTGCGCCAGTTCGAGGACGACCTGCGCCGGCAGCTCGGGCCCGGCGCGGCGGGCAGGACGCCGTAACGGACACGTCTTGCTAGCTGACAATTGTTGTTGATAGTGTTGTGGCCGTGAAGACGGCCGACGAGCTGACGGCTCGGTTCCGCGAGGAAGGGCTGCGGGTAACCCCACAACGGCAGTGCATCTTCCGGCTGCTGAGCGGGAACGACCGGCATCCCACGGTGGACGCGCTGTACGACGCGGCACGAGCGGAGATGCCCATGATCTCCCTCAAGACCGTGTATCAGACGGTCAACGACCTCGCCGCGATGGGGGAGGTGTCACTGCTCGATCTGGGCACCGGGAGCCTCCGCGTGGATCCCAACGTCGAGAGCGCGCACCATCACCTCGTCTGTTCGCAGTGTGGCCTGGTCCGCGATGTCCCGCTCGACGTTCCAGCGATGCGTGTTCCGGCCCGCTACCGTCGCCACTTCTCCGTCGACTCGGTCGAGGTCATCTTCCGCGGCCGTTGCGACGAGTGCGATCGCACATCACCGATGCCTGTACCCAGCCACCGCGACATCGACAAGGAGTGAGAATGCCCGATCTTCAAGGCAGCAAGACCCACGACAACCTCAAGGAGGCTTTCGCGGGTGAGAGCCAGGCGAACCGCCGCTACCTCTACTTCGCCCAGAAGGCCGACGTCGAGGGCTACCCGGACGTCGCCGCTCTGTTCCGTTCGGTCGCGGAAGGCGAGACCGGTCACGCGTTCGGTCACTTCGACTTCCTGGCCGAGGTCGGCGACCCGGTGACGGGCGTGGCGGTCGGCCCGACGTCAGACAACCTGAAGTCGGCGATCGAGGGCGAGACCTACGAGTACACCGAGATGTACCCGGGCTTCGCCCGCACCGCCCGCGACG
>CAZJSY010000027.1:0-13833 GCA_964548555.1 uncultured Burkholderiales bacterium
CCGCACGAACGCGACGCCCTCCCCCCAGGCCGCGAACGCGCGGCGCACGTCCGCCTTGGAGAACGCCAGCCCCGCGATCCAGAGTGCGTAGGAGATCCAGTACGGATTGCCGAGCGATCGCGCGGCCGCGACCGATTCCTCGGTGAGCGCCAGCGCCTCCTCGATCCGGCCGCAGGACTGAAGGCCGTCGACGTAGGAAGCGAGGCCGTAACCCCGATCACTTCCGTACCGGTGCGCCACCGCGCCGGTAAGCTCGACATAGCGGTCGAGGTCCCCGCAGTACACGTTGCCCAAGGCCTCCACGAACGAGGCGTATCCCGGCTCGCATGCGTCGTAGCGGGAGTCGACCTCCAACTCGGTCGCACGGTGCGCGTTCGCGCGAGCAGCTTCCGCCCTCCCTGCGAAGCACGCGAAACCGGCCGCCGTGTACAAGCGCGGAAGGCGGCGGACGTCCGCCGCAGCCGCGGCCTCGAGCAACTCCTCCGCCCAGGCGAGTGTTTCGAACAACTGCACGGAGAAGCCCATGAGCCCGGCATGCGCGGCGACGTCCGTCGCCACCTCCAGCTCACCTCGTCGCGCGCTCCACTGGTAGCCGGCACGCAGATTCCCCAGCTCGGCCTCCACCCAGTCGACCGCGTTCCGCCATCCCGGCCCGTTCCAGTGTTGCCAACGAGCGGCACATTCCCGGGCGAAGTACGCGGCGTGCCGGTCACGGATCCGCTCGAGCGCGCCGGTCTCCGCCAGCCGGTCTTCGGCGAACTGACGGATGGTCTCGAAGAGGCTGTACCGGGTGCGGGTCGCGGCATGGTCCGCGACGACGAGCGACTTTCGCACCAACGAGTCGAGATTCCGAAGCACGTCGACGTCGTCGGCGCCGTCGACCACGGCGCTGATGCTCGACAGCTCGAAGCCGCCGGCAAAGACCGACGTCACGCGGAGGAGCTCGCGCTCGTCGTCGGTCAAGAGGTCGTAGGACCACTCCACCGCGTGGCGCAGCGTCAGATGCCGTTCCGGCCCCGGCGTCGACCCCTTCAACAGCCGGAAGCGATCGGCGAGCCGATCCCTCACCTCGACGGCGCTCATCGCCGCCATCCGGGCGGCAGCAAGCTCGATGCCCAGCGGGAGCCCGTCCAGCGTCTCGCAGATCTCGGTCACCGCGGCCGCGGTATCCGGCTCCCGGAGCCCGAAGTCGGGGCGGACGGCGCGCGCCCGGTCGACGAACAGCGTGACGGCATCGGAGGTGGGGCCGCCGGTCAGTTCAAGGGGTGCCACGGTCACGACCGTCTCGTGGTCAACGGCAAGGCTCTCGCGCGACGTGGCGAGGATCTTGACGCTGCCGGACCGACCGAGGATCGCGTCGACCGCCGATCCCGCCGCGGGCAGCACGTGCTCGCAGTTGTCCAGCACGAGAAGGAGCCGCCGACCGGTCAACGCATCGGCAACCGTGTCGATGAGTGCCGCGTCGCCCTGTGGCGTGATGCCGAGCACGGTCGCGATGGCCGCCGGGACGGATGCCGGGTCGCCAACGGATGCCAGGTCGACGATCCATACGCCGTCGGGGAATTCGCCGGCCACCTCGGCCCCGACTTCGAGGGCCAGCCGCGTCTTGCCGACCCCGCCGACGCCGCTCAGCGTCACCAGCCCGGTGGATCGCACGAGCTCGCCGACTTCGGCAACAACCTGTTCGCGACCTACGAGTGAGGTCAGCTGCTGAGGGAGGTTGCCCGCGAAGTAGTCGACGCTTCGGAGCACGGGGAAGTCCGTCGGAAGGCCGGCCGCAATGATCTGGTACACCGACATCCGTCCGTGCAGACCGCGTAGCCGGTGCTCGCCCAACGGTCGCAGAGCCACGCGGTTGCGCAGCAGCACCTCGGTCGCGTCGGAGACGAGCACCTGACCTCCGTGCGCGAGCGACATGAGCCGCGCGGCGCGGTTCACCTCGCTGCCGAAGTAGTTCCGGCCTCGTTCGTCCGCCTCGCCGGTGTGCAGACCCATACGGACGACGAAGTTCACGACGGTGTCGTCGCGCAGCTGCTCCTGTGATTCGATTGCCGCGGCAGCCGCGTCGGCCGCAGTCGAGAACGCGGCGCTGAAGCCGTCACCACCGGTGCCGAACACGTAGCCGCCATGGCGTTCGATCGCGCCCCGCACGATGGCGTCGTGGGCGCGCAGGGCGTCGGCCATGTCGGCCGGCGATTCCTCCCACAGGTGTGCGGCGTCCTCGATGCCGGTGAACAGAAAGGTCACCGTTCCCCCGGGAAGCCAGCGCGGCATGTCGCGAACGGTAACGCGGCCGCGAACCTGACGATCGAGGCCGTGCCTGGCAGCGCGCGACACGACTGGCGCCCGCACGACGCTCCCGCCAAAGCCGTCGACAAGAGGCAGTATTCGCCAGGTGGCGATCCACACTTCATCAAGAACGCGACCAGCGCGTCGCCGAGCGGCAGGAGTTTGGTCGTGAAGTTCAAGCAAGCCGGGCTGCCATTGAGTCCACCGGGGCAGACCGTGACGTTCGTCGGGGTGACCTATAGCAACGTGGTTCTCAGCGACACGACGAGCGGTGCATCCATCGCTCGGTGTGCCGAACCCCGACCAGAGAGGCCGGCCCGGCTCGAAGGCTACGAACGGCTGGCCGCGGTTTGCGCGTCGTTCTCTTTGCCGGTACTGGACTCGTGCGTCTCGAGACCGACGGCGAGTCTGAGCTCGTCGATCTCTCGTTTCAGCGCGTCGTCCGTCCCGGCTACCCGTTGCATCAGGTCCGCCAGGCCGTCTGCGATGGCGTTCAACTTCTGTTGAACCGCCATGTCGCTGCGGCTTTGGCTGTTCTGCAACAACGCCACGAGCAAGAACGTCACGATCGTTGTAGCGGTGTTGATGAGCAACTGCCAGGTGTCGAAATTCAGCACCAAAACCGTCGGCGCCCAAACGACAATCAGCAGAACACAGGCAGCAAAGAACGGCGCCCGACTTGCCACATTGGCGGAGTGGCCCGCGAACCGATCGAACCATCCAACACGGGAACCGACATCACTTGGCATCTGCGGTCCCGTGCGGGAATGCTGCACGTCGGCCTCCCTTGTTCTGATGCCTGACGTACCCAATCCGCCACATTGCGTAATCGCACGGCGACAAGACGATCAGGACGGATCGTTCGGGGCGCGCTCAGATGGTGAGTCGTTTCCGCCAATCCAGCTTCGTCACCTGGCCGGCGGTGATGACGACGTCGCGGACCCGGGCCAAGCCGGCTTGCCACACGGTGTAGCTCCCTTCGGGAAGCTCGCCGAACTCGGCAACGTATTCGGTGTTTCCGCTCGTATACCCGCTGGGGTATTCGCGGACCCGGCAGCTGGTCCGCGCAGCGTCGCTGCCGGCGGGACTGATCTCGAGCACGTGTCCGACCAGTGCCGGATCGGTGTAGATCGTGAGGCAGCCGCGATCGTCACCTCGGCCGCCGGCGTCCCGATCGGAGTCGGAGGTGTCGAAACGCTCGGTCATGGTCGTGCGCCGATCACTGTGCGCCGAACCCGGCAGCCTCGGCGCCGGACACAGCCCGGCCGCCGTGGCGACATCCGCGGTCGCGTACCCAATGGGGAGCCGGTCCACGCCCGGTGCCGGCCGCCGCCGACCAGTCGTTGCGGTCGGCGGGGGTCGAACGTGGCTCGGCGGGACCGGCTCCGACGTAGTCCGGACGAGCAGTCAACGTGAACGGCTGTCGTACGCCGCATCCGGTCAGCACGACCCTGCCGAAGAAATGTCCCGGTCGATCCGGGACGCCTGTCCCATGACGACGGGACACATGACCGCGGATACTGACGACCGGGAGACAGCACACCGGGCATCTGAGCGACTCGGCACGGGGCGGGCACAGTTTCATGGTCGACAGCGCGCGCGCCGCATCACACGGCGGACCAGCACGGAATGCCGACGGCAGCTCGGCACGCAGGTTCCGTTCCGTGCCGCTCACACGTGAGCGTCCCGACCGGGCCGAAGCGATTCGGGTGCTCATCGCGGAAGACCATCCGGTCTTCCGCGACGGACTCCGAGCTCTGCTGAACTCCATTCGCGGCACCGAGGTCGTAGGCGAGGCGACGAACGGCGTCGAGGCGGTGGAAGAGGCCATGAGGCTCCAGCCCGACGTCGTGGTCATGGACCTGGGCCTGCCCGAGCTCGACGGTGTGACCGCGACGCGTCGCATCGTCGCCGACAGTCCGCACATCGGCATCCTCGTGCTGACGATGTTCGACGACGACTCGGTGTTCGCAGCCATGCGCGCCGGCGCGCGCGGCTATCTGCTGAAGGGAGCGGACCAGGACGAGATCCGCCGGGCCATCGTGGCGGTGCGTGAGGGCCAGGCGATCTTCAGCCCTGCGGTTGCGCAGCGGCTTGTCGACTACTTCTCGCCACGCAGACCGGAAGTGCCGACCGACGGGTTCGCGGGTCTGACCGAGCGCGAGCGACAGGTGCTCCGGTTGCTCGCACACGGCGACACCAACGCGGTGATCGCGACCCGCCTCCAGATCAGCGCGAAGACCGTGCGGAACCACGTCTCCAACATCTTCACGAAGTTGCGGGTCACCGATCGTGCGCAGGCGATCCTCCGGGCTCGTCAGGCCGGCGTCGGCACGTCCGAGGCGAACGAGTAACAGAGCGCGGAAGGGGCGCCGTGCGATGATGCGTTGGATCATCGGGACGAGTCTGAAGGCTCGAGCGATCGTGGTCGCGCTCGCGGCAGTGATCGTGTTCGCCGGCATCGTCGAGATTCACCGCGCGCCCCGAGACGTACTTCCGGAGTTCACCGAGCCCACCGTCGAGGTGCAGACCGAGGCCTTGGGACTGTCGGCTCCGGAGGTCGAGCAACTCGTCACCGTGCCGCTCGAGCAGGACCTGTTGAACGGGACTCCGTTCCTCGACAAGATCCGCTCGCAGTCGGTTCCAGGCCTGTCGTCGATCCAACTCGTCTTCAAGCACGGTACCGACCTCGCGCGGGCACGCCAAGTGGTGAACGAGCGGATGACCCAGGCGGCCGGCATCCCGGCCGTAGCGAAGCCGCCGCAGATGCTTCAACCGCAGTCGTCGACCAGTCGCGTGATGCTCGTCGGGCTGTCGTCGAAGACGCTGTCGTTGACCGATATCGGGGTGCTCGCCCGTTGGACGATCCGACCGCGGTTGATGGGCGTGCCGGGCGTGGCGAACGTCTCGATCTTCGGGCAACGTGAACGTCAGCTGCAGGTGCAGGTAGATCCGAAGCAACTTGCCGCGCGGCACGTGACGCTCGATCAAGTGGTGAGCACGACCGGGAATGCCTTGTGGTGGTCGCCGTTGGGCCGCTTGGAGGCGAACACGCCGGGCACCGGTGGGTTCTTCGACGGTCCGAACCAACGGATTCCCATCTTCCATCAGTCGCCGATCAAGACACCGCAGGATCTCGCCCAAGTCAGCCTCGAAACCGACCTGCCCACGGGCTTGCGCCTTGGTGACGTCGCGAACGTCGTCGACGACCATCAGCCGCTGATCGGCGACAGCGTGATCGGCACCAGGTCCGGCCTACTGCTGGTCATCCAGAAGTTGCCCGACGCCAACGTGCTGGACGTGACTCGCGGTGTCGACAAGGCGCTCGACGCGCTCGCTCCCGGCCTCGGCGGGGTCCAGATCGACCGGTCCCTTTTCCGCCCGGCGAGTTACGTGCAGCGATCGACCGGCAATGTGATGGTGGCGTTCCTGGTCGGGACCGGGCTGCTCGCGTTGGTACTGCTCGCGTTGCTCTTCGAGTGGAGGATCGCGGTCGTCACGGCCGTGTCCTTGCTCGTGTCGTTGCTCGCGGCCGGGTTGGTGCTGCGCCTTCGGGGCGAAACGATCAATGCCATGGTCTTGGCAGGCCTGACTCTCGCCCTCGTTGTGGTCGCCGACGACGTGATCGGGGACACGTACAACCTACGACGGCGCTTGTCCGAGCGACGACAAGCGAACGGCGATCTGTCGAAGTCCCGGGTGGTGGTCGAAGCGTCCCTCGAAAATCGTCGACCACTCACCTATGCGACGGCGGCGGTGCTCCTCGCGTTGTTGCCCATCGTTGTGTTGAAAGGCGAGGTCGGTGCGTTCTTGCCGCCGCTCGCGCTGTCGTACGCCGTCGCCGTGGCCGTATCGATGCTCGTCGCGTTGACGCTGACGCCCGTATTGAGCGCACTTCTCTTCCCGGACGCGCCCAGCACGGTTCGACAGGCGCCTCTTGTACGTTGGTTGCACCGCGGCTACGAGCGCGTCGTGCCGCGCCTGGTGCACGGGTCGGGGACGGGCGTGTTGGTGCTCGGGATCGTGGTGCTCGTCGGCGTGGTCTCGGTACCGTTCCTGGGTCGCGGTCGTTCCCTGGTTCCGTCGCTGCGCGACACGAACGTCCTCGTGCAGTTCAACGGTGCGCCGGGCACCTCGCTCGCCGAGATGGATCGGATAACCGGCCGTGCCAGTCAGGAGTTGCGGGCACTGCGCGGTGTGCGCGACGTCGGCGCGCAGATCGGCCGCGCCGTGCTCGCGGACCAGGTCACCGGGGTCGACTCGAGCGAACTGTGGGTCACGGTCAAGCCGTCCGCCGATTACGACACGACGCTCGGAGCCATCCGAAAGGTCCTCGACGGCTATCCCGGCGTCCGTCACTCGGTGTTGACGTACCCGGCCGAACGGATCAACGAGGTCCTGCACAAGCCGACCCACGACCTCACGGTGCGCATCTACGGACCAGACCCGACGGTGTTGCGCGCCAAAGCCGACGAGGTGCGCAGCGCCTTGTCGAAGGTCCATGGCGTCTCGAACCCGCAGGTCGACCTGCCGCCGCTGGAGCCGACGTTCCAGGTGGAGGTCGACCTCGCCAAGGCACAACAGACCGGTATCAAGCCCGGTGACGTGCGGCGTGCCGCAGCGACGCTGCTGTCCGGTCTCACGGTCGGTGCACTGTTCCAAGACCAGAAGGTCTTCGACGTCGTGGTCTGGGGCACACCGCAGACCCGCGCCAACTTGACCAGCATCCGCGATCTCGTCATCGACCGGCCCGACGGAGGCGTAGCGCGTCTCGGCGATGTCGCCGAAGTGCGGGTCGCGCCGGTCGAGACCGTCATCAGCCACGAGGACGTCTCCAGGTTCGTCGACATCGGTGCCCGCGTCCACGGCCGCGACGTAGGGGCGGTTGCGGGCGACGTCAGGCGTCGACTCACCGGCATATCGTTCCCGCTGGAGCACCACGCGCAAGTCCTCAACGACTACTCGCAGCACCGTTCGGCGTTCCTGCGCTTCCTCGAGGTCTCGGTCGCCGCCGCGATCGGCATCTTCCTCCTGCTACAAGCCGCGGTCGGAAGCTGGCGTGTCGCGGCGCTGGCATTCATGGTCCTGCCCGCCTCCCTCGCGGGTGGTCTCGTCGCGGCGGCCGCGAACGGCGGCACGATCTCCCTCGGATCACTCGCCGGCTTCTTGGTTGTGTTCGCGGTGGCGGTACGGCATCTCGTCGTGACGCTCAAGCGCTACGCCGAACTTGCGGAGCGTGAAGGCGGGCCCGTCGGCGACGTCGTTGCACGCGCGACGCGGCAACGCGTCGAGCCGATCGCCCTCACCACGCTGGGGTCGGTCGCGCTGTTGCTGCCGTTCCTGCTCTTCGGTCGCAGCGCAGGCTACGAGATCGTTCACCCCATGACCGTCGTCGTGCTCGGTGGAGTCTTCACCGCGGCGGTCGTGAACCTCCTGGTGGTACCCGCGTTGTACGCGCGCTTCGGTCCCGTGGTGGAACCACACCGGGTCGTGGACCTCACCGCACCCGAGCCCGAGCTCGCGGACGAGAACGGCAGGGCCGCGGTCACGACACCCACATGATGTCTAGGGGGCCTGCGATGCAGGGCAGGAGAATATGGATCGCCACGGCAGCAGCCTCGGTGTTGCTGTCGCTCGCCGGTTGTTCGAACTCGGGCTCCGGCTCGACGAGCGCAACCACTCGGCCGGTCATGCTCGAGCCCGTCAGCGGCAGCGCTGACCTTCACCGGGTGATCTTCTCCGCTCGCGCGGTCGACCGTGTGGGCCTCACGACCGCTGCGGTCACGCCGGGCCCACCGGGAGCCAACGGCACCACCGAAACGATCATCCCCTACGCGGCTGTGCTCTACGACCCGGGCGGCGCGACGTGGGTGTACACGAACGTCGGGCCCCGCAGCTACCAGCGTTACCCGATAACCGTGGATCGGATCGATGGCGACCAGACGTATCTCTCGGCCGGGCCGCCGGTAGGGACGCAGGTCGTGACGGTCGGTGCGGCAGAGGTGTACGGCTCCGAGTTCCTGAGCGAGCACGAGTAGCGGGTCGAGGGCAAGGCCGGCCATGTTTCGCAGGATCGTCGCGACGAGCCTCCGGTTCCGTTTCATCGTCGTCGGGCTCGCCGTCGCGATGATGGTGTTCGGCTTCGGCGAGCTCCGGCGCATGCCGGTCGATGTGTTCCCGGAGTTCGCGCCGCCACGCGTCGAGATCCAGACCCAGTGCCTCGGGCTCACCGCGGCGGAGGTCGAGAGCAACGTGACCGTGCCGTTGGAGGCGGCGCTCAACGGGCTTCCCGGTCTCGACAAGATCCGATCGAAGTCGGTGGCGCAGCTCTCGTCGATCGAGATGATCTTCAAGCCCGGCACCGACGTGCTGCGAGCCCGCCAAATTGTGACGGAACGCATGGCGACCGTGACCAACTCGTTGCCCACCTGGGCTGCGCCTCCGGTGATGATCCCACCGCTGTCGGCGACGGCCCGCGTCATGAAGATCGGGCTCACCTCGGACCGCCTTTCCCTGATCGACATGTCGATGATCTCGTACTGGAAGCTGCGGGCCCGGCTGTTGCGCGTTCCCGGCGTCGCGGACGTGCAGATCTGGGGCGAGCGACTGCGGATGCTGCAGGTGCAGGCCGACCCGGTGCGGATGCGAGCCAACAACGTCCCGCTCGAAAAGGTGATGACGGCAACCTCCGACGCGGTCGCGGACGGGTTGTTGAAGTTCTCCGAGGGTGGCGGCGTGATCGGCACGGGTGGGTTCGTCGAAACCGCGAGCCAGCGGCTCCCGGTCGAGCACGTGTTGCACATCGTCACGCCGGCCGACATGGCGCAGGTGCCGGTCGCGACGAGGCCGGACGGCAGCCCGATCCTCATGCGTGATGTCGCGAACGTGGTCGAGGACCACCAGCCGCTCGTCGGCGACGCCGTGATCAACAACGGGCCGGGTCTCATGTTGGTGGTCACGAAGTTGCCATGGGGCAACACCCTGCAGGTGACCCGGGGGGTGCAGCAGGCGATCGACGAGATGCGGCCCGGGCTACCCGGGATCACGTTCGACACGCACATCTTCCGGGCCGCCGACTTCATCGAGACGTCCATCCACAATCTGACCCGCGCATTGCTCCTCGGGTCGCTGCTCGTGGTGATCATCCTGCTGCTGTTCCTGTTCTCGTGGCGCAGCGCGGTGATCAGCGTGATCGCCATCCCGCTGTCGTTGCTCGCCGCGCTGCTCGTGCTCTATCACCGCGGCGCCACGATCAACACGATGGTGCTCGCCGGGTTGGTGATTGCCGTCGGGGTCGTGGTGGACGATGCCATCATCGACATCGAGAACATCGTGCGGCGTCTCAGACAGGCGCGCCTCGAGGGTAGTCACACGTCAACGGCGCGCATCGTGCTCGAAGGGTCGCTCGAGGTGCGCAGCGCGATCGTGTACGCGACGCTGATCGATGTCACCACGTTGGTCCCGGTGTTGTTCATGAAGGGCCTGTCGGGATCGTTCTTCCGGCCACTGGCCGTCTCGTACGGCCTCGCCGTGCTCGCGTCGATGGTCGTCGCACTCACGGTGACCCCGGCACTCGCGCTGATCCTGTTGTCGCGCACGCAGATCGAACGCCGGCAATCACCGCTCGTTCGCTGGCTCCACCAGTCCTACGAGTGGCTCCTCGCACGCATCGTTCGGTCACCGCGTCCCGCATACCTCGCCGTAGGCGCCATCTTGCTCGTCGGCGCGATCATCCTGCCGCGGCTCGGCGAGTCCCTGTTCCCGAAGTTCAAGGAGCGCGATTTCCTCATCCACTTCGTGACCAAGCCCGGAAGCTCTGACCCCGAAGAGGTTCGTATGGTCGAACGGGTCAGCCGCGAGCTCAAGGCGATCCCGGGCGTACACAGCTTCGGCTCCCACATCGGACAGGCACTCGCCGGCGAAGAGATCTCCGGCGTCAACTTCGGCGAGAACTGGATCAGCGTCGATCCGCACGCCAACTACAACACGACCGTCGCGGCAATCAACAACGTTGTTGCCGGCTATCCCGGGCTGTTCCGCAACGTCGAGACCTACCTGAACGAGCGCATCGAGGAAGTACTCACCGGCTCGAGCTACCCCGTCGTGGTGCGCATTTTCGGCCCGGACCTGGGTCAGCTGCGTGACGCCGCCAACCAGGTTCAGCAACGGTTGTCGCGTGTCAACGGCGTGGCCGATGCCAGCGTCGAGCTCCAAGAGGACGTGCCGCAGGTGCAGGTCGCGGTCGACCTGGCGAAGGCGCAGCGCTACGGGGTCAAACCGGGCGACGTTCGCCGCGACGCGGCCACGCTGGTCGCGGGCGAGGAAGTCGGAGACCTGTTCCGCACCGGCAAAGCCTACGACCTCCAGGTGTGGAGCCCTCCGGCCATCCGCCACAGCGTCACCGACATTCAGCAACTGCCGATCGACACGCCCAGCGGTGGTCACATCCAACTCCAGGACGTCGCAGACGTCAGGGTGGCACCCACACCCAACGTCGTGCATCGCGAGAACGCTTCACGCAGCATCGACGTCGGTATCGACGTCAAGGGACGCGACCTCGGCTCCGTCGTGCGAGACATCAAGACCAACCTCGCCGCGGTGCATTTCCCCCTCCAGTACCACGCTGAGATCCTCGGCGAGTACGCGGAACGTCAAGCCACGCAGACCCGACTGCTCGGGTTCGCCACCGCTGCCGCGTTCGGCGTCTTCTTCCTGCTCTGGGCCGCGTTCCGCAACTTCCGCATGGCGTGCATCTCGTACTTCGCCCTGCCCTCGGCGCTCGTCGGTGGAGTGATCGCCATCTACCTCGGCGACGGCATCATCTCGCTCGGCGCACTGGTCGGCTTCTTCACCATCCTCGGCATCGCGGCGCGCAATGGCATCATGCTCATCAACCACTACCAGCACCTCGAGAAGCAGGAAGGCGAGACCTTCGGTCAGCATCTCATCCTGCGGGGCGCCCGGGAGCGCTTGGCGCCGATTCTCATGACCGCCCTGGCCACCGGGCTGGCGCTCATCCCCCTCGCCATCAGCGGCACCATCCCCGGCCACGAGATCGAGTACCCCATGGCCGTCGTCATTCTCGGCGGTCTGCTCACCTCGACAATGCTCAACCTGTTCGTCCTGCCGTCCCTGTACCTGCGATTCGCGAAGGGTTGGCGGCGCCGTCCGTCATCGGACGTCATGGGTAGGGAGGCAACGTCATGAAAACGTTGGGCAGTCGACTGGCGATCGCGTCGATCGTCGTGGTCTCGCTCGCCGCCTTTGGTGGCACCAGCGCGGTGCGGGGCGACGGCGACACGGGCGAGTTCTCGCATCCCACGCGCGTCGACAACAAATGGTCCCCGCTCGTCCCGGGAACCCAATTCGTCTACGAAGGACGCGCCGCCGTGGGTGGTGGTGTGCTGCCTCACCGCCTCGTCTTCACGGTGACCGGACTCACCAAGGTCATCCACGGCGTTCGCACCCGTGTCTTGTGGGACCGCGACTTCGACACCGGTCAGCTCGCGGAGAACGAGCTCTTCTTCAACGCCCAGGACGATGCCGGCAACGTGTGGAACTTCGGTGAGTATCCCGAGATCTACGACAACGGCAAGCTCACGGGCGCGCCTGACACGTGGATCGCGGGAATCGACGGTGCTCGCAAGGGCATCGCCATGCTGGGCGACCCGCGTGTCGGCACGCCCAGCTACCGGCAGGGGTTCTCACCGAACATCGGCTTCGACGACCGGGCCAAGGTCGACAAGACGCACCAGAAGACCTGCGTGCCGGCCGGGTGCTTCAACGACGTGCTCGTCACACGCGAGTGGTCGGCCGACCAACCCACCGCTTTCCAGCTCAAGTACTACGCGCCCCAGCTGGGGAACGTGAGGGTCGGCTTCAGCGGGACCGACACCGATCAGGAAGTCCTGGTGCTCACCAAGGTCGTGCACCTCGGTGACGACGCGCTGGATCGTGTGAATCGTGAAGTGCGCAAGATCGACCGGCGCGGGTACGGGGTGAGCCCGGACGTGTACGCGCACACCTCACCGGTCGAGTAGATCATGGCGGAACGGCGCCGGCATCGCCACGAGGGTGGGAAGGTCGTCATGTCGCGGCTCGGTCGTTCTGTCATGACTGCGGCGCTCGCCGTACTGACCTTCGCTGCGTGCGGCGGCAGCGCCGGCCGAACCCAGGCGAGCACCGACAAGGCACAGTTCTCGCAGCCGACGCGTATCGACAATCGCTGGTTCCCGCTCGTATCCGGCATGCAGTTCGTCTACGAAGGCCGTGCCGCGGAAGGCGGCCAGCCACTACCGCACCAGCTGGTCTTCACCGTCACCGGACTCACCAAGATGATCAACGGCGTTCGAACCCGCGTCTTGTGGGACCGCGACTACGACGCAGGCCAACTCGCCGAAGGTGAGCTCACGTTCCACGCCCAAGACGACGCCGGCAACGTGTGGAACTTCGGTGAGTACCCCGAACGGTGGGACAAAGGCAGGCTCACCGGCGCGCCGGACACGTGGATCGCGGGCCTCGACAAGGCGCGCCGCGGCATCGTCATGCCGGCCGGGCCGCGGCTCGGCACGCCGAGCTACTCGCAAGGCATCGCGCCGGCAATCGACTTCAACGACCGCGCCCAGGTAGACAAGACCGGGCAGAAGACCTGCGTCCCTGCCGGCTGCTACGACAACGTGCTCGTCACCAAGGAATGGAGTGTGCCCGAACCGGGTGCGTTCCAGTTCAAGTACTACGCGACGGATGTCGGCACCGTGAGGGTTGGCTTCACGGGCAGCGACCGGGATCGAGAGACTCTCGTCCTGGTCAAAGTCCTGCGCCTCGACGCCAACGCTCTCAGAGATGTCGACGATCAGGCGCTCGAGATCGATCAGCGTGGCTATACCGTGAGCCCGAAGGTATACGGCCAGACCCCGCACGCAACTCCTGAGTAGCGCCCGGAGCGGAGGCCCCCACGCGGCTAACCAGAGCTCCGGCACGCGGGAGCTGGCGACGCGCTCTTGTTGCACAGGCCATTCAGCACGCCGGCCGCCGCCGGCGCGTCTGGGGCAATCTCGTTGTCGCCAGGTCCCGTGTACGGAACAACCGCCCGCAACCATTCGGCGCTGCTCTTGCAACTCGTCAACGTTGCTTCCGAGGCGGTGCGCTCATCGGCATCGCTTCCGTTCGCGCTGATGACGTCGTCATATCGTTTCATCGCGTCCGCACACCCGCTTGAAACGTTGACATTCGCAGCACTGCTCGGCGCCAACGACGACGGCGCCGTCACACCGGTCGTCTCGGCCGACGTCGAAGGCGCCGTCGCGCTCGAGCTGACCGTGGAACGAGAGCTCTTCGATGTTCCCCCACCACCGCCACCCGAACACGCGGCGACGAACAGAACGAGTCCTACCAGAGCCGCAAGAAGCGATGATGCGGGCCCAGGCGCACGCTCATGGCGCACCGAGTCGCCCATGGCCTCACCTTCTTTACGTGACCCGGTCCGGATTCCTCGTACCACGCTACCGACCTCCGCGGTCATGAGGTCGGTGTCGTGAGGCCTGG
>CAZJSY010000027.1:13933-28074 GCA_964548555.1 uncultured Burkholderiales bacterium
CCTCGTACCACGCTACCGACCTCCGCGGTCATGAGGTCGGTGTCGTGAGGCCTGGAGTAGCCGGGCAGGACCCGGGACGAAGCCATCGGTATCGGATGCTCCGCCGAGTCGACCGGAATCACGCGTGAGGGTGGATCGCGGCCTAACCGCCGGGAAGACTGGGTGTTGGGGATACCGGCGCGGGAGGCGAGCGGGATGCGGGGACTGCGAGGGTGGACGAAACGGCGGACCACGCGGCTCGTGCTCGTGGCGGTTGTCGCGGTACTCGCCGGGGGCTGTGTGAACTACGTCGGGTTGGGGGACTCGTACACCGCGGGGCCTGTGATCCCGGTGCAACAGACGAACCCGACGGGCTGTTTACGGTCCGATCACAACTACCCGCATCTGGTCGCCATGTCGTTGGGCGACACGGCGTTGCAGGACGTGAGTTGCAGCGGCGCGACCACCGACAACATGACGCAACCCCAGTCCGTGTCGGGTGGGACGAACCCACCCCAGTTCGATGCACTCAGTCCGCTCACGCACGCGGTGAGCCTCACGATCGGTGGCAACGACATCGGGTTCACCGAGATCCTGCAGAACTGTGCGAGCGCGGTGAACTCCGGCACTCCATGCCAGAACCACTACGTGGTCAACGGCGACGACATCATCGCCGATCGCATCGCCGCGACGGCACCGAAGGTGAACGCGGTGCTGCAAGGGATTCGGGCCCGGGCGCCGCACGCGAAGGTCTTCGTGCTTGCGTACCTCGACATCCTGCCGGACAGCGGGACGGGCTGTTGGCCACAGATGCCGTTCACCGACGGTGATGTGCCGTACCTGGTCGCCAAGGAGAAGCAGCTCAACGCGATGCTCGACAACGCCACGGTCGCGAACGGTGACACCTACGTCGACACCTACGCGGGGAGCATCGGCCGCGACGCGTGCCAATCTCCCACGGTGCGGTGGGTCGAGCCCGTGGTGCCCGTGAACCCGGCGGCGCCGGTCCACCCCAACGCGGCCGGCATGCAAGCCAGCGCCAACATGCTGCTCGACGCGATGCACCACCAGGGGTTGTAATCCGCTCTGCGGCGTAGCTCGTGACACGGCGCGTAGCTCGTGACACGGCGCTCGCAAGGGTTCCGACCGGGTGAGGATCAGTGGAGGGGGAGGGAGACGAGCACCGCGGTGCCCGCTCCGACCGGGCTCTCCACCGCGATCGATCCTCCGGTCGCCTCGATGCGGTCGCGTAGGCCGATCAGACCCGAGCCGCGTGCCGGGTCCGCGCCGCCGAGGCCGTCGTCGCGGACGGAGCAGTGCAGCGTCGCGCCGAGCTCCGCGACGTGCACGCGTACCACCGAGGCATGCGCGTGTTTGACCGCGTTCGTGAGCAACTCGGAGACGACGTAGTAGGCCGCGACCTCGACGCGTTCGGCGAGCCGCGCGGAGATCGAGATCTCCAGCTCCGTCGGGATCGGGCAACGGCGGGCGAGTGCCCGCAGGGCGGCCTCGAGACCGCCCTTGCTCAGGATCGCGGGGTGGATACCGCGCGCGATCTCGCGCAGCTCGTCGAGCGCGGCGGCCACCGAGTCGGCTGCTCGTGTGAGCTCCGTACGAAGCTGGTTCGCGTCGGCGCTGCGGTTGCAGGCCGCGGCGCGCAACTGCAGCGCGAGTGCCGCGAGGCGTTGCTGCGCGCCGTCATGCAGATCCCGCTCGATGCGGCGGCGGATGTCGTCTGCGGCCGCGACCAGACGGGCACGCGACGCGTTGAGGTCCGCGCGCGCGATTGCGTTCGAGACCGCCGTCGCGGCGAGCTCTGCGAATCCCGTGAGCCGAGATTCCGCGTCCTCGGCGAATGTGTCCGACGCCCCTGCGGTCGCAAGGATGACGCCCCAGACGCGGCCTTCCGCGAGGATCGGGGCGCCAATCGTAGAGCGCGGTCCTTCGCCGGGAGCCTTCGCAATCTCGACGCTCTGACCCGAGAGGCCCTGGTGGTCGTCGACGCGGGCCGGCCGGCCGGATTGCTGCACTCGCGCGGCGACGCTGTCCGCCGAGAGGTCGACCCGTGTGCCGACGGGAAGACTGCGCTCCCCACGGCTCCCCAAGGCCGTGACCGTCATCGTCCCGTCGAGTTCGTAACGGCCGACCGTGCCGCGAGCTCCCCGGAGCAGCCGTGCGACCTCCTCGGCCACCATGGCCAGGATCTCGTCCGCGGTGGCCTGGCCGGCCACCAACATCGCGACCCGCCGCAGCGCGGCCTGTTCCTCGGCGAGCCGGCTGAGCTCGAGCTGCGCTCGGTGCCACTCCGCCAGATCCACGGGATTCGTCGCACGCCTCGACTCGGAACCCGGCACACGCAAGCGCTCGAGCCATCGACGGGAGTGGCGCGTCTCACTCGACGACCGGACGATGTAAGCACCGTCCTGGTCGAGGGGCTCTGCGAACCCGCGTCCCCCGCCGGGCAGGACGAGGACGCCGCCACCGGGCGGCAGTTCGATCCGCGCGGACCGAAGGAACCCGTCGGGATCGTCCGCAATGACGCGGCCGCTACCGCTCACGAGAGCCACCCTGTCTCTTCCGGACACGAGACGTTCGAGATACCGCACGCGCAGCTGAGCATCACGTGCTTGGAGGCGGACGCGAAGGTCCGCCTCTACCGCGCTCGCTGCGGCAAGCGCGGCGGCGAGGGTCTGCGGGTGCGCCGCGGTCATGCGCCCGGTGAGATCGATGACACCCAGCAGCCGGCCGTCTTCGGGGTTGTGCACCGGTGCGGCCGAGCACGTCCAGTCGTGAACGACCTCACTGAAGTGCTCCGCGGCATGCACCTGCACCGCGTGGTCGGCCGCGAGCGCGGTGCCGATCGCGTTGGTGCCCGCGCCGGCTTCGCTCCACAGCGCGCCTTCGACGAAGTTCATCGTGTCCGCTGCGGCTGAGCGGACCTGCTCGTCGCCGTCGAGCCACAGCAGCAGACCCTAATCGTCACTGACGACGATCAAGTGCTCGCTCTCGTCGGCGAGACTCCAGAGCCACCGACGAATCAGCGGTGCAGCAGCCTCGAGCGGATGCGCTTCCCAACGCTGCGCGACGTGGCGGCGATCGATGAACACGGTGGGCGCGCGGGAGCGGGAGGGATTGACGCCGGCGGACTCCGAGCGGCGCCAGGAGTCTGCGATCGGGCGGCGCACATGATCCAGGCGGCCGTCACTGAGGTAGGCATCCCACGTCTGACGCAGTTCGCGTGCGACGCGTGACGGGGAAGCGGCCGGGTCCATCGCGAGCCAGGGGTTGGTGGGCATGCGCTGCCTTCCGTCCTGTCGCCTCGACGCTATCTCGATGAACCTGCTGCCACGGTCGGGCATCTCGCCTTATCCCTTGCACAGAAGGCACCCGACGGAAACGGAGGCGTCAAAGTTCAGCCACGACGGCGCGCCACGCCTCCTGCACCGAGTCCGGCATTCCCCGTCAAAACTGATCGGGCGGAGGGGTCAAGGGGAACAGTGTGCGAAAGGGGGCTTTCTCGCCTATTCCGGCTCCCGGTCTCTCACTATGCTCGGCCCGGGGATTAGGGGAGCGCAGTGCGTAGGGCGGGAAGTCTCAGGTTCGTTGTGCCGCGGCGCGTCCGCGCGCTCGTGGCGCTGGCCTGCATCGTGGGAATCCTTGCTGCGGCGTGCGGGCCGGCGTCGCCGCCCTCGTGGGACGAGTTTCATCACGCGAACAGCCGGGATGGCTACAACGCGACGGAGGCGACGCTCGGGCCAGGCGCGGCGACGCGGCTCGTTCGCAAGTGGACTGCGGCCGTCGGAGGTGCGGTCGATTCGTCGCCGGCAGTCTCGTCGAGCGGGTTCGTTGTCGTCGGCGCCCCTGGCAACGTCCGCGCCTACGACAAGGTGACGGGCACGCCGGTCTGGAATGCGAGCACCGGTAGCGCGACGCCGTCGTCGGCCGCGTGGTCTTCCAACAGCGTCCTCGTCGGCGCGTCCGACGGAAAGCTCTACGCCTTCGACGGCAACAACGGGAAGAGCCTCTGGTCTGCGACCACTGGGGGAGCGCTCTCGTCCGCGGCCGTCGCGGGATCCGACGTGTATGTCGGGAGTGCCGACGGCAAGGTGTACGACTTCGCCGCCGACACGGGAAAGGTCCGGTGGTCGACACAGACGTTCGGTCAGGTGCGCTCGTCGCCGGCGGTCGGTGCGCTGGCGTATGCCGGAACCGACGACGGGAACGTCTATGCCTTCGATCTCGCCACGGGCGCGATCCGCTGGACGCGCCAGACCGCCGCGCGCGTTCGTTCCACGCCCGCCGTGAGCAACGGCGTCGTGTACGTCGGCTCCGACGACGGCAATCTGTACGCGCTGGACGGCAACGACGGCACGGTTCGGTGGAAACTGAACATCGGCGGTGTCGTGGACTCGTCACCCGCCGTCGACGGCTCGACCGTCTACATCGCGAGCGAGGCGGGCACCCTTCGAGCCGTCGACGCGTCGGCCGGCACGTCCAAGTGGAGCGCGTCGCTGGATTCGGGCGCGTACTCTTCGGCGGCGGTGGCGAACGGCGTCGTCTACGTCGGTACGCGAGCCGGTTTGGTGCGTGCCTTCAACGCCGTCAACGGCGCTGCGCTCTGGTCCGACACGACGGGCGCAGCCGTCCTGTCGTCGCCCGCGGTTCAGGACTCCATCGTCTACGTCGGGTCCGGCGACGGAACGCTGTACGCGTACGCGACCGCCGACCCCTGCAACCCACTCATCAACAAGGTCACGTGCGAGAACTCCCGCCCGGGCACGCCGCAGTCGGTGTGGGGTGTCCCGAATCACAACGGTGGATCAGGCATCGACGGCTTCGCCACCGACATCAGCGTGAACGTGGGCGGCACGGTCCACTTCAAGATCTCCACCGCCGCGATCGCATATCACGCTGACATCTACCGTGTGGGTTACTACGGCGGCGCGGGCGCCCGCTTCATGGCCACGATCCATCCGTCCGTCGCCCTGCCGCAGGCACAGCCGGCTTGCCTCACCGATACCACGACAAATCTGGTCGACTGTGGGAACTGGGCCGAGTCGGCGTCGTGGACGGTTCCTCCAAACGCCGTGTCGGGCGTCTACTTCGCACGGCTCAACCGTGACGACGGGACCACCGGCTCCTTCCACATCGTGTTCGTCGTACGCGACGACGCGAGTCACACCAACATTCTGTTCCAGACATCCGACCCGACCTGGACGGCGTACAACTCGTACGGCGGTGAGGGCATCTACACGATCGACCCCACCAACGGCCGTCGCGCCTACAAGGCGAGCTACAACCGCCCGCTGTACCCGCGGTACCCGCCCGAGAACCAGTTCTTCCGTGTCGAATACCCGATGATCAGGTTCCTCGAGGGGAACGGATACGACGTGGCGTACGCATCGGGTATCGACTCCGACCGCTACGGCTCCCACCTCCTCGACCACAACATCTTCATGTCGGTCGGGCACGACGAGTACTGGTCGGCTGCGCAGCGGGCGAACGTCGAATCGGCGCGTGCCGCGGGCGTACATCTCGCATTCTTCAGTGGGAACGAGATCTACTGGAAGACGCGCTACGAGCCGAGCAGCGACGCGTCCGGGACGCCCTATCGGACGCTGGTCGTCTACAAGGAGACGCTCGACAACGCGAAGATCGATCCCAGCCCGACGTGGACGGGCCTGTGGCGGGATCATCGCTTCAGCCCGCCGTCCGACGGTGGCCGTCCCGAGAACGCGGTGTCCGGTACGTCGTACATCTCGGACCCAATGAGCTGCTGCGCGTCGTATCCGATCACCGTCTCGGCGGAGGAGGGTGCGCTGCGGTTCTGGCGGGGAACCAGCCTCGCGACGCTCGGGCCGGGCACGTCGGTGACGTTCGGTGACCGCGTCGTGGGTTACGAGTTCGATGCCGACTTCGACAACGGGTTCCGGCCTCCGGGCGAGATCGACCTGTCGTCGACGACGATCGGAAGCGTCCCTTCGGTGGCGCGGCCGCCCGGAGGGCCGTCGCCGTCCGACGACGCCGCCGTCATGGGCCGATCGGCGACGAGCACGGCAACCACCGCGCAAGCGCAGACCGCGACGGTGAGCGCCGTCCATCATCTCGCGACGTACCGGATGTCGAACGGCACGCGAGTCTTCAGCGCGGGCACGATTCAGTGGGCGTTCGGACTCGACGGCAATGCCGATGGTTTCGGGACAACGCCTGATACGCGTATCCAGCAGGCGACGGTGAACGTGCTCGCCGACATGGGGGTCCAGCCGGCGACACTCCAGGGCGGTCTCATCCCCGCGACAGCTACGAGTGACATCACTCCGCCGACGTCATACATCACGAGTCCGACTGCAAGCGCGTCCTTCGTCGCCGGCAGCACGATCACCGTGACCGGTACCGCCAACGACACCGACGGACGCGTCGGCGGGATCGAGGTCTCGACCGACGGGACGACGTGGCATCCCGCGACAGGACGCGCGCAGTGGACGTATTCGTTCGCCGCGAACCAGGCGAGTGGGCCCCTCCAGATCAGGAGCCGCGCCACCGATGACAGCGGCAACATCGAGGCACCGACGAGCGGTGTAACGATCACGATCGTGCCAAAGCCTTGCCCGTGCACCATCTTCGGCAGCGGACAGCCGACGACCCCCGACTCCGGCGACGGCAACGCGATCGAGGTCGGCATGAAATTCCGCCCCGACACCTCGGGCTTCATCTCCGGCATCCGGTTCTACAAGTCATCCGCCAACACCGGCCCCCACCTGGTGAACCTCTGGACGTCGAGCGGGACGCTGCTCGCCAGCGCGCCTGCGGTCAGCGAGACCTCGAGCGGTTGGCAGCAGGTCGACTTCGCCTTGAAGGTCCCCGTCACGACCGGGACGCTCTACGTCGCGTCGTACCATTCCGGGAGCGGCCACGTCGCCGACGACAGGTGGTACTCGACCCTGCCCGCAGTGTTCTTCCAGCCGACCGGCGTCGACGCGACGCCGCTCCACATGGTCGACCCGCTCGGCCCCGACGGACCGAGCGTCTTCGCGACCGGCGCCACGAGCACGTTCCCGACCACGTCGTCACAAGACGAGAACTACTGGGTCGACCCGGTCTTCACTCCGTGAGCGAACACGTGCGCGAAACCGAGCGCGGCGTCGAGCCGGTCGGTGTCCGGCTCCCGTTGCGCACACCGTCGCCGAACGAGGCTCAGCCGTCGCGCCACCGCGCCGACGGCATGGTGCGAGCGGCGTTCTTGGGCGTGGTCGCCCTGCTCGCGTACGAGCAGGCCCGCGTGGTCTGGAGCGTCGGCCGCCACCTGACGAACGACGACACGGGCCTGCTCTGGGACGCGGCCCACGAGTGGGCCCGACTCCGGGTGCACCAGCCGAACTTCTGGGGCCAGGCGTACGGCAGCACGTTGGAAGCCGTTCCGGTGACGCTCATGCACGCCATCGGCATGTCGTACTCACTCGCGATGCCCGTCACCTTCGCGGTGTTCGCAATGCTCGGCTGGTTCCTCCTCGCCGGCGCGGCGTGGAAGCGTGGCCATCGTGTCGTCGCACTGATTGCGATTGCGATGCCGCTGGTCCTCTCCGCGTACCACACGGTCTTCCTCACCATCGGCCCACCATCGACCGTCGGGCGCTTCCTGGTGATCCTCAGCAGCGCGATGTTCATCGGCGGCACGACCCGTACGGCCACAACTGCCGCCGTGTGGACATTCCTCGGGCTGGGGGTGCAGCTCGATCCGGGCAGCGCGCTGCTGGCGTTCCCCGTGATCGCGTGGCTCCTCTTCACGAGACAGTGGCGGCGCGACGACGTCCGGCCGTTGCTCTTCGGTGCAGTGGTGCCGGCGGCGTACCTCGTGACGCACTTCGTGTTCTACCGGGCCCATCCCGACTACACGTTCTACGACGCGTTCGTCGGCGGCGCCGGCGTGCGTCCGCACGTGGCCAATCTTCGGACGAGCACGCAGAACCCCGGCCGTGTGTTCCGGCTCTTCGCGCCCGAGCTGTTCCGTTCATGGGTGGTGCCGGTGGTCGTGCTCGCTGCGCTCGTCACCTTGCTCCTGCTCACGCGACGCCGCCGCTTCGTCGTGCCGGCGGTGCTGGTCGCCGCGCTCGTGGTGTATGCGCTTGGGACACCGAAGGCCGTCACCGACCAGGGCCCGCTGCTGCCCTCCGGGCGGGTGTTCCTCGTCTTGCCGGCGACGATGTGGTTCCTGCTGTTCCTCGTCGCCGAGAGTGGTCTCCTCTCGAAGCGTTCGCTGCTCCGCCCGGGGATCGCGCTCGTCTGCCTCGTCGTGGTGGGCTCGACGGTGGTGCGCGTCGTCGACTTCCAAGGTCGTGAAGGCAACTGGCTCGTGCGAGCATCGGTGCTGCGTCAGTCGGGACGAATTGGATACGAGGACGCGACCGCAGTGGTCGATCGATGTCGCAACAGCGCGCGTACCGCCGACCGAGCCAACGTGCAACTGATGGTCTTCGCCTTCGACACGATTGCCGCGTACAGCTGCGCTGCGTTCACAGGTGACGACTCGACTCTTGCGCCGTTGTTCGAACGGCGGACGTGGCGGCTCTACGACGAGCTGCATCGGAGCCGTTCCGGCATGGTGGTGTTCGGCGTGTCGCCGACCTTCTGCGATGTCGCGAGCCAGCGGACGACGTGCCGGTTCGAAAGCGGTGCGGCGGTGCTCA
The DNA here is from genome assembly GCA_964548555.1 of uncultured Burkholderiales bacterium. Classification (GTDB taxonomy): domain Bacteria; phylum Actinomycetota; class Acidimicrobiia; order IMCC26256; family JAMXLJ01; genus JAMXLJ01. Next base: position 22,597 of record CAZJSY010000027.1, read on the forward strand.
CGTTCCGCCGTCAGCCCGCGCTGCCGTTGCTCGCTTCGCTCGGGATCGTGCCCCGCGTGTTCGGACACAACTGCGTGCCCGTGCACGCCTCCTCGACCGAGCGGTTGCAGTCACTTGCTCCAGTCACTTGTGAGCATCCCGCCGACCTTCGACGCTCACGTATCGGACCGGGCCCAGTCGACACTCCAGCAGCCGAAGCCGCGGTTCGTCGGGCGTTCACGGACATGCTCGACGTCGGTGACGGTAATCGGTCGCTCCCCTCGGTCGAGCTCGGGACTGGTCTGCCGGTCGCCCGGCGGCTGGCCGGTGCGTCGGGGTTGGCGCCGCCGGAGGTGCGGCGAGTCGACTTCGTCGACGAGCGGGAAGCCGTCGTGACGTTCGGGAGCGGGACGCGCCTGCCAACGGGGGAGGCCGTGGTGCAAGACGGACAGTGGAAGGTCGCGCAGCCGACGTTCTGCGCGTTGCTCCGGGAGAAGGGGCTCAGCTGCTTCTCGTGATCGGTCGTTCGTGGTGCCTATCCGCTGAGCGTGTTCGTCAACGCGACCCACGCCGGCTTCGGCCGCAGCATCTCGTCGAAGGGTGTCGCGGCACCCAAGCCGGGGAAGAAGCTCGGGATCCACGAGTGACGATCCGTGAAGCCCCAGAGGTTGAACGTGTCGCAGCTGGTCGACTCGAGGCAGGTGCGCAGGAGCGTCTGCATGACGTCGGCTTGCTGCAGCAGCTGGACGGAGGTCGGAGGTGTCGGGAGCCCCACGTCGAGCTCCGTGATCGCGTAGTGGATGCCGGCCGCGGCGGCGCGACGCATCTGATCCGCGACCACGTCCTTGTTCACGCCGCCGAGCAGCACGTGGAACTGCACACCGATGCCGTCGATCGGCACGCCGAGAGCCCGCAGGAACACGACGAGGTCGAGCATGCGGTCGAACTTCGCGGGCACGTCGACGAAGTCGTTGTAGTACAGCCGTGCGCTCGGATCGGCGAAGCGTGCGAACCGAAACGCCAACGCGAGGTACTCCGGGCCGATCGAGCGCAGCCACGGGTTGTCGGTTGGACGACCGAGCGAATCGATGGCCTCGTTCACGACGTCCCATTGAGCGATGCGACCGCGGTAACGACCGACCACGGTCAGGATGTGGTCGCGCAGCAGGATGATGGCCTCCCTGCGCGTGAACTGCCCGTGCTGCAGCCAGTCGGGGTTCTGCATCCACCACGCCAGGTTGTGACCGCGAACGATCATGTGATGAGCCGCCGCGAAGTCGACGAGGCGGTCGGCCCCGCTGAAGTCGTACAGGTCGGGGGCCGGGTGGATGACGCCCCACTTCATGACGTCCTCGGGCTCCACCATGTTGAACTGGTCGCCGAGCACGGCGCGATAGTCGGGCTCGTTCTGCAGCGCCACGTCGTCGACCGCGGTCCCGAAGTTCAATCCCCTCTGCGAGGCGAGCGCGCCGAGGGACGGCGGCAGCGATGGCTGCGTGACCGACGCAAGGCGCAGCGCGCGTTCCTGAATGGGTTGGTCGTCTCGCCGCGGTGTGCTGCTCGAGGAGGGCGTCGACGAGCACGCGGCCACCCCGACCACAATGGCGAGTGCACCGGCCAGCGCCCACGACCATCGCCTACGCCCCGATCGCACCAGCGTAGGTTCGCAATCGATTCGCCGCCGGTCAAGCGAGCGGCCGAACAGGCGGCTGACGATGAAAGGGCGGGCGTTTGACGCGGCCTAGTTTGTCGGCGGTGCGGGTATCGCGGCTGGGAGTCCTGGGATCCGTCGAGCGTCGAGATGCGTGGGCGCGTGGCAGGGACGAGAGCCGCCCGCACGACGGCGGCCGCGCCGCGATGCTGGTGGTCGCCGGGATGGGCGTCGTGCTGGCGCTCCTCGCCACGCGCCGGTCGGTGAACTTCGACACCGACTCGGCCGTGTACCTGGGCGTCGCGGACAACATCATCCACGGGCGTGGGATCACGACGCCGTTCAGCTTCCTGAGCCAGTACCCGCCGGCACGGGCGGCGGGCTTCCATGGGGCCGTCCCGCTCACCCACTTCCCGCCGATGTACCCCATCGTCCTCGCGACCGTTGGGTTCTTCGGCGTGGCGCTCGACGCGGTTGCAAGGGTCGCGAACGCGTTGCTCCTCGGCGCGAACCTGTTCCTCGTCGGCGTCGTGGTCCGTCGCCTCACCGGTCGGACGGCGTGGCCCCTCGCGACGGGAGTGATGGCGCTGCTCCTCGCGGGTCCCGCACGGCCGTACTTCCTGGTCGCGCCCCACATCACCGGACGGCTGAACTGGCTCTGGATGAGCTCGTCGATCCTCTCGGAGCCGCTGTTCATCTTCGTGTCGCTGTCGGCCCTGCTCCTGCTCGACGAGCGCGTCCGATGGGGCGGGTCGCCGGTGCGTCTCGCTGCCCTCGCGGCGTGCTGCGTGCTCGCGGTTCTCACGCGTTACGTCGGTGTGAGCGTTGTAGCCGTGTCGGTCTTCGGCCTCGCGTTCATCGGTCACCGCGACCGTCGAGCGCGCTTCGGGGACGCCGCGGTCGTGGCCCTCGCCGTGGCGGTCTCGATCGGCGCGTGGACGCTGTACACGTCGGTGCTGCATCACGGCGCCGGCGCCCGCGCCTTCAGGTACCACCATGTCCACGAGCTCAAGCCTTCGCTCCTCGCGATCACCGAGGGATGGCTGATGCCGTTGTCGTGGTCGTCTGGGGTGCGTCACACGGTCCTCGCCGTCATCGGCGTCGCGCTCGTCGGGTTGGCGACGTTGGCAGTTCGCAGTCGTCACCGGCCCGGTTCGAGTGGTACGCAGACTCAGCCCGCTGCGCAGACCCGGCTCGGATCGATCCTGTGCCTCTTCCTCGTCGCGTACCTCGGCATCGTCGTGCTTTCACGCGAGTTCTTCGACGCGTCGATACCGATCAACGAGCGGATCCTCGCGCCCCTCCAGCCGGTGGTGTACGCGCTCGTGATCTCACTCCTCTGGTGGGTGCTGCGACAGCGGTCACGTCTGGCTGAGTCGGCGATCGCCGCGTGTTGTGTCGTCGTGCTGGTGGGACCCTTTGCGATCGGAGTCGCCGACAGCCGCGGAATGGTCCTGCACGGCTTCGCGACGCCCAGGATCAGCGCCTTGTCGCGGGCGGTGGAGCACCTGCCTCGGGACAAGTTCATCGCGACCGACCTGTCGGAAGCGGTGTTCCTGCAGACCGGGCGTCCATCGATCGTGATCCCGATGAAGGTCAACCCCATTACGGGTGAGCGAAACCGCATGTTCGACGATCAGGTGCGCGAGCTCGGAAGAGTCGTCGCGCAACGGCACGGGGTGCTCGTGTTCTACGAAGCGACGTTGGCGGCACTCCTGTTTCCCGATCGCGCCGAGTTGGATCGCCTCACGACCTTGCGCGTCGTCGCGACCTATCCGGACGGGTACGTCGCGGCGGCCTCGCCGCGCGACCTCTCATGACTCCGGCCGGCACGCGCTGAACGCGAATCTGGCGTCACTTCACCGGAACAGTGCGGGCAAAGTGACGCCAGAACGATGGTGCGGGACGTGCGGGACGTGCGGGAGTCGGGCGCGGCGGCGTCAGCCCGCGGCGGCGACGCCACCTCCGGCCGGGATGATGGACTTCAGTTCGGTGTACTCCTCGAGTCCTTCCTTACCGAACTCGCGGCCGATGCCGCTTCCCTTGAAGCCGCCGAAGGGTGCGACGAAGTCCATGGTGTACTGGTTGACGCCGTAGGTTCCGGTGCGGACCCGACGGGCGATGTCGATGCCGCGATCGGGATCGGCCGTCCAGACCGAGCCGGCGAGGCCGTAGTCGCTGTCGTTCGCGATGCGCACCGCGTCGTCGACGTCGGTGAACGGAATCACGGTGAGCACGGGGCCGAAGATCTCCTCGCGCGCGATCCGCATGTCGTTCGTCGCATCGGCGAACACGGTGGGCTGCACATACCAGCCGTGGTCGATACCGGCGGGGCGGCCGTTGCCTCCCACCACGAGCCGTGCGCCTTCCTCCTGGCCGAGCGCGATGTACTTCTCCACCCGTTCCTGCTGTCGCTGGGCGACGAGCGGTCCGACCTCTGTGTCCGCCTCGGCCGGGTTGCCGACCCGCAGCGCCGAGACCATGGACGCGAGAGCGTCGACGACCTCGTCGTAGCGGTCGCGGCTGGCAAGGATGCGGGTCTGCGCCACGCAGGCCTGACCGTTGTTCATGAGGGACGCGAATTGCAGCCCCGCGACGGTCTGCTGGAGATCGGCGTCGTCCAGCACGATCGCCGCCGACTTCCCGCCGAGCTCGAGGCTGACGCGCTTGAGCTGCTCACCGCAGATCGCGGCGATCCGCCGCCCGGCCGCGGTCGAGCCGGTGAACGCGACCTTGTCGATGCCGGGATGGCGGACGAGGTGCTCACCGACCTCACGACCGGCGGGCAGGATCGACACGACGCCCTTGGGGATACCGGCTTCGTCGAGCAGGTCGGCGAGGAGCAGCGCGTCGAGCGGAGTCTCCGGCGCAGGCTTGATGACGATCGTGCAGCCGGTGAGCAGCGCAGGCGCAAGCTTCGACATCGTGACGAACTGCGGCACGTTCCACGGCACGATCGCCGCGACGACACCGGCCGGCTCCCGCCGGACGATCACGTCACTGCCGAGCACACCCGTCCGTGTCTCTTCCCACGGCAACGCCTCGGCGACGTCGATGAAGCTGTTCAGCATCATCCACGGGGCCGGCGACTGCGCGAGGTTGGAGAACGTGATCGGTGAGCCCATCTCCTCGGTGATCACCGCGGCCATGTCGGCGAGGCGGGCCGCGTAGGCGTCGCTGAAGCGCCGCACCGCGGCGATGCGCTCGGCCACGGGAAGGCGTGGCCACTCACCCGTGTCGAACGCCTGACGTGCCGACGCAACCGCGCGGTCGACGTCGTCGGTCGCGGCTTCGGCCACCCGGGCGATCACGTCCTCGGTGTGGGGGGAGATGACCTCGATGCGATGGTCGGTCGCGGGTGCGGTCCACTCTCCACCGATGTACAGCTTGTCGTAATCGCTCATGTGTCCTCCTCGACGGCGCCGCCAGGCTAGTCAGATCGGCGGCTCGTCCGTCACCCGGCGGGCGCCAGGTGCTAGTACGCAGACGACCGCGACCCACGGAGGTGCACGTGGCCGATGCCGGCCCCGTCATCGTGAGCGACGTCGAAGATCGCATCGCGACGATCACGCTCAATCGTCCGGACGCACGCAACGCGATCAACCGGGACTTGAGCTACGCGCTCTGGGACGCGGTGACCGCGGCGGGCAAAGGTGCCGACGTCGAGGTGGTCGTCCTCACCGGTGCCGATCCGGCGTTCTGCGCCGGGGTCGACCTCAAGGAGGTGTCGGGCGAGACACAGCCGACCGTCGAGGAGCGCGGGCCCGGGCTCGGCCCCGGACGCGACACGAATGGTCTCTACCGGTTCCTCCCGGTCATCGAGAAGCCGATCATCGGCGCGATCAACG
>CAZJSY010000027.1:28174-30599 GCA_964548555.1 uncultured Burkholderiales bacterium
GGTCTCTACCGGTTCCTCCCGGTCATCGAGAAGCCGATCATCGGCGCGATCAACGGTGTCGCCGTCACGGGCGGGCTCGAGATCGCACTGCAGTGCACGTTCCTCATCGCGTCGGAGCGGGCCCGCTTCGCGGACACGCACGCGCGCGTCGGCATCATGCCCGGAGGCGGGATGTCCGTCTTGCTCGCGCAATCGATCGGCCTGCGACGCGCCGTCGAGATGTCGTTGACGGGGAACTTCCTCGGCGCAGACGAGGCGCTACGGCTGGGCCTCGTCAACCATGTCGTGCCGCACGACGAGCTGCTTCCGTTCGCGCGTCGCGTCGCGGGTGACATCGCGGGCAACGACCAGACCGGTGTCAGGCGCCTGCTGGCGCATTACCGGCAGATCGCGGGGGCGGCGACGCTCGACGAAGCCCATCTCATCGAGGGATACATGGCGGAGATGTGGGCCCGCTCGGCGGCCGACGTCGCGGCCCGGCGCGGTGCCGTCACCGCACGCGGGCGCGCCCAGGCTCGTGGCGGAACGACGGCCGACGCGTCGTAGCGCCGCAGAGCTACCCACGTGTCGAGCTCCCTGCTCGCGTTGCGCCCGGCGATCGGTCGAGGAACTGCCAGATGACGGTCGCGGCAGGAGGCGTCGACGCGTCCCCGATGGGCCAGCCGTGTCCTCCTCCCACGTAGGTGGCCAGCTGCACGCGTGAGCCGGCCGCACACGCCGTCCACGTCTCCGTGCGAAGGGCGCCCGTGACGCGAACCGCGGCCGCGCCGGTGCACCGGTCCCGGGCGCGCCACGCGGCGACCTGCTCCGACACCGTCGCCTGGCGGAACCCGCTCACCGTGCTGCCGGCGCTGCCGTCGTAGCGCACCTCGGGATCCGCGGTGCCCGCGACCTGGAGCAGCGGCACGGGCGCGCCCGCGGGACACGACGCGACCGGGACGGCCGCGACGATCGCCACGGCTGACACGAGAGACGGGCGCTGGCACACGACGTCGTAGGCGAGCTTGCCGCCATTGCTGTATCCCGCGAGGCCCACGCGGCTCGGCGCGAGCGCGGGGTCGGCGCGCAGCGATCGGATCAACGCGTCGACGAACGCGACGTCGTCGACGCCGGCCGCGTGCGCCGGCCCGCAACACGCGCCCGCGTTCCACGACTGCCCGTGTCCTGCCGGATACACCAGCACGACCCGTCCGGCACGGGCAATGGGAACGAAGCCGTCGCGCACTTCCTCGATCGCGGGTGTCACCGCGCGGCCGTGCAGCACGACCACGACGGGAACGTGCGCGAATGCGCGTCGCGTCGGCACGACGACGTCGTAGGTCCGCGGGACCCCGTTGACCTCGATCGTTCGTGTCGAGGTGATGAGCTGCGCCGCGGGGAAGATCGGTACGATCGATGCCTGTCCGGTGTCGCTGGGGTGTGGAGTCGCCGGCGCGGTCGTCGCGGTGTCGCGATCGGCGGCGACGGTCTTGGTCGGTCCGGCGGAGAGGAGCGACGCGCCGGCGACCGTCCCCACGACTGCGAGCGCCGTCAGCACGATCGTCGCGACGACGATGCGCGTTGCCGCTGGTCGTCGGTTTCTCAATACATCATCCGGGGATCGACGTAGCTCTTGAACTCGACGAGGTTGTTCGAGGGGTCGCGCAACACGAATGTGCGGTGTTCCTCGGCCAACCCTTCGAACCGGAGCCGCGGCTCCTGGAACACATCGAGCTTACGGAGATGCACGAGCCTGAGGAGCGCGTCGAAGTCGGCAGGGTCGCGGAACGTGACGCCGAAGTGACGCGGGTACAGCGTGGGATCGTCGTCGATTCTGTCGGTGAGGTGACACACGACCTGGTCGCCGAAGAAGTCGAGCGTGATGCGGTCCTCGTAGCGCCGCGCCAGCTTGCAGCCGAGTCCGTCGACGTAGAAGTGCCGGGCCTCGTCGAGATCACGCGCCGGTATCGCGAGGTGGAAGACGTCCTGCTGGTTGCGCATTGTGTGCCCTCAGGGAATCAGATCGTCATGGTGTCCGAGCGGAGCCCGAGGCGGAGTGTCTCGAGCCCGATCACGTCGAGCGGAGCCACGTTGCCGAGGTTGACATCGCTGCCGAACCGGCGGACGAAGTACGTCTGGAGATCCTTCGAGGGTGCCTCGAAGATCAAGCGGTCGCGGCCGACGCCGCAAGCGCTGATCGCGTCGATGACGTCGTCGCGGGGGACGCCGTCGGCGCGACAGATCCCACTGCGCCCGCTCTCGCGGGCCTCCAGCACGACGAACGTCGCGCCGGCGTCGACATCCTGACGGACGCACTCCGCCCAGCGCCGCGGCGCGAGCGCCTCGGAGCGGGTGAGGTCCTTGTGCCCGACCTCAGAGATCACGCGGAACTCGTCGGCGAGCTTGGCGACGTACTGCAGCTTCTCCTCGTTCGAGATCGGCAGCG
>CAZJSY010000028.1:0-27854 GCA_964548555.1 uncultured Burkholderiales bacterium
CGCCCTCGTGGATCGAACCCGGCGTCTCCGGCGCGACGTGGCTCGGGACACCGCCCGGGAACGAGAACTGGCGGAACAGGCGGCTCATCCCGTCGAGGTCACGGCCGATGTGCGCGTAGACCTCCGAGTACGTGCCCTCGAGCCAACAGTTCCCGACGATCGCCGGGCCGCCGTGACCGGGCCCGATGACGTACATCGCGTCGAGATCACGACGGACGATCGCGCGGTTGAGGTGGGCGTAGACCAGGTTGAGCCCCGGTGTGGTGCCCCAATGGCCCAACAACCGGGGCTTGATGTGCTCGGCCCGCAACGGCTCCCGCAGCAAGGGATTGCCCATCAGGTAGATCTGGCCGACCGCGAGGTAATTCGCGGCGCGCCAATAGCCATCGATCCGCTCGAGCTCCTCGTCCGCCAGCGGCTCAGCCGCAACCGTTCTCATCTCGCTCACGGCACCTCGACCCTCCTTCGACCCCATGGACTTCTTCCCGGCCCGACCGGCGTCTCCTCAAGGGTGTGGGGGACCGGCCGATGAGTACAAGCAACAGATCGACACAGAAGGCCGACCGTGCGACGACGCTTGCCAACCGGCTCGGGGAACGTCGACGGCCGCGCCGATGGACGACCTGAGGCGCGTGACGAAACTCTGAAGGGTGTGCAGCGCGGAAGCCGCGCCAGCGTCGACACCGACTTCTGGCTGCGGCACCTGAACCTGGGTCTCCTGCTCTACGCCGTATCGATCTCCGTCAGCCTTGTCTATCTGCTGCTCGTGCCGGGACGGAACCGTCCTGCGTTGTTCGTCCTTGCCGGAGTCGCCATGGCGTCGGTGCTCATGGTGTGGGCCCTGCCACGCCACGCGATCGCCGCGTCGCCGCGCCGTCTCCTGTTCTTCTATACGTGGACCACGTTCAGCGTGACGTTCGTGCTCGTCGTCGCGGCACTGGACGGCGGCGCCGGAAGTCCGCTCTGTCTGCTCCTCTTCTTCGCCGTCGTCTATTGCGGCCTTGCCTATCCACCGAACGCAGTCGCGGTCGCCACCGCCGGCGCGACGACGGGCTATCTGCTGCTCACGTTCGAGGAGACGGCCGGAAACGTCTTCCCGCTCATGAACGTGGTCGTGCTCATCGGACTGGGCGCCGTATCGGCGTTCGCAGCCGAGGCGCGCCAACGCGTGCGCAACACGCTCGACGTTCTCGCGATGCAAGACGGGCTCACCGGCTGCCTCACCCACGGCGCCTTCCATGACCGGCTGGGCATCGAAATGGCTCGTGCGGGGCGCCACCACCGTCCGCTCTCCGTCGTGCTCGTGGATCTGGACCACTTCAAGCAGGTCAACGACGGATTCGGTCACCTCGCGGGCGACGAACTGCTGCGCACCGTCGGAGCGGTGCTGCGCGAGGGGCTACGCGTCGGCGACGTGGCTGGCCGTCTCGGTGGCGACGAGTTCGCGGTGTTGCTCCCCGACACGTCGCTCGACGGCGCGATCGCGTTGGCGCAGCGACGGCTCGAGGAGCTTTCCGAGCATCAGATCAGCGCCACGTTCGGCGTCGCACAGAGCTGCGCCTCGACGACGCCCTCGCCGGACTCGTGCGCGCTCGACGCGACGCGACTGCTCCGCCGAGCCGACGAGGCGCTGTACGAGGCGAAGAAACTCGGCCGGCGACGGGTCGGGGGGCACGACTGCGTATGCACCCGAACGGGCACGACGTCGGCCCCGAAGGTGCGCCGCGCCGTCTGAAGCACCGGGCTACGCGGCTGCCTCGAACACGGAACGCGTGACCGTCGCGCGGTTCACGACGACGCCCACCACGTTCGCTCCGCCTCTGCGCAGCATCTCGATCGCCGCGCGCACTGTGCGCTTGCGGCTCGTCTTCATGTCCAGCACGAAGACCGTGGCGTCACACTGCGAGGCGACCGCGACCGCGTCGGCAAAGAGCGAGACGGCCGGTGTGTCGACGACGACCAGGCGCATGGTGCGAAGCTGGTCCAGCACCGCCCGGAACGACCGCACACCGAGGAGAGCGGAAGGGTCGGTCGTGGAGCTGCCGCTCGGCAGCACACGCAACGAACTCCCGGTGCGAACCCGTCGCAGCGCGCCCGCCACGTCCGCGCCCTGCAGCACCGCGGTGAGCCCCGGTGCGCGATTGAGCCCGAACTGCTCATGCGCTGTCGGGCGCCGGAGATCCGCGTCGACGAGGACGACCTGATCGTCGACCGTCGCCGCGGCTTCGGCGAGCTCGACCGCGACGAAGGTCTTTCCCGCGTCGGGGTTCGCGCTGACCACGGCGACGGTCCGTGGTTTTGTTGCGCCGGAGAGGAACATGAGGTTCGTGCGCAGGGTGCGGACCGATTCCAGGGTCTCCGACGAGTTGCCCGCCGGCACGCGCGCCAGCACCGGCAGACCCAGATCCCGCAGCATCTCGCTCTCGTCGAGGCTCGAGAAGCGATCGGCACGAGCCGAGCGCCACACCCAGAGCTCGGCGGCGACGAGGAGTGCGACGATGAACGCGAACTCCGCGTCGCGGAACGGCTTCGGTGCGATGGGTATGCCGGTGCTCGAGGCAAGCGTCACCGCAGAGACGCGGTCAGCGGGGAGCGCGGCTCGTTTCGCGAGCGCCTCCGCCACGGCGGTGAGCCGCAGGCGCAGCATCGCCGCCTCGCGCGTCGACGGCGCGAGGGTCGCCAGCTGCGCGTTGATCTGGGTGCGCTGTGCGACGAGGCGCGCGATGTCGTAGTTGTAGCCCGCCGAGATCTGATTGCGTGCGGTGGTGACGAGGCCGTCCATCACCCCCTGCGCGAGGCCCACGGCCTCGTGCACGCTGGGACCGTTGGCCTTCACGACGATGATCCCGAGACCCGCGGTCTCGACCGACAGCCGGCTCAGCGCGGTCGGCACGCTGATGGGCAGGTGGTTGCTGTTGACGGCCTGTGTGATGACCGACGTCGTGGTCCCGAGCTGGGTGTAGTTGTCGGTGACGTACTGCGTCTGTGCCGTGTAGCCGATACCGGCCGACGCGGCGCCGGTGACCACCTGGACGACGCCGCCGGCCTGGTACTCGTGGGGAGCCTGCATGCGTACGACGTAGGTCGCCGCCGCGACGAGGAGCGCCGCCGTCAGGATCCTCCACCATCCGGCACGGATCGTGCGGAAGTGCTCGCCGACGTCCACCGCAGCATCCTACGAGCCGGGCCCGGCCGGGGCGGCGCGCAGCCGGTCGCAACGGGGAGGAACCCGACCCCGATCGCGAGCGTGCACTCCGCGCTCTCATCGGGGCGCCCGCGGTTCCCGTCCGGTTCACCACTAGGGTGACGGACGCCTGTGGATCAGTTGACCCGTCTCGTCCTCGACGCCCGCGACGGCGACCGGCTCGCGCTCGCCTCGGCGATCCGAGCCACGCAGCCCGACGTCTGGCGGCTCGCGGCGAGTCTCGTCGGCCCGAACGACGCCGACGACGTCACGCAAGACGTCTACGTGCGGATGTACCGGTCGCTCCCCCGGTTCCGCGCCGAGGCCAGCGCTCGCACGTGGCTGTTCGTGATCGCTCGGCGCGCGTGCATCGATCACCTGCGCAGCCGCGGCCGGCAGCGGCGCCACGCAGTCATGACGGATCCCGACGAGTGTGACGTCGCCGCGGAGAGCGGTCCGGACACGACGGTCCCGATCGACGCGATGATCCGCGCGCTGTCGCCGGAACGGCGTGACGCATTCGTTCTGACACAGCTTCTCGGCTTGTCGTACGACGATGCCGCGGCGGTGTGCGAGGTGCCCGTAGGGACGATCCGCTCACGGGTTGCCCGGGCGCGGGAGCAACTGGTCACCGCCCTCGCGGCCGCAGAGGCCATCTGACTCCGGCCCGCGGCCGATCCCAACCGCTCGTTCGCGAGTATCGATACACACGACCTGTCCGCGAACAGCGACCGACGAACGGCGACGACCCGATGACGACGAATCACGCGCACGACGACCGGTGGCACCCGACCGGAGAGGTTCGCCAGGACCGCATCACGACGGCGATGTCGCGGCGCGGGTTCCTGGCCGCCACGGGAGGCCTGCTCCTCGCGGCGGCATGCGGCGCGTCGGGCTCGAAGGCGACGAGCACCGGGGTGCGGGCCAACGGCGCGAATGCCGGGCTTCTGTCCATCGAGCCGTACGCTTCCACGACTCCTGAGCGCATTGCGTTCGCGCTGTCCGACGACAAGGGCCGCTGGATCGCCGGTCCGCCGGCGACGCTCGCGGTCAAGCCGCCCGGGGGAACGTTCGCCGCGCCGGTTCCCGCCACGCTTCACGCAGAAGGGCTGCCGGAAGGACGCGGCGTCTACGTGGTCGAGTTGGCGCTTGCTCCGGGCACGTGGCGGGGCATCGTCAGGGTGCCCGGGCGCGTCGACGCCGACCTGAACTGGATCGCCTCGCCCACACCGGCGGTCGTCACACCGGGGAGCAAGGCTCCGGTCGGACCTTCGCCGACGACGACGTCCACGATGGGTGTCGATCCGCTGTGCACTCGCGTGCCGGCGTGTCCGTTGCACACGGTGTCACTCGACCAGGCGCTCGCGACGCACCGCCCCGTGGCCGTGATGTTCGCGACACCAGCTCGCTGCCAGTCGCGGTACTGCGGTCCGGTCCTCGACCAACTGCTCGCCCTCGCCCCCGCCTACCAGGACCGCGTACAACTGCTCCATGTCGAGATCTACAAGGACTCGACGAGCGACGCGCTCGTCCCCACGGTCGACCAGTGGAAGCTCCCCGGTGAGCCGTGGTTGTTCGGCATCGACCGAACCGGCACGGTGGTCGGCCGCCTGGACGGCGCGATGGGAACCGACGAGGTGCGGGCGCTGCTCGACCGGATCGCCTGAGCGGCAACTAGTTTCGGTTGTTCGTGGGTGATGCCTTCGAGGTCGTCAGCGCACAACCCCGACGGGCGCTCCTGACGCTCGCGGGCCTCGCGACCACGGCGGTCGCGGTCGTCTACACCCTCGCCGTCCGGACCGCTTGGGGCCAACGACTCGACGCCACGGCTCTGACGGGTCGGCGTGAGCTCCGTCCACGCGCCGTACACGCGGCGGCGAGATTGCTGACCACCATCGATGTCGCCTCGCTCATGCTCCTGGGCGCGGCGATCGTGCTCGTGGCGCTCCTGCGCGCGCGGCCCCGACTGGCGATCGGCGCCGCGATCGTCATCGCAGGATCGATCCTGACGACCGAGCTCCTGAAGCGGGTGGTGCTGCCTCGACCGAACTTCGGCATCTTCGACGCCTTGCGCTCCCATCCGACCTTTCCGAGCGGACACACGACCGTCGCGATGTCGCTCGGGATCGCGGCGATGTTGGTGGCACCGAGCCGGTGGCGCGCGGCCGTGGGCGTTCTCGCCGCGTGCTATGCCTCGGCGATCGGCGTAGCGGTGGTCGCGACGGCGAACCACCGGCCGAGTGATCCGATCGGCGCAGCGCTCGTCGTCGCCGCCTGGGCATCTGCGGTCGCAGCGATGCTCGTCGGCCGAGAGGGAGAGGAAACGCCCGAACCCGCCGGACCGGCGATCAGCCCGTGGCTGGCGCTTGGCGGGCTCGCACTGCTCGTGGTCGCGTTCCTCGGTCTGGCCGCGACGGTTCTCGCGATCCGGCTGAACCGTCTCGACACCATCGAGTTGGGCGGCGCGTTCGCCGCGTCGGCGACCGCGATCGTCGGCACGATCCTGTTGACCACGGCGGCACTCCTCGCGGTGCTTCGTGGTGTCGCGCTCGACCGGCCGGTCGTGGTGCTGCCGCGGCGTGTGTGATCAGAGATCGGGGCGGGAAGGACCGGCAAGCCGGCCGGCGAGCGTACGCAGCTCGTTCTCGTATTCGCTCTGCCAGTCCTCGTATTGGTATGCCGTGAGGACCGGCTGGCGCAGCGACGCGACGAGGCGGGCATGGTCTTCGGCCGGCAGGTGCAATCCCTGGAGCACGGTCCGAGCAAGGTGGCGCGCCTCGTCCACGTCGAACGTTGCACCCGCCACGTCGAACCGGATGATCGTGCCGTCGCGCTCGAGACGCCATGACTCGTCCCCGAGCGCGCGGCGGATCTGCCACAACAGCGTGCGCACGCGCCCCGGCCATACGGATGACGCGACGTTCGGCCAGAGCCGCTCCGCGAGCGTCTCGGCGTTCACACCGTCGTATCCCGCCAACGAGAGGATGAACACCGCGGACTCGGCATGCCGCGTGGCGAACTTCACCGGCCGGTCCCCCAGGAGGATCCGTCCGCGACCGAACGCCTCGATGCTCAACGGCGTGCGGCCGCTCAGCAGGGAACGGAACGCCGGGTCGCGATCCATGATCTCCGACGCCTGGCTGCGCCAGGCTTGACGGTTCTCAGGGTCGGCCTGACCGAGCAGGCACAGCGCCCGGGCCCTCAGGTACGTCGCCCCCACATCGTGTGAGAGCGGCAGGGCATCCTGCAGCGTCTCGATCGCGGCAGGTGAGTCGCCCGCGCGCACCAGACACTCCGCGAGCGCGAGCATCGTCCAGACCCGTTCGACCGAGTTCAGATCCCGCTGCAGCAGCTCGGTGAGGCTCTGTCTCGCAGCCCCAAGATTCCCGGCGTGCACGTCGGCGAGCGCAAGGGCGCGCGTTGCCCAACGCGACCACCAGTCGTCACGCATCACACCTTCGAGGAAGTCGAGCGCGATGTTGGCGTCGGTGATCGAGCGCACCGGGTTCCATGGCGCGCACAGCTCTGCGCGAAGGGTGCGGATGATCGCGGTGAACCATCGGGTGTCGAGCGACTCCGACATCTGCAACGCCGAATCGAACATTGCTTCGGCGCTCGCTCGATGCCAGCGGAGCGCGTGGAGCGCCGCGAGCTCGGCTTCCACGAGTGACGCCTCGAAGCGGTCGAACGCGTCCGGGATCTCCCCGTAGACCCGGCGGGAGGTGGCAAGCAACGTCTCGGCACGGGAGAACTCACCGCTCCACAGGCTGAAGAACGCGAGATAGAGGAGCGCCAGTCCCTCGGCGCGCCGATTGCGTCGCCGCCGTGCGAGCGCGAGCGCCTGCTCCGTGGTGTCGTACGCCGCCTGAAGATCGCCGCCCTGATACTTGGCGAGCCCGAGATTCGCCAGCGCGATCTCGTTGAGAGGCCCGTCGTCCTCGCCCAGGTAGTCCCGGGCTTGTTGCCACCACTCCGCCGCGTCGTCGAGATTCCCGCGCCCGAGCGCGCGCGACCCGCGAACGAAGGCCACGTAGCCGAGGCCTTGCTCGTCTCCCTCGCGCCAGAACTCGTCTTCTGCCGACATCAGCAGGCCCTCGATCCGTGCGTCCGTGCCGGCGGTTGAAGCCTGGAGAGCGGCCGCCACGAGCACCGACGCCCACGCGTGGGTCTCGAGGTCGGCCATGTCCAACGCTCGGAGCAGTGGTGCGATGCGCTCGGGTCTGCCCCCTGCCAGGAGGGGAACGGCGATTCGGTCGAGCTCCTCCACCAGGTCCTCGTCCGTGTGCACGTCCGAGGCTGGTGCTGAGGGTGACTCGTTGCGATCGTGGCCGCCGTGGTCCATGCCGTCAACGAAGCCCGCGTCGCGACGCCTGATCGCGGTCGTGCGCACACGCAGCGACGACACTGCTTTTCATGGAGAGCCCGTTCGTCGGCCTCGTTGGTCCCGCAAATGCCCGCGCCGAGCGGTCGCAAGTCACGCCCGCCGTTCAAGGCTGGGGGTGGCGTCGAAACACACCACCCCCAGCCCGCTGCCCGCCGCCCAGATCGATTCAAGCGCGACACGCTTTCCGGCTTGTCCATCTGCTGTCCAAGACGTTGCCTGATCCACGTCAAATCTAAGTCAAAACGCAGGTCAAAACACCGAACGTCGGGTAACGGCGCGCGTTCGCCTCCTTGGCGGTTGCACACAGCGGGCCAGCCCCATACGAAGAAAATCGCCGGGCAGTCCGTTCCGGTCCAACCCCGAACATGACCTCGTGGAATATCGGCTATATCGCTCGGCCAACGATTGCCCAGTCCGCTGGTTCATGGATCTGGTTCGCGCCAGCTCTTTTGCGGGTTCTCCGCAGGGTTCCCACCCGTGGAACTGCTCCGGGGTCCGCGGTGATGGCGCCACGCCGCCATCGAGGCGGCACAATGCCCGTCGTCGCTGGAGGAAGGAAAGGGCGCCAGGTGCGGGTTCGCGGTGTGGTTCTCGTCGCCATGCTGCTGCTCGCCGCGCTGCTCCTGACGTCGTGCCGGTCATACGACCACGGCTACCGGAGCAACGTGCGGCGCTTCTTCACGCGCGCGTCGGCGCTGCACCTCGCCACGCCTCCCCGCCCGGTCATGCGGGCCAATCTCGACAACCGCAATCCGTGCTCGTACAACTCCAACCTCAGCACGCAGCTGCAGGGCGACCCGACCTACTTCTCCAACCTCACGCCTCGGCTCGGTCCCACCGATGCCTTCGCGCTCACGGCGTTGGAGGTCGCGGTCTTCTGCCCCGGGCGGTATCGCGAGCTGCGGAAGTTCTCGACGCGTGCCGGTTACGTGCTGCCGAACCGGCGCTGTCTCGCGAAGCGCTGCGCCGATCCCGTGACCTGAAATCTCGTGCGCTGCGTTCGATCCCGGTGCAGGATGCGGCTCGATGGTCGAGATCACCGAGCCACGGGTGGAGGGCACCGTCACCGTCGCGTCGGGATACCGGTACGGGTTCGCCGAGTTCGGTCCGGCCGGCGGCAGGCCGATCGTCTGGATGCACGGCACACCGGGCGCACGCCGCCAGATCCCCCAGGGCGCGCGCCTCGCGGCTGCCGAACGTGGGCTGCGCATCGTCGGCATCGACCGTCCGGGCGTGGGCGCGTCGAGCGCGCACCTCCACAAAGGCCTGCTCGACGTCGCGTCCGAGATCGGTGAAGTCACGGAGCAACTCGGTCTCAACCGCTTCGCGATGATCGGCCTCTCCGGCGGCGGTCCGTACGTGCTCGCGTGCTGCGCGCTGTTCCCGGGTCGCGTCGCCGTCGCCGGGATCCTCGGTGGGATGGCACCCGCCCAAGGAGAGGACCGCGTCGAAGGCGGCGTCATCAACCAGATGTCGGGACTCGCTCCGCTCGTCGCGCGACTTCGCGTGCCGCTGTCGATCATGCTGACGGCCGGGCTGTGGTCACTGCGACCCCTCGCCTCCCCCGTCTTCGACCTCTACGCGCGGCTGTCGCCCGAAGGGGACCGCAGGGTGTTCGAGCGGCCGGAGATCAAGGCAATGTTCCTCGACGACCTGCTACGCGGAAGTCGCACGGGTCTGGCCGCGCTCTTCTACGACTTCGTGCTCATATCCCGGCCCTGGGGATTCTCGGTTCGCGACGTCAGCGTTCCCGTGCGCTGGTGGCACGGCGATGCCGACAACCTCGTCCCGCTCGAGCACGGGCGGCACATGGTGTCGTTGCTCCCCGACGCCGAGCTGTTCGTGCGTCCGGGCGAGAGCCATCTCGGAGGCCTCGGCGCGGCCGACGAAGTGCTCTCGACACTGCTCGAGCAGTGGGACAAGTCGGACGCCGGCTGAGGGTCGCGTCGCGCACGCGCGGCGGGGTCACGCGTTCCAGTATCGCTGCGCCGCGGTCGCGATCACCTCGACACACGACTCGAGCGGGATCGCCGTCGAGTCGAGGACGAGGTGGTACAGCGTCGCGTCGGCCGGGTCCTTCCCGTAGAGCCGGCTGACGTATCGCGTCCGCGCCCGGTCGGTGTCGGCCTGCCGAGCCTGGGCGGTGCTCATGTCGGTGCCTTCGATCTTGACGGCCTGTTCGAGCCTGCGTTCGACCGGGCCGTCGAGACGAACGTGGAACGCGCCACGTTGCCGGCCCAGCACGATCGCGGCGGCGCGCCCGAGGATCACGCCGCCGTCGCTGCGCGCGATCCGCTGGATCGACTCCTCCACGAGGTTGCGAACCTGGTCCCCGAAGTCGTCTGCCTCCGGCACCGGCAGACCGAACCCGCTGCCGAGGCTTGCGAGCCGAACGAGGAACGAGCCGCGCGCCACCTGCTGGCGCTCGTCGGGCGCGAGCTGCTCGCCCGAAGCGTCGCCCCGCTCACGATCGGACGCGGGAATGAGACGATCCGCGAACGGCAGACCGAGACACTTCGCCAGCCGGGGGGCGACGATGCTGCCGCCGGCGCCGTAGCTCGCCGACACGGTGACGACACGGCACAGCCCCCGCTCTTGTGCAGTCATCGGAATGTCTCCGCTCGCTGTACCGGGTCAGGCACCCGCGACCGTAGCGTCCGTGACGTCGCGTTCCGAGGAGGCGGACACCGTTCGGCGCGTCCTCGAGACGGCAGCGTCGAAGGACTGTGCCAGGACGGCGCCCACCCGCCGGCGGACCGTGAAGCCCCCTGTCCAGAGCTTCGCCGGTGCGCCGCCGCGCGGGCCGGGCGGGCCGGGCCGAGCGGGTCGGGGTGCGGGCGTCAAGTGTCGTATCGGACGGATGTCGACTGGGGCTTGAGCCCCGCGCGGGTCGCGGCCGGGAATCGTCCGCGGGGATGATTTCGCGCGCTCGGCCGCCCAATCCTGGCAAACGTCGTAAAGTTACGAATCAGTGCACACCGGGCGCAACTCCGCGACCGGAAGTGGCGTCCGGGAGCACAGGAGGGCAAACGATGTCGAGAGCACGGGTGGCTTCGCTGGTCGCGGGGCTGTCGTTCGCAGCCGCGGCACTGGTCGCGGCACCGGCCGGAGCGGCCGCGTACCCCAACGGCGGGAGCACGCCGACGACGGCGGTCGTGGCGGGAGAGACGGCGACCGCGCCCGCGGCCGCGGTGCACGACCCGGGCACGTCGCTGCCGTTCACCGGTGGTGACGCGCTGGGCATGGCCGGCGTCGGGCTCGCAGCCGTCGCCGTCGGCAGTGTCCTGGTCGGCAAGGGCCGGAGCCGCAAGCGCTCGGCGTGAGGCCCCGCCGGGGGGCGGGGCGCACGGCTCACCCACCGAGCGCCTGCAGCTCCTCGGCGAGTCCCTCGTAGTGCGAGTCCTCGGCGAGTATCCGCTCGAGGTCCTTGCGCGCGAGCGCGCGCTTGCCCTCCGCTTCGTACGTTCGGGCCCGCTCCAACAGCGCGCGATGCCGGATCACAGGCGCGCGTTTGCGTGACGCGAGGGCCTCGGCGAACGCTTCTCGCGCCGCGTCGGTCAAGCCCTTCTCGCGCAACGCGATCCCGCGGAACACGCACAGCAGCGCGGTCGCGTCGTCATGGTTCTGCACGTCCGACGTGATGTCCACGATCTCGTCGTAGCGCTCCGCCTGCGCGTAGAGCTCGGCGAGCGACAACGCGGTGAAGGTGGTCGGCTCGAGATGCTCGACGATGTCGATGGCCTCGTCGAGCTCACCGTCCGACTGGTGCAGCTCGGCGAGCGCGAGCCCGATCGAGGCACGGTCGAGACCGAGATCGGCGATCGCTCCGACGACGACCTCGAGCCGGAACTGGAACACCACGTATTTCGTGATGAACGGATCCGCGGCCGGATCTCTTCCGGTTGCGAACACCCACGCGAGCAACGTCTTCGCGCGCGGGCGGTCGCCCGTCGACAGCTTCAGGATGCCGCTGATCGTCGCGGCAGCGAGCGCGAGCTCAGGATGTGTTTGCGTGATGCGTTCCATCGCCGCGACGTCGCGCGTCTGCACAGCTCGATACAGGTCCTTCTCCGCGCGCGGCGCGAAGAGTCCTGGCTTCGCAGGACGCGGAGCGGGAGGAGCCGGAAGCGGTGAGCGTCGCGGTGCAGCGCGCTTCGACGCGTCGTGTGACGCGCCGTGTGACGCACTTCCACGCGTCGACACGTACGACATTCCGGTACCCGGGACCGAATATGTGCGCTGCGTTCTGCCGTCGGCGCGGTGCGTGACGCGATATCCCTTCACCCCGACGGAATATCCGATTCCCGTCTTCGAGAACGTCATACGCACGCCCGGTACGAGCCTGATCGACTTTCGCAGGCGAAATCCCACCCGACGGCCTCCTGTGCAGGTCCTCCTACGGTCCCACATCGTGAGAGCGAATTCATCCGGACGCCGGGAATCGTTTGCCTAGCGCCTGACCTGCTGAAGGCGCGCATCCCTCAGAAGTCCTCATCGCGTGGATTGGAACGGGCTCCCGTTCATTCGTTAAGCAAACGGCTTCGCCGACCGAGGGAGTGTGTCCATCGTGCCGAGCCTCTCGTCCCCGTCCCGCTCGCGACTGTCCGCACGCAGCCGTGCCGGAGTCATCGTCATCGCATTCGTGTGTGCAGTGTTCGCGAGCTCGTGTGCGCGCGCAGTTGGTGTCCGCAGCGCACCCGCTCCGGGCGTTGCGGGGAACCCGAGAGAGCAACAACTGGCACTCGACATCCTCGACCGCGTGAACGCGGAGCGCAGCGCTCGTGGTCTCGCTTCGCTGGCTCTCGACCCGGGGCTCAGCAGCGGCGCATATTCGTGGTCGCAGACCATGGCCGCGCAGAACAACATGCACCACAGCGACCTGCTCGCGTGGATCCATCCGTTCGTCGCCGTCGGCGAGAACATCGCGTGGGAGACGTCACCCGGGATGACGTCGGGTGACATGCATCGCATGTGGATGCAGTCCGATCCCCACCGTCACAACCTTCTCGCGCCCAATCTCACGCACGTCGGTATCGGAGTCGTGTGCGCGGGCGGAAAGATGTGGGGCACGGAACGGTTCGGCTCGGTGAGCTCGACCGACTTCGGCGGCATGCCGCCCGTGAACCCGATCGTACGAGCAGACAGCGGCACGCTGAGCTGCTGACGGAAGAGGCGGCGCGCCACCTCGCCGGAAGAGGTGGCGCGGCGCCTCTCGAGCTCCACCGCCTCCTTCGTCTCCACGGTTTCTCCTCGCTCGCCGGCCCGCGACTTGGGAGACTTGGGTGACATCTCGACGGACAGCGCCCCTTCCGCCGTGCGGACCGTCACCCCGATCCAATCCCGGGAGCGTCGCGTCCGTACCTACGGAATGACGTCCGGCGAACGGCTCGGACTCGAGGAGGCGTCATGAGAACTCGAACGGTGGCCGGCGCAGCCGTGTTCATCGTCTTGCTGGCCGCGTGCGGGTCGTCCAGCGGTTCGAAATCGTCGAGCAGCACCCCCTCCACGTCGGGGTCGGGCTCGTCGGCGACATCGGAGACGACCGCGGCCGGTACGTCCCCCGTGGTGAAGACGGCGTCGAACGCGAAGTTCGGAACGATCGTCGTCGACGCCAACGGTGCCACGCTCTACACGCTCACCAACAACGGCCAGAGCGTGCCCTGCACCAGCAGCGCATGCACGAGCGTCTGGCCGCCGCTCCTGCTGCCCGCGGGTGTCAGCACCGCGACGGGGACGGGCGTGGGCGGTCTCGGCACGACAGCCGGCCCGGGTGGCCCGCAGGTCACGCAAGGCGGGCTTCCGCTGTACCGCTTCGCCGGTGACACGACCGCGGGCTCAACCAACGGTGACGGCATCTCGAGCTTCGGCGGCGTGTGGCACGTCGTGAAGATCGGGGGTGCGACGAGCAGTGGCGCGGGTGGCGCGACGACCTCGTCGAGCTCGAGCGGCGGATACGGCTACTGATCGACGACTCCTCGGTCTGCGCGAGGCTCGCGCGCCGAGGAGGACGGGCAATGCCGAGATCATGCGAGGGACGCGTCGCGCTCGTCACCGGTGCGAGCCGGGGCGGCACCGGCACCGCGATCGCCATCCGGCTCGGGGCCGAGGGCGCCAAGGTCGCGATCACGTCGCGCAACGTCGACGGGTTGCACGCGGCTGCCGCGCGGATCGACGCGGCCGGCGGCACCGTACTCGTGCTGCCGTGTGACCTCTCCGACCCCGACGGTGGACGGCGCACGCTGATCGCTCGAACCGAAGCGGCGCTCGGACCCGTCGACATCCTCGTCAACAGCGCCGCTTCCAACGGATACCGGCCGTTCGAGTCGTGGACAGCGGAGGCGCTCGAGGCGATCCAACAGTTGAACGTGTGGGCTCCCTGGGAGCTGATGGCCGCGGCGGTTCCGGGCATGCGCTCGCGCAATCGGGGATGGATCGTGAACCTCACGAGTTTCGCGGCCGAGCTGCCTCCGGGTCCTCCGTTCCCGACGAATGCTCCGTCGACGGGCGGCTCCGCGTACGGAGCGTCGAAGGCGGCGCTGAACCGCTTGACCGTGGCGGTCGCCAGCGAGACCTATGGTGAGGGCATCGCTGTCAACGCGCTGACGCCCCAAGCCGCGATCGCGACCCCCGCACTCGTGCAAAGTGGCTGGGTCGCGCCGGAGTACTTCGAGCCCCTCGAGACCATGGCCGAAGCTGCGCTCGCGCTGTGCACGGCCGATCCGTCGATCGTGACCGGCCGGATCGCCTTCAGCCTGCAGCTGCTCCACGAGCTGGCGCGGCCGGTCTACGACCTGTCGGGTGACAGCCTCGTCCCGGGATGGCAGCCGGGCGACCTGCCGGCCGTCATCGCCCGCCAGGCCGCCCGCCTCGAAGGAACCGGATGGCCGAATCCGTTCGGCGCGGCCGGACGAAGGGTGCCGCGGTGAGTCCGCGGGGACCCTTGACGCGTTTCCTCGCTGCGTCGACCGCTGCGGGCGCGCTCGTGCTGCTTGCATTCGCGCACTTCCCCGCAACCCCCGCGGGCGCCGCGACGCCGTCGTACTACCTCGCGTTGGGCGACTCACTCGCCACCGGCGTGGGCGCGCCCTCCGGTGCCGGCTACGTCGACGACCTCGCCACTGCGTACGGACGCTCGGTGCCGGGGCTCCAGCTGATGAATCTCAGCTGCCCGGGCGAGACCACCGATTCGATGATCAGCGGATCGTGCAAGTCCGGTCAGTCGCAGCTCTCGGCGGCCGAAGCTTTCCTCCGCGCACACCCCGGCCAGGTCTCGGCGCTGACCATCGACATCGGTGGCAACGACGTCGTCAGTTGTGCCTCCACCGGTTCGATCGACGTGGCCTGCTTCGGACGCGTAGCCGGCACCGTGGTGAGCAACATCAAGACGATCATGTCGCGGTTGCGTGCCGCCGCGGGCCCGTCCACCCCGATGATCGGCATGAACTATTTCGACCCGTTCCTCGTGCTGTGGCTCCAGCCGTCGACGCGGAGTGTCGCGACGCAGACCGCGCAGCTCGACCATGCGTTCAGCGGGCTGCTCGGCCAGGCGTACGGCGCATCGGGAACGCCGGTCGCCGACGTGGAGGGCGCGTTCGCCACCCAGGACTTCACGAACATGGTCACGCGTCCCTACGGGACCGTGCCGGTGAGCGTCGCGAACGCGTGTGACTGGTTGACGATGACGTGTACCGCGACCGGATTCTCGGGAAGCTTCGACATCCACGCGAACGCGACGGGTTATCAGGTGGTTGCGCGTGCGTTCGAGGCGGTCACGCCGCCGCTCGTTCCGGGGTCCGTTGCAGGGCCGGGGCCCACGACGACCACGCAACCGCCGACGACGCGGTCGTCCCCGCGCAAGCTCGCGGCGACGGGACGCAACGTGGGTGCTCTCGCAACCACCGGATCGCTCGCGATCGTGCTCGGACTCCTCCTGCTCTGGGGTTCGCGCACCCGAGACCCCTCAGGTTGTGTGGTTTCACGGCGCATAGCGCCGTGAAACCACACAACCTCGCGACTGGCGCGTCAGTCCCCGGCGACGGAGGACTCGCTGCCCGCCGGCGCCGACGTGAGATCGGCGGGCGTGAGTGACGTCTCGAGCCGTCCGATCGTGAAGTGCTGCGCCTGCAGCAACGCGATGAGGTGCACGAGGTCGTCGTAGAGCGTCGGACGCCAGTGCAACAAGATGATGTCGCCCGGCCGGAAGTGGCCGCCCTGGATCGCGAGCTTGCCGTCCTGCATCGTGGCCTTCCACAGCACGACGGCGCGCAAGCCGCACGACGCGGTCGCCCAGCGCGTCGCGCCGTTGTAATCGCCGTACGGCGGCCGGAAGAGCATCGGGCGCTTCCCGAACAGCTTCGTGTAGTCGTCGAGCAGACCGCAGACCTCGTGCTGTTGGTCGGCGAGCGTGAGATGGCGGAGGTTCGGATGCGTGATCGTGTGATCCTCGATGCTCGCACCGGCTGCCTCGAGCGCCTGCCAGTACGCCCGGCCCGCGAACGCGGGCGTACGGATGACGAACGCCGTGATCGGCACGTGCAGGTACTTCACGAGATCGATCACGCGCGGATCCCGGGTGTAGCCGTCGTCGATGGTGATGAACACCACCGGTGCCGTCGTCTTCACCTGACTCACGACCGGCGCGAGTGGACCGGGCGGCAACGTGGTGGTCGTCGTGGGGGCGGCCGTCGTGGTGGTCGGGTCGGGTGCAGCGCCCGACCGTGTCGTCGGCGTGTGGGCCGGGCCCTTGGCGTGGCGTGATCCCGACCCCGCGCACGCGGCGAGCCCGAGACACGCCGCGACGAAGCAAGCGATGGGAGGAAGTGGGCGCCGCACCGCAGCATTGTTGCGTGTCGGCGTACGCTGCGCCGAGCGCGGCGGCGGCCCGCCACAATTTGGCAGCTACCGCAGAGGAGACGACCACGATGATCGTCGATCGACTCGACGTATCGGTTGCGGAGCTGGAACGCGGTACGGGGTGGTCGGTGAAGCCGCAGGGCGCGTGCAAGGAGTCGGTGTGCGTCCCGCTCCCTTCCGAGGCCTACCTCGACCACGGCGGGCGCGACGACCCGCGTGTCGACGTTCGTGTGGTCGCCGAACGGCTCGGGATGCCGATCGTCGACGACGAGAACGGTCTCATCGCGGTCGGACCCGAGACCGCGGTCACCGGCCGCGCGCTCACGACGGCCGTCGCGCCCGACCTCGAGCTCCCCGACTTCGACGGCAACCCATTCCGCCTCTCGACCCTGCGCGGTCAGAAGGTGCTGCTCGTCGCGTGGGCGTCGTGGTGAGGTTGCCGTGAGGACCTGCCCGGGTGGCAGGCATTGCGCGAAGAGCTCCACCCACACGGGCTCGAGATCGTCACGGTCGCGCTCGACACGGCAGGCGCGGATGCCGCGCGCCCGTTCGTCGACAAGGCGTCGCCCGATCATCCGTCGTTGCTCGACCGGGCGCACGCCGTCGACGCGGCCTTCGGGGTCGTCAACGTCCCGAACGGCGTGTGGATCGACGAAGACGGGATGATCGTCCGCCCGGCCGAACCCGCGTTCCCCGGACGCAACCCCGTGACGGCGAAGTTCCGCGAGATGACCCTCGACGGGCTGCCACCCGATGTCGTCGACATGTTGACCGAGGTGAAGAAGTTCCGCGCCGATCCCGAGGGCTACGTCGCGATGCTGCGCGACTGGGTCGCGCATGGCGCGGCGAGCCGGTTCGCGCTCGATCCCGACGAGGTCATCCGCCGTTCGCAACCGCGGTCGGCCGACACGGCCCGCGCCGCCGCGCACTTCGAGCTCGGACAGCACTTCCACCGCGCCGGCGATCACGCCCGCGCGATCGTGCACTGGCGCGAAGCCCACCGGTTGCAGCCGGAGAACTGGACGTACAAGCGCCAGGCGTGGAACTTCGAAGACCCGGTTCGCCAGGGTCCGTCCGACGCGTACGACAGCTGCTGGATCGCGGACGTCAAGAAATTCGGAGCCGAGAACTACTACTCGCCGGTGGTGCCGTAGCGGTCAGTCGGCGCTGCGCAGTCCCGTCGGACCGTCGGGGTCGAGCAGTCCGGTGCAGCGTGGCGGTCGGCCGCTCGATGCTGCACGGTCCGCGGCGCGGCCGTGCGCGATCACTTCCTCGAGCAGGTGGCGGGCGCGCGTATCGAGCAACGCGAGATCGTCGGAGACGAGCACGAGCCCGCCCGACGCGCCGACGGTGCGCGCCCACGACTCGGCTTGTGCGACCGAGAGTTGCGTGTCGACGGTGCGCAGCATGATGCAGTCGGGATCGTTGGCCCACAGCCGGCGGTGCATGAAGCTGCGGGTGCAGGTGTTCACGAACGCGTTGCGGGTGGCCGGTGCCGTGTCCTCGTAGCCGGGTTGCGCGTCGCTGCCGGGCGGCCGGTCCCACCACGGGGCCACGTCGGCGCCGATGCGCATGCCGTCGACCGCGCCGACGACCGCACCGATCGGTGCGCCGCAAGCCAGGATGAACACGTCGTCGCCCGCACCGCGGCGGATCGCGTCGAAACCGGCGCGCACTCGCGCCGCGGGCGTCATCGTCGCGTCGGCGTATCGACCGGGCATTGCGGCGGAGAAGGTGAAGTCGAGCTTCAAGTAGCGGTAGCCCATGGCGACGAGCGCGGCCGCGGTCGCCTCGAGGTGCTCGAGCACCTCGCGCCGTGTCGTATCGAGCTCGGCCATCGCGCCGCCCCAGATCTCGTTGTACATGCCGATCGCGAACCCGTCGCCGTGCGGAGCCGCCGTCAGCCACTCCGCATGACTGCGCACGAGCTCGCTCTCGGGCGCGGCGAGAAACGGCGCGATCCAGATGCCCGGTGTGTACCCCGCGGACGCGATCGAACTCGCAACACCGTCGACACCCGAAGGGAACCGCTCGTTGGTGAGGAGCCAGTCGCCGATCGCGCGCTGATATCCGTCGTCGAGCTGGAACACGTCGAACGGCCACTCGCCCGCACGCGCGAGGTTGTCGAGCAGCTGACGTTCGGTGATCTCGTGGAAGTAGTGGTACCAGGAGCACCAGCCGGCGACGAACCGTGCAGCGGTGCGCGCCGCCGCGCGTCGACCCTCTCGCGCGGCCCACGCCTCCAGCAGCGCCGACGGGTCGTCGCCTTCGTCGATCTCGATGTCGTGCAGGTCGTGCCGCGCGCCCGGTGTGAGATGTGCGCCTCCGAGCCAGGCCTCGGCGCAGACCTCCACGGAATCGTCGACGACGCGGGCCCGGACGGTTCCGGCATGACGGTCGCCGCCCACGAAGCCGACGCACTGCAACGCGCGCGCGGCGGTGGCGAGCACCGTGACCTGTTCCGCGCGTAGCTCGCCGTCGGCGACCACGCCGGGATCGGCATGGAACGCGGCCCGTACGAGTGCCAGGCCGCGGGGATCGCACGACGGGTCGCGGTCGACACCGAGACGCAACGTGCGGGTCGCGGACCACGACTGGTACCCCTGAGCGAACAGACGCGGTGTGGAACCGGCAGGTCCGGCATCCCAAACGAGGCCCACGGCGTCGAGTGCGACGGGTGAGCATCCGGCCGCCTCCACCGACCATCGCACGCGCTCGTCGCCCTGCTCGAGCTCCCCCTGCACCTCCACCTCCACCTGCACGGGCCCGGCATCGCAGCGACCGCTCTCCGGAAGGCGCACCTCGACGGGCGCGGCACCGGCTGGCCGGACCCGGAGCCGCACGTCACGGAGGTGGGCTGGGTCGGGCATCGGCCGATCGTACGAGCCACGCCGTGCCGGGCCGCTGGTTCGATGCCGGGGCGCTGCTCCGATTCCCGGCCCGGGCGAGTACCCATACCGGTATCCGATCGGATACCATTGTGGCATGGACGCCGCCACGACTCTCCGGAGCGCCCGCACCCGGGCCGGCCTGTCATTGCGCGTGCTGGCGGTCCGGGCGGGCACGTCGCATTCCACGCTGGCCGCGTATGAAGCGGGCCGGAAGGTGCCCACCGTCGACACCCTCGACCGGGTCGTCCGCGCGGCCGGGTACGAGATCGACGTCGACCTCACCCGAAGGATGGGCGGCGCCGACCCTGCCGCCCGCGGGCGCGAGCTCGAACAGGCGTTGGTGCTCGCCGAGCAGTTCCCGGCGCGTCATGCGCGCACGCTCGAATATCCGAAGTTCGGGGCACGGTGACGTCGCTGCCGCGCAAGATCGTCTCGATCCACCGCGCACTCGCCGCCGCCGGCATACCGCACGCGTTCGGCGGGGCGCTCGCGCTCGCGTGGTGCACCGAACGCGCCCGCGGCACGATCGACATCGACCTCAACGTCTTCGTCGACACGTCGCGCGCACCCGAGGTCGTCGCCGCACTCCCCCGAGGGGTGAAGTCGTCGGCAACCGACCTCGCGGTCCTCGAGCGCGACGGGCAACGGCGGCTGTGGTGGGACGAGACGCCCGTCGACCTGTTCGTCAACACCACGGAGTTCCACGAGCAGGCCGCCGCCCGGTGCCGGGTCGAACCTTTCGCCGGCCACGACATCCCGTTCCTGTCGTGCTCCGACCTCGCGGTGTTCAAGGCGTTCTTCAACCGCACACGTGACTGGGCCGATCTCGAGGAGATGGCCGCGGTGGGGACGCTCGACATCGACCGCGTCATCGGCACGCTCACGCGGTATCTCGGCCCCGGCGACGAGCGTGTCGAGCGTCTCCGTCACCTGGCCTGACGGCTGACCGCAGGCCCTCCGAACTCGACGCAGGAGTGCGGCTCGGTCACCTCACCGCGGCGGCTCGACGTCTCGTGTTACCGCGCGGTGTTGCCGCGTGGTGCCTGCCGCAATGACGCGTCGATGACGGTTCCGCACCGCCTGCATTCCTCGGTGCCCGTGGCGAAGTCGAACGCCGCAGGTTTGTGACCGAACCAACGGCACAGCCACCCCATGGTTCCCCCCTTGATCCGCCGACCAAGGCCCACAGGATGTCGTACCCGGACAGAGCGTGCACGGATGGACAGATCGTCGAGACCACCCGCCCGGCGGCCGGGGCCACCCTCGCTAGCCGGACGCCACCTCGACGTCGTCGAGGATGCTGTAGCTCGGCATCGGCCCTTCGACCGTCGCCACCTGCACCAGCATCGGTGTCCGTCCACCCACGATCACGTCCCGCACGGTGAGGACGCGGTCGAGGAAGCGGAACCGTTGCCCCGGCTCGAGCCGGATGACTTCCATGCGCGGGCTCTCCATGCCGTCTCAGTCGGCAGGCACCGCCCGCGGCTGAGTCTGTTTGGGGCAATTGGGTCCATCGACCTAGCCGGACCGTGCGCGGCCCCGTCCGGCCCGGTCCGTCCCGGTCGGCCCGGCCTCCGACCGGGGTCCCAGAAGACCCCGGTCAGGCCGGAACCCGCTCCCGACCGCGCTCGCGAGCGTCGACACCCCGCTGCGAGTCGAAGAGCAGTGTGCGCTCGCCGATCCGGATCTGCGTGCCCGGTGGAACCTTCGTCGGCTTGCCGGGAACGAGCCGCGTCCATCGCAGCTCACCCGGTTGGCACACGTACGTGCCGTCCAGCGAGTGGCAGTCGGTGATCCGGACATACCGGTCGTCGAGAGCCACGAGCGCGTGCCGCGGAGAGATCCTCTGCTCGGGGTCACGCAGGCTGAGTATGGCCGGGTGTCCCCCCGGATCGACCCGCTGCTGCGGATCGTCGCCGATGACGTACGCACGGTCGAGGCCGAACATCGCTCCGTCGTCGAGCACGAGGTAGCCCGACGTCGAGCTCTGCTCGTCGGATCGCTCACGCCGCCGCTCGATGGCCGAGACGCTCGCGAGGTCGGCGGTGCCCGCGCTCGCTGCGCCGGCGAGACGGAAGCCGTCGCCGCGCACGACACCGGCGCGCAGGTCGAGATGATCCTGCGGCGGCGGCGCGAACGCGAGCTCCGGCGTGACCTCGAGCTCACAGACCGGCAGTGGGATCGTGCGCTCCACCCACGTGACCCCGCCCGCACCCGAGTAGCACTCGACGCCCGATTGGCGCCGCACGGTCACTTGGAGCGAGCCATGCAGGATCACGACGAGCTCACCGTCGATCTCGGCGACTGCGCAGAAGCTGGGTACGTCGCCGGGGCGCGCCACGGCGATGGAACCCGCGATCCGGCGCATGAGGCGACGCTCGTCCCCGGAGATCGCCGAGCGCGTGACCTCGACGAGGTATTGCGCGGTGGCCGCCTGCCGTGGGTTGCGGCTGATCGCCACCAGGCACGCGCCTGGCGTGCGGGCGACCACACCGCTGCCCGGAAACACTTGGAGGTTGAGGTCGTCGAGCCTGTCCATCGCGCCCACCGCCCTATGCCCTGGCGCCCTACTGCCCTGCTTTCCTGCTTCCCTGCTTCGATCCATGTAACAGTCGGATCGACTCAAAGTATTATGAGTCAAGCCGACTACAACTTGCAAGCGATTTTCGGGAACTCTCAGCTTGGCTGGGGCGATGTGTGCCGTCCGTCTCGTTCGGAACCTCGAGAGGCCACCGGGAGTCATGGGTCGCGTACGTCCTCGCCCTGAGCGCAGCTCGTTCCCGTCCGGCGAGGCCGGCAGGGATTCAAGGAGGAGCGATGCAGTTCGGTAAGCGCAACGCATCCGGCCGCGTCGACCTGATCGCGGGCAACCGCCTCTTCGCCTCGTGCAACCGGCGCGAGCTCACCGCGGTCCGTTCCCTCGGCACGGTCGTCGACGTCGAGGCGGGCCGCGTGCTGCTGCGCGAGGGCGACGCCGCCACGGAGTTCTACGTCGTGCTGACGGGCGAAGCGTCGGTCACGGGCCACGGCATGACGCCGCGAAGCGTGGGACCGGGCCAGTTCTTCGGCGAGCTGGAACTGCTCGATTGGGGGCCACGCGCGTCGACCGCGACCGCGGTCACCGCGATGCGACTGCTCGTGTTCACGCGCGTCGAGTTCCGTGCGCTGTTGTCGGCCGTGCCGTCGGTGGCCTACGTGATCCTGCGCGCGCAGGCCGAGCGGCTGCGGGTCGCGCAGACGTCGGTCATCAGTCTCGCGATGCAGCTGCACCCGGCGTCGTGGATGCCGGGCGATCCGGCGAAGGCCGCGCCGGGCAACGGCGCGGCCCGCGAGGGGGTCGTCGACTTCGCCATGCGCGCCGCCCGACGTCGCACCGGGCGGCAGGCCGACGCGACACAGGGCGCCTGAGCGGCGTCGCCGCCGTCATGCCACTTTCCCGCGCTGATCTCGGGCTCCGACCGTGCCGGGAATCCGCTGCGGGGCCAGGTGGGTATGGTCGACGCCGTGACGCCACCGAAAGCTGTGCTCCTCGACGTCGGCGGGGTCTTCCTGCTGCCCGAACACGAGCGGATCCGCGGCGCGTTCGCGCGTGCGGAGGTCGAGGCCGAGGCCGATCTCGACCACGCCCACTACACCGCGGCCGCCGCGTTCAGCACCGACCTCGACGCCCAGGCCGACTGGGCGGCGTGTTGGCGTCGGTATCTCGATGCCTACATCGAGGCGTGCCGCGTACCCGACGACGCGCGCGAAGAGCTGCACAAGCATCTCGACAGCGAGTTCGCCGACGCGGCGTTGTGGTTGCGCGTCGCACCGGGGTGCCGGCGGGGAATCCGCGACCTCGCCGGCACGGGTGTGCGGCTCGGTCTGATCTCCAACGCCGACGGCGTGATCGGTGAGCGCCTGCGCGAGCTCGAGATCGTGCAAGTGGGTCCGGGCCTCGGTGTCGAGGTCGAGTGCGTGATCGACTCGGGCGTCGTCGGGGTGATGAAGCCAGATCCGCGGATCTTCCGTCTCGCGCTCGACGCGATGGGCATCGATGCCGAGGACGCGTGGTACGTCGGCGACATGCCCGGCATCGACGTCGTGGGCTCGTGGCGCGCCGGATTGCGTCCGGTGCTGATGGATCCGCTCGGCCTCCACCACGACGCGCAATACGACCGTGTGGGCTCGTTGAGCGAGCTGGCGGAACGGATCAGCGCGACGTGAGCGGCCGGTTCAGCCTCGCGTCGGCGTTCGAGGCTGCGACGAGCGACGAACGTCTCGCCCGATGGGTCGGCGACTTCCTCGCCAGTCGCGGCAGCGACAACGCGACGCTCGCCGCCGCGCTCGCGCAGCAGCCGCACTGGTGGCTGGGGCCGTTGTCGGTGCCCGTCGACGATCTCGTCCGCCTCGCGGGGCCCGAAGACGACGTGCTCTGCACCGTCGAGCCGGAAGAATGGGAAGGCGACGTCGACAGCATCCAGTCGAGCGTCGAGGAGGGATGGGAACCGCCACCCCTGCTCGCGCAGTACTGCGACGGTCAGCTGCTGCTGCAAGACGGCAACCACCGGTACGAGGCGCTCCGCCGTGCGGGCGAGTCGCACGCGTGGGTGCTCGTCTGGTTCGACGACCCGCAGACGCGCGAGCGGTTCAAGGCGATGCACTCGTGAACGATGAGCGACCGAACGCCGGCAGCGGACCGGTGCGTCGCGAGTCGTGGCTGCCGTAGGCTCGCGATCGTGATGGTCGACCACGATCTGCTGGTGCTCGACGAGTCCCAGAGAGAGCAGTACCGGCGGAACGGATGGCTGTCGATACCGGCGCTCGTCGGCGATGAATGGCTTCGCCGCCTGCGTGAGGTCACCGCGGAGTTCGTCGACGCGAGCCGGAAGCTGACGAAGTCGGATGTGCTGTTCGACCTCGACGTGGGTCACTCCGCCGACGAGCCGCGCCTGCGCCGGCTGAGCTCACCCACCGATCTGCACGACGTCTACTGGGAGTTCGCGTCACGCTCGGTGATCACCGACGTCGCGGTCGACCTGCTCGGTCCCGACGTGAAGTTCCACCACTCCAAGTTGAACTTCAAGGCTCCGCGCGGTGGTGAAGAGGTGAAGTGGCATCAAGACATCCAGTTCTGGCCACACACCAACTACGACCTGTTGACGATCGGGGTGTTCCTCGAAGACGTCGAGCCGGGAATGGGTGAAGTCGGGTTCGTGTCCGGCAGCCACGACGGTCCGCTGTTCGACCTGTACGACGGCGACACGTGGGTCGGCGCGCTCGCTGAGGCCGACCTCGAACGCGCGCACGTGCACCGGGCGGAGTTCCCGACGGGTCCGGCCGGCACGATCACGGTGCACAACTGCCGGACGGTGCACGGCTCCGCGCGCAACACGTCCGACAAGCCGCGGCCGTTGCTGCTGCAGACCTACGTCGCGGCCGACGCGTTCTCGTACACCGACCTCGTGAAGCTCTCACCGCACGGCGAGGAGCTCATCCGCGGCAAGCCCGCTCGTTGGGCGAGGCACGATCCGCGACCGTGCCTCATGCCGCCGACGGGCCCGTATCGTCCGATCTTCGCCGCGCAGCAGGGCGAGAAGTAGCGGGTCAGCTCGCGATGCGCTCCGGCACGACGCGCACGATCACGCGCTCCTCGCCGGGCTGGCGGAACGGATAGGTGTCCTGGCCCAGGTACTTCTGGGCCAGCGAGTCGACGTGCTCGTCGGCACCTTCGTCGACCAGCTCGGCGCGGCCGATGATCTGCACCATCTCGTACGGGTTATCGGGGTCGACGAGCGAGATCGCCACCACCGGGTTCTCTTCGATGTTGCGGGTCTTCTTGCGGCCTCTCGCCGTGTTGACCATGACCGCCTCGCCGTCGGTGTCGACCCACACCGGCGTCGACTGCGGCGTGCCGTCGCGATTCACCGTCGCGAGATGTCCGAAGATCGGCTTGCGGAGCAGCCTGGTGAGTTTCTCTGTCAGCTTTGCCATGCCCGTCGCGCTACCCATTCGGGTCCTGCGGCTCACACGGGCAGGTCGGACGATTTCGCGTCGCGGCCCATCCCGGCCGGATCGAGATTCTCGGAACATTTCGGCCGGGACGCGCGTCATGACGGCGTGAGCCACGGGCGCCCGGCGGGGGCGCGTTATGACCCTGGTGCCTTCCCGCCCGTAGGCGTCACGGTCGACATGGCGGTCTTCACGATCGCCGACCGCCTGCTGCAGGTGCTGTTGATCCAGCGTGAGGCCGACCCCTACGCGGGCGCGTGGGCGTTGCCCGGCGGCTTCGTCCGTCCCGACGAGACGCTCGACGACGCAGCGGCGCGCGAGCTCTACGAGGAAACGGCCGTCACCGCGGCGGGACACCTAGAGCAGGTCCGGGCCTACGGCGATCCCGGACGCGATCCTCGACTGCGTGTCGTCACCGTTGCGTATCTTGCGGTGCTGCCCAGAATGCCGGCGATCGCGGCGGGCAGCGACGCGCACGGTGCAGCGCTCGTTCCCGTCGACGAGATCGTCGGAGCGCACGCGCTCGGCTCCCACCGCCTGGCCTTCGATCATGAGCGGATCCTCGGCGATGCAGTGGAGCGGGCACGGTCGAAGCTCGAGACCACGCCGCTCGCGACCGCGTTCGTGAGCGAGGAGTTCACGCTCGCCGAGCTGCGTCAGGTGTACGAGGCCGCATGGGGGCGACCGCTCGACCCTGCGGCCTTTCGCAGTGCGGTACTCGCGACCCCGGGTTTCGTGGTTCCGGCGGGCCACAGGTCTTCGCCGGACGGCGCCGGCGGCGGACCGGTCCAGATGTACCGAACGGGCGACGCGGTGCGTCTCGATCCGCCGCTGCGCCGGCCGGTCGCGGGGCTGTAGGCGCTCAGCGGTCGGCTGTGGCAGGCCCGCAATCCATGGCCTCTGCCACCTCGTAGTTGCTTGCTCGCGCCCGTCCGGCGCCGCCGCGCCGTAAAGAAGCTTGACTGTTGGAGTCGGACTGACTCATAATCCTATGAGTCTGCTCGACTGTTACCCCGGGCGGGGTCCACTGGGCAGGGAGGTCGAAGGGATGTACGTCACCGATGCAGGCTGTGCCTCGGTGAGCGCGCTCACCGGTCAGCCGCTCCTCGTGAGCAGCCCGACGGGCAGCGCGAGCAATTGGACCCTCACCGTCGTCCACGCGGATCACCGACCGCAACCGACGATCGACATCGTCGAGCGACAGCGTGAGGTCGACGAAGACATCACGGTCGACACGTCCATCGGAACGGGCACGGCGGATGGCGACGGCGACGGATTCGCCGATCTCGTGGCCCAGCACCACGAGCGGCTCGCCCGTCTCGCGTACGTCCTGTGTGGCAATCGGGAAGAAGCGGAGGACGCGGTCGCGGAGGCATACGCCAAGGTTTGGCCCCGATATCGGGCGGGAACCCTTCGTGAGCCGCTGTCGTACCTGCGCACCGCGGTGGTGAACCAGGTGCGCGGCGGACTGCGACGGCGTGTGCTCCAGCGCCGTGAAGAGCAGCGGCAGCGCGTCGACTGGCGCGACGGCGTGTCGGCGGAACGTGCGGTCGACGACCGCGACGCGATCGTCGCCGCGGTCGCACGACTGCCCGTTGAGCAACGCACGATCCTGGTTCTTCGCTTCTACGAGGACATGAGCGAACAGGACGTCGCCGCGACGCTCGGCGTACCGATCGGCACGGTGAAGTCGCGGTGCTCCCGGGCGCTCGCCGCGCTCCGCGTCGCATTGGACGGACGATGCTGACCCGAGGCACAGAGCGTCCAAACGGGGACGAGCCAGTCTTGGTCACCTCGACTCATTGGTGTACGGTGCCGTACATGGCGGCGAAGGCCATGGCGGCGAAGGCGAGGGCTCCGAAGGGCTACGACCCGAGGGCGTTCCCGCCCGTTGCCGTCACGGTCGACATCGCGGTGTTCACCCTGGTCGACGGCGAGCTGCACGTCCTGCTGATCGAGCGCGGCGGCGAGCCGTATCTCGGGAGTTGGGCGCTGCCGGGCGGTTTCATCCGGCCCGACGAGAACCTCGACGACGCGGCTGCGAGGGAGCTGCAGGAGGAGACTGGCGTCGGCGCCGCCGCGCACCTCGAGCAGGTCGGTGCGTACGGCGATCCCGGCCGTGACCCGCGTATGCGTGTCGTCACCGTGGCGTACATGGCGATCCTTCCGCACATGCCACCGATCGCCGCGGGCACCGACGCCCGGCATGCCGCGCTCGCGCCGGTGAGCCAGGTTCTCGGGCGCCGGCCGAGGTACAAGCTCGCGTTCGACCACCGCCGCATCCTCGAAGACACCGTCGAGCATGCGCGCGCCAAGCTCGAGACGACGTCCATTGCGACCGCGTTCGTCGCGAAGGAGTTCACGCTCTCCGATCTGCGCTCGGTGTACGAAGCCGCGTGGGGCCAGGAGCTCGACCCCGGCAACTTCCGCCGCAAGGTATTGAGCACGCCCGGTTTCGTCATCCCGACGGGGAGACGCGCGCAGCCAGGGCCGGAGGGCGGGAAGCCACCCGACACCTACCGCGCCGGCACGACGGTGAAGCTCGATCCCC
>CAZJSY010000029.1:0-27683 GCA_964548555.1 uncultured Burkholderiales bacterium
TACCCGCCGCCGGCCGAAGGCACGCTCGTCGCATCCATGTTTATGGTCGCACTCGCTCGGCGGCGGGGTACCCGCCGCCGGCCGAAGGCACGCTCGTCGCATCCATGTTTATGGTCGCACTCGCTCGGCGGCGGGGTACCCGCCGCCGGCCGAAGGCACGCTCGTCGCATCCATGAGTGCCCGAATCTATCGGGCGGGCTCCACGGCCAGACATCGGTTGGGACAGAACTCGCGCCCTGGCTGTCACTTTGCGTCCCAACCGGAAAATTCCTGAGCCGGGCGCGACGGCCTAGTGTGCTTCATATGGTCTCCGCTTCCGAGTTTCCGGAGCTGTTGCGCGCGCCGCTCGACGAGCTGGTGCGTGAAGCGCGACGAGTGCGCGACCGCGGGCACGGCTCGCGCGTCACGTACTCGCCCAAAGTGTTCATCCCGCTGACGATGTTGTGTCGGGATCGTTGCGGTTACTGCACGTTTGCGAAGCCGCCGGCGCGGTTGGAGTCGCCCTACCTGTCCCTCGACGAGGTGCTCGAGATCGCGCGCGCAGGAGCTTCACGTGGCTGTCATGAAGCGCTGTTCACACTCGGTGAGCGACCGGAGGATCGCTATCCCGTCGCACGCGAGTGGCTCGATGCCCACGGGTACGTGTCCACGGTCGACTACCTCGTCGCGGCGGCGAAGCTGGTGCTCGACGAGACGGGTCTGCTCCCCCACGCGAATGCCGGAGCGTTGTCGCGCACCGATCTCGAGCGCCTCCGCGCGGTGAGCCCGTCGCAAGGGATGATGATCGAGACGCTCGCGGAGCGACTTGCGGAGCCGGGTGGCCCACATCACGGTGCGCCCGACAAGACGCCGGCCCGCCGGCTCGCGACGCTCGAAGCAGCCGGAGAGGCGCGCGTGCCGTTCACGACGGGCATCCTCGTGGGCATCGGCGAGACCCGGCAGGAGCGGCTGGACGCGCTGGCGGCGATCGCTGCGAGCCACGAGCGTCACGGACACGTGCAGGAGGTGATCGTCCAGAACTTCCTGCCGAAAGCCGGCACCGCGATGCACCGCCATGCGCCGTGCGATCACGACGAGCTGCGGTGGACCGTGGCCGTGGCCCGGTTGGTGCTCGGTGAGCGCATGCATGTGCAGGCGCCGCCCAATCTGTCGGCGCCCGACGAGCTGGCGTCGTTGATCGAGGCGGGTATCGACGACTGGGGCGGTGTCTCGCCCGTCACGCCGGACCACGTCAATCCCGAACGGCCGTGGCCCGAAGTCGAGAGACTGGCCGCGGCCACGCAGGCCGCGGGAAAGACGCTCGCGCCGCGTCTCACCGCCTATCCGGAGTACGTCACACGACCCGACACCTGGCTCCATCCCGAGGTGCGCTTCGCGGTACTGGTCCGCTCCGACTCGGAGGGTCTCGCCCGCGACGACGACTGGGTGTCGGGCG
Source organism: uncultured Burkholderiales bacterium (assembly GCA_964548555.1). Taxonomy (GTDB): domain Bacteria; phylum Actinomycetota; class Acidimicrobiia; order IMCC26256; family JAMXLJ01; genus JAMXLJ01. Next base: position 1,436 of record CAZJSY010000029.1, read on the forward strand.
GTGACCGACCTCCGCCGCGGATCCTGCGACCCGAAGCTGCGCGTTCCCGCACCACCAGCGCGGTCGACGAGGTGCTCTCCGCGGTGGAGCGCGGTGAGGAGCCCGGTGTCGAGGAGATCGTCACGCTCCTCGAAGCGCGCGGAGACGACGTCGCGGCGGTGTGTGCCGCTGCCGACGACATCCGGCGCCGCACTGTCGGCGACGCGGTCACGTTCGTGCGGAACCGCAACATCAATTACACCAACGTCTGCACGTTCAAGTGCCGCTTCTGCGCGTTCTCGAAGGGGCCGCTCTCGCTGAACCTCCGGGGTACGCCGTACCTGCTCGATCGGGAAGAGATCCAACGTCGTGTTGTCGAGGCGGTCGAGTGCGGAGCGACGGAGATCTGTCTCCAGGGTGGTATCCACCCCGACTTCGACGGGTCGTACTACCTCGATGTCGCGCGAGCGGTGAAGGAGGCGGCACCGGGCATCCACGTCCACGCGTTCACCGCGCTCGAGGTCACGGAGGGCGCACGACGGCTCGCGATGCCGTTGCGCGACTACCTCGTGCTCGCGAAGGAAGCGGGCCTGTCGACGTTGCCCGGCACCGCGGCCGAGATCCTCGACGACGAGGTCCGTGCCGTCATCTGTCCCGACAAGATCACGACCGACGAGTGGCTCGAGGCGCACCGGACGGCCCACGAAGTGGGTCTGCGCTCCAACGTGACGATCATGTTCGGGCACGTCGAGCGGCCGGTTCACATCGCCCGTCACATCGTGCGCACGCGTGAGCTGCAGAAGCAGAGCGGCGGTTTCACGGAGTTCGTGCCGCTGCCGTTCGTCCACATGGCCACGCCGCTGTTCCTGCAGAAGAAGGCGCGTACCGGCCCGACATTCCGTGAGGCGCTCCTGCTGCACGCGGTGGCGCGCATCGCGTACACGGGATGGATCGACAACATCCAGGTGTCGTGGGTGAAGATGGGCGTACGGGGCGCGCGCCAGGCGCTGCTCGCCGGATGCAACGACCTCGGCGGAACGCTGATGGACGAGAACATCTCGCGCGCAGCCGGGGCGAGCCACGGGCAGGAGCTCGACGAGGCCGAGCTGCGCGAGATCGTCGAGCCGCTCGGCCGGCGGCTCGAGCAACGAACGACGCTCTACGGGCGCACGCAGACCGTTGGTAGGAGGCTGCGACCGGTGGAGGACCACGAGCACACCGCGGTGCCGGTCGAGATCCGTCCGCGATCCCTCGGGGCGGTGCGGTGAGCGAGACGGCAGACGATGCGCTCGACGTCGTCGGCGTGGGTAACGCCCTCGTCGACGTGTTGAGCCACGAAGAGGACGCGCTCGTCACCAAGCTGGGTCTCGAGCGCGGTGTCGCGACGATGGTGAATCACGAGGAAGCGGAGCGTGTCTACGCCGCGCAGGGTCCGACCGTCGAGATGTCGGGGGGCTCGGCCGCCAACACGATCGCGGGGCTCGCGTCGTTCGGCGCGCGTGCGGGGTTCATCGGCCGGGTCGGCGACGACGCGTTCGGGCGGGTGTTCGCCCACGACCTCGCCGCGCTGGGCGTGCACTTCGGTACGCGTTCGGCAGGTGGTGATGGCCCCACGGGTCGCTGTCACGTCATCGTCGCGCCTGACGCGGAGCGCACCATGTGCACCTTCCTCGGCGTCGCGAGCGACCTGCACCGCGACGACATCGACGAGGAGCTCGTGTCGCGCGCGCAGGTCACGTATCTCGAGGGCTACCTCTTCGATCAGCCCGACGCGAAGGAGGCGTTCCGTCAGGCCGCCGCGGTCGCGCACCGTGCCGGGCGGCGGGTCGCGCTCACGCTGTCGGATCCCTTCTGCGTGCACCGCCACCGCGACGAGTTCCTGCACCTCGTGGAGCACGCCGTCGAGGTGCTGTTCGCGAACGAAGAAGAGATCTGTGCGCTCTACCAGGTCGACGATTTCGACGCCGCCCTCCAGCGGGTGCGGCACCACACCGAGATCGCCGCGCTCACGCGCGGCAAACGGGGGTCCATCATCGTCTCGGACGACGACGTCCATGTCATCGACGCGGTCCCGGCGCCCCGTCTCGTCGACACCACCGGCGCGGGCGATCAGTACGCGGCGGGCTTCCTGTACGGCCTCACGCACGGGCACGACGTCTCCACGTGCGGCCGGCTCGGGTCGCTCGCTGCGGGCGAGGTCATCTCACACCTCGGCCCACGTCCCGAGACCCCGCTCGCGTCGCTGGCCACCGACCTCATCGGCTGATCGGGGACGGCGCCGCTATTTGGCGCCGAAGTCAACCCGGCGGCGGGTCCGGCGCCGGTACCCTGAACGCGATGCCGCGCTCCCCCAGGTATCGCACCGGTGATCCGGAGCTCGACCGTGCCGTTGCCGAGCTCGTGGCGCAGAGCGGCCCGCATCGGGACGACGACCTCATCTACGAGCTCGTCGTGTCGGCGCTGCGCATGGCGATCGACCGTGCCGACCGCGGCGACCTCAAGATCGCCAACGCCGCCTTGAAGGAGATGCGATACGCGTTCAACGTGTTCGCGCCGTACCGCTCGGCGCGCAAGGTTGCGATCTTCGGCTCGGCCCGCACGCAGCCCGACGATCCGCTCTACGACCAGACCCGCCGGCTCGCGACCGCACTGGCGGCGAACGACTGGATGATCATCACCGGTGCCGGTCCCGGCATCATGACTGCGGGGATCGAGGGCGCGGGTCCGGACAACTCGTTCGGGGTGAGCATCCGTCTGCCGTTCGAGGCGACGACGAGCCAGTTCATCATCGACGATCCGAAGCTGGTCAACTTCCGGTACTTCTTCACACGCAAGCTCACGTTCGTAAAGGAGTCCGACGCGTTCGCGCTGTTGCCGGGCGGTTTCGGCACGCTCGACGAGGCGTTCGAGCTCTTGACCCTCCTGCAGACGGGAAAGGCACAACCGGCGCCGGTCGTGCTGCTCGACGTTCCCGGCGGCACGTACTGGCAGGGGTGGCGCGCGTTCGTCGAGGACGAGCTCGCCGGGCGCGGCTACATCTCCAAGCGCGACATGAGCTTGTTCAAGATCACCGACGACGTCACCGAAGCCGTCGAGGAGGTGAACCGCTTCTACTCCAACTACCACTCGCAGCGGTTCGTCGACGGGCGGCTGGTGATGCGGCTCAAGTGCGCGCCGGACGCGGAGATGCTCGAGCGCCTCAACGAGGAGTTCGCCGACATCGTGGTGCGCGGCCGCATCGAGGTGATCGAACCAACGGTCGCGGAACGCAACGACGACGACCACGTCGACCTGGAGCGGATCTCGTTCCGCTTCGACCGCCACGACTGGGCGCGGCTGCGCGAGCTCATCGACGTGATCAATACCGTTCCCGTGCCTGCCCCGCCGTTGTCGGAGCCCGCCGACCACGACCAGATCTGAGGCGGGCGCCCGTCCGGATCCCGGCTCACTCGGGGGCCGCCGTGGGAGTGCAGTGCCCGACATGCGGAAGCGTCGGCTCCGAGCGTGACGTCTGGTGCCCGTGCTGCGGTGTGGATCTGTTGTCGCAGCCGGTTGCGCTCGTCGCCCGCGAGGAGACGCAACCGACCCGTGGACCTTTCGCTCGGGTGGGCGTTCGCCGGAGCCGTTGTGTTGCCTTCGTGGTCGTTGTCGTCGTCGGCGCAGTCACGCAGTGGGTCGTCGGCCCACGGATCCATCCTTCCCGGGCCGGTCCGACGCCGCCCGCGCTCGCGTCCCGACTGCGTGCGTTTCCGGACCTCGCGCATGTCTGGCTCCTCGGAACGGCTGCGCCGGCGCGCCCCGTCGATCCGCCGCCGCGCCAGCCTCTCCTGGCCGATATCGCAAGCGGTCGGGTACGTCTCGCATTCGGTGTACCGGACGCTCGCCAGGACGCCGTCGTCGTGCGCGGTGCTGATCTCGTCGTGCCGGCCGTCGTGGGCACGCTCGTGGTCGAGCGTCCGGCCTCGGCGCGGCCGCTGGTGCGGCGCGTTGCCCCGCCGTTCTCCGAGCTCTTCTTGGGTGAAGCCCCCGAAAGCTTCTGGGGCGTGACGGAGTGCGCGATCACCACGGGCGGCGGTCCGAGGGTCGCGTGCCGAGCCGGCGTCACGGAGGTCGGCACCGACGGCCGCGTGCGTACGGAACGGCTGCTGCCGTCGGGATGGAAGGTGGTCGGCGGCGGGCTCGACGGGGATCTCCTCCTGCTCGGCGCCGGCGGAGCGGGCGATTCCCGCTATGCCCTGTGGGATGGGCACGCCGGTCGGTTCCGCGCCGAAGTTGCGCCACCACCGGGTACGGGTGCAGAGCCCGCCGTCCTGGCCGTCGCAGGGCATCACGCAGTGTGGCGAGGTTCCGGCTGTTCCACGACATGCCCGGTCGTGCTCGCCGACCTGCACAACGGTGACCAGCGAGTGCTCGGCGGGAGCGGAACGTTCGACTCCGGGACCGTGCCCGCAGCGCGGTTCTCCCCCGACGGCCGCTACATCGCGCTGCAGGTCGGCCGGCGCGTCGAGGGACGTGCGAGCCCGGTCCCCGCGATCACCGTGTTCGACGTCCAAACCGCGGAAGCCGTCTGGGCATACGAGAGCACGACGAGCGCGGCGGACACCCGAAAGCGCGCCCGGCGCCCGGGAATCGTGCGCTCCCTCACGTGGGATCCTTCGGGTCGCTGGCTGTTCTTCACGGTCGACCGCCGCCTCTTCGCGCGGCGCATCGGTGCGCACGACAACGTGGCCCTCGGCTCCTTCGCGCCCGCGGCGGCGTTCGTCGCGCGCTGAACGGAAACCACATGGTGCGCGCGTTGCGCACGCGGGTAGATGCCCGTCGTGGAGACATGGGATGCCATCAGGGCCCGGCGCAACGTCCGTCAGTACACCGACGAGCCGCTGACCCGGGAACAGCTCGAGCGGATTCTGGAGGCCGGACGGCGCTCACCGTCGGCGAGCAACTGGCAGCCGTGGGACTTCGTGGTGGTGACCGATCGCGACGACCTGCGGGAGCTGGCGCTCGTGTGGCAGGGCGCGCGTCACGTCGCGCAGTCCGCGGCCACGATCGCCCTCGTCGCGCCCGTCCCCGAGGACGAACGCCGGCGTGACTGGCTGTACTACGACCTCGGCCAGGCGACCGCGCACATCATGCTGGAAGCGACCGATCTCGGCATCGGGTCGGGCCACGCCGCGGTCACCGACCAGGCGCGGGCCCAGAAGCTGCTCCAGTTCCCCGACGACCGGTACTGCGCGTTCCTGATCGCACTCGGGTATCCCGCCGACCGGCCGTTACGGCCGATACGGAAGCCGAACCGGCGACCGTTCGACGACGTCGTGCACTGGGGTCGTTGGTAGCGACCCGGCAGGTGAAGGGGTCAGTCGAAGGTCTCCCGATCGGGAGTGAGCGCGTGGATCGCCCGTTCCACGGCCCGGCGTGCCTGACCGAGCCTGCGCTCATCCGCCTTCGCCGACTCGTCCCCTTCGGTTGCCCGGCGTAGGCGGTCGTACGCGAGGTCGCGCAACTCCTCCTCGATCGCGCGCAACCGCTCGGCCAGGCCTTCGAAGTCGCTCACCGTGCCGGGTCTCCCTTCTCGAGCGCGGCCGCGAGCAGCTCGGCCGGATGGCGTGCATCGATCCCCGCGGCGCGCAGGTGCATGAGGCACCCGGGGTTGGCCGACGCCACGAGCGGCGCGCCGGCGCCGGCGGCGCGGCACAGCGACGCCACCTTGCGATCTCTGATCGCGCCCGCGAGCTGCGGTTGCATCACGGCGTACACGCCACCCGCGCCGCAGCACAGCCCGTCGTCGTCGGTCCCGACGACCTCGTACGCCCGACCCAGGACCTCGTGCGTCGGTGCGGCGGCTCGCTGCACGTGGCGCAGGTGACACGGGTCCTGCACCACGACGCGTCGGGCGAGCCGGCGCAACGGAAGCGTCTGCTCGCGCGCCCATTCCGCGAAGTCGCGCACGCGTGTCGAGAACGCATGCGCCTCGGCCGAGCCGAGGAGATGTCCGTAGTCCTTCATCGCCGCGCCGCAACCCGCGCTGTCGACCACGATCGGCGCGTCGCCCGGCATCGACGCCATCACGCGTGTCGCCAGGCGGCGTGCTTCGTCGATGCGCCCGGTATGGACGTGCAGCGCGCCGCAACAATCGCCGCCGCGGCCCGGGAGCCGGACCGCCGCCCCCGCAGCTGTCATGACGTGGAGCGCGTCGCGGTGCACGTCTCGTTGCCACGCGTCCATGACGCAGCCGGTGAAGAGGTACGCGTCGACCTGCGCCTCCTCCGTGGCGGCGCGAAGGGGATGCATCAACGACCGCGGCGACAGTTTCGGCAACGACGCGGCCTTCGGAAGGAGGTGGAGGCGCTGCGCGACGATGAGCAGCCACGTCATCGCGAGCAGCAGCGTGTGGCGCGGCAGGAGCAACCGGTATCCGACCCACTCCGCGCCGCGTCGCAGTGGAGACTGACGCCGGACAGGGTGCTGGTGCAGGGTCTCGCGTGCGCCTTCCATCAGCCGGCCGAACGGAACCGAGGACGGGCACGCGGCCTCACACCCCCGACACTGCACGCACTCGTCCATGTAACGAGCGAACGTCTCGTCGATCGCGGCGCCGTCCCATTGCACCGCCCGCATCGCGGTGATGCGGCCGCGTGGGGAGGCGGCCTCGAGACCGGTCACCCGATACGTCGGGCAGTGCGGGAGGCACAGACCGCACGCGACGCACGCGGCGAGATCGTCGTCGTCGACGTGCAACCGCGGCGGCAGCGCAGTCACGCGATGTCCTTTCCAGGCTCGAGGTCGATCGCGGGGATCCGGCCGGGATTCATCTTGCCCTTCGGGTCGAACGCGGCCTTGACCCGGCGGTGCAACGCGAGATTGGGAAGCGGAATCCCGAAGGGATCGAGTGCGGGGGCTCCGGCTTCGCGCAACATCCACCCTCCGTGCTCCTGCGCGATCCGGCGCGCGGTCACGAGCGTTTCGGCGTTGTCGACCGCGACGTGCACCGTGCCGACGCCGATCTCGGCGAGCCACCGCGTTCGTGCTTCCGTGAGCCGCGGTCCGATCGTCCCGATCCGATCGGGCGCGACCGAGATACGTCCCCGGTGTGGACCGGGAGGCCACGCCGCTGCTTCGGCCGGCTCCAGTCCACCGGCCCGGAGCTGCGCGGCCACGTCGGCCGGCTCGCCCTCGAGCAGCACGCGGGTGGTGCGACCGTCGAAGAGGACGGTGGACGGCCGGAAGAGCGCGGGCACCAGCTCGTCGGGAGCGCGCTTGGTGACGGCCCACTGTGCCGCCGCCGGAAGGGGGTGAGCCCGCAATGTCACCTGGGTCAGGAGGCCGATCGTGCCCAGCGCGCCGACGAGCAGCCGCGGCAGGTCGTAGCCGCTCACGTTCTTCACCGTGGGGCCCCCGCCCTTGACGACGCGGCCGTCGGCCGTGACGAAGCGCACCTCCAGCACCCAGTTGCGCAGTGGACCGTGACGCAGCCTCCGGTGACCGGACAGGCCCGCGCTCAGCACGCCGCCGACCGTGGCCCGCGTGTCGCGTGGGTCGAGCGGACATTCCTGGCCGTGGTCGCGCAACACACCGGCGAGGTGATCGACGGACGTGCCCGCCCCAACCGTGACCGTCAGGTCGGCCGGCTCGTAGCGCACAACGCCGGCCGGCGCGCGCAGCGTCGTGCCCTCCCGCGGTGTGCCGCCGACCTCCCATTGCGTGCGAGCGCCCGTGGGGATCACACGGGTCGCGTCGCGCACCGCTTCCTGCAGTCGCGCGACCTTCGCCTCGATCGACGCGACGTCGTGCTCGATCAGATCCACGCGCCCTCCGGTACGCGCACCGCCTCGCCGCAGCGTGACCCGGCCGGGAGCACTTTCTGAGGATTGGCAGTGCCCGACGGGTCGAACGCATCGCGTAGGCGCGCCTGCGCGTCGAGATCGTCCCCGGTGAAGATCCAGGGCATCGCCTCGCGCTTCTCGAGCCCGATTCCGTGCTCACCCGACAGCACCCCGCCCGCGTCGACGCACGCCCGCAAGATCGCGTCTCCGGCGTCGTGCACCCGTTCCCAGATTCCGGGTTCACGGGCGTCGAACACGATCAGCGGGTGCAGGTTGCCGTCTCCGGCATGGAACACGTTCATGACGGTCAGGCTCTGCTCCGCCGCGATCTTGTAGACCTGCTCGAGCACGTCGACGAGCCGCGTGCGCGGAACGACCGCGTCGTGCAGGTAGTAGTCGGGCGCGATGCGGGCGATCGCGCCGAACGCGGACTTGCGGCCCTTCCACAGCAGCGCGCGTTCGGTGTCGTCGGCCGCCACGCGTACCGACCGTGCACCGTGCGCCCGTCCGACCGTGCGAACAGCGTCGATCTGGGCGTCGACACCACCCGGCAAGCCGTCGAGCTCCACGAGGAGCACTGCAGCCGCGTCCCGTGGATAGCCCGCACCGACGAAGTCCTCGACCGCACGGGTGATCAGCGCGTCCATCATCTCGAGCGCCGCGGGCACGATCCCGGCCGCGATGATCCCGCTGACGGTGGCCGCGGCGTCTTCCACCGAGGTGAAGTCGAGGAGCAGTGTGCGCACCGCAGGCGGATTCGGGCTCAGACGCACCGCGATGCGCGTCGCGATGCCCATGGTTCCCTCACTGCCGACGAAGCAGCCGCGGAGGTCGTAGCCCGGCTGGTCGGGTTCGAGGCCGCCGAGGCGCGTCACCGAGCCGTCGGCGAGCGCGACGTCGACGGCCAGCACGTGTGTCGATGTGACACCCGATGCGAGGCAGTGCGGGCCGCCTGCATTGGTGGCGACGTTGCCCCCGATGGTGCACGCCTGCTGTGAGGAAGGATCTGGCGCATAGTGAAGCCCGAGGTGCTGCACTGCCCGCGTGAGGTCGAGGTTCAGCACGCCGGGCTCGACCCACGCAACCCGGTTCACGGTGTCGACCTCGAGCACCCGGTTGAGGTGTGTCGTCACGATGACGACGGGATCGTCCACGGGTGTGGCGCCGCCTGCGAGGCCGGTGCCACTGCCACGTGCGACGAACGGACGCCCGTGACGCCGCGCGATCCGGACCGCCGCGGCGACGTCGTCGGCGGTCGACGGCCAGCAGACGACCGCCGCGCGCCCGCGGGCGACGCCGGCGTCGCGCGCATAGAGCGCAAGCTCCAACGGCTCGGCTCGGGCCCGGTCGGGCCCCAGCGCGGCCTGGAGGTCGGCCAGGAGGTCTCGTACGTCGGCGATGCGCCGAGACTACGTCCCCTGTGACACCACGGAGTTGCTGCGATCAGCAACTACGCTCGGCGCAGTGGCGCAATCCCTGCTCCTGGAGCCGTTCCTGCAGCGCGAACGCGCGTCGGTGCGCGGCGCGCTCGAGGCGTGGCTGCGCATCCCGTCCATCTCGGGCGACCGCGCGCACACAGGCGACGTCCGCGGGTCGGCTCAATGGTGCGCGGAGCGCATGGAGGCCGTGGGCCTCGAACACGTCGAGCTGCTCGAGACCGACGGCCACCCGTCGGTCTACGGCGAGTGGCTCCACGCGCCCGACGCACCCACCGTCGTCGTCTACGGGCACCACGACGTGCAACCCGTCGAACCGCTCGACGAGTGGGTCACTCCCCCGTTCGAACCGACGGTTCGCGACGGGCAGCTCTTCGCCCGTGGCGCGGTCGACGACAAGGGACAGGTGCTGTACCACCTCGAGGCATTGCGGGGGCTCTTCGAGCACGGCGAGGGCCGCCTCCCGGTCAACGTCAAGCTCGTCGTCGAGGGTGAGGAAGAGGTCGGGAGCCCGCACTTCGAGTCGCTACTCGAACGCGAGCGCGAGCGGCTGACGTGCGATGCGGTCGTCGTATCCGACACCGGGATGCTCGCGCCCGACGTGCCGTCGATGTGCACCGGTATGCGTGGGCTCGTGCTCCTCGAGATCGAGTTGCGCACCGCGTCGTCGGACCTGCATTCCGGGAGCTACGGCGGCGCGGTGCCGAACGCCGCGCACGTCGCCGCCCATCTGATATCGGCGCTCCACGACGGCGTACACAGGGTTGCGATCCCCGGCTTCTACGACCGTGTGGAGCCGCTCTCGGCGACAGAACGCGAGGTGTTCGCCCGGGTTCCGTTCGACGAAGCCGCGTTCATGCACGACGCGGGTGTCGGGCTTCTCGTCGGCGAACGCGGCGCTACCACGTTGGAGCGGATCTGGGCCCGGCCGACCGCGGAGGTCGTCGGGCTCGAGAGCGGCTGGTCGCCCGGAGGGATCCGCACGATCGTTCCCGCCGTGGCGCGCGTCCGGCTCAGTTTCCGGCTGGTCGCCGACCAGCGCCCCGACGAGGTCTACGACGTCGCCGAGCACTGGGTGCGCGCGCAGGTGCCCGCCGGGGTCGAGGTGCGGTTCACCCGTCACGGCGGTGTGGCCCCGGCCCGCACACCGCTCGACCATCCCGCGGTTGCCGCGGCCTCCGCCGCGATCGAGCGGGTGTGGGGTAGAGCGCCTTTGTACACACGCGAAGGAGGATCCGGTCCGGAAGAAGCGCTCGGGCGCGTGCTGCACGCCCCGGTGGTGTTCCTGGGCGTCGGGCTTCCCGACGACGGGATCCACGGCCCGAACGAGCGCATCGTCCTCGACCAGTTCTGGCGCGGTCTGCTCGCCGCCGGCGAGCTGTGGCACGAGCTCTCACGAACAACTTTCGAAGGAAAGAGATGACTTCACGCAACGGACGGCGCAAGGGCGCGTCCACACAGAACGGACCGGTGCGCGAGTGGGTGACGTTCGACGACCCACGCGAGGAAGGTCGCCGTTGGCAGGTCGACGTCACGTTCATGCTGTCGACGTGGAACTGCATCTTCGGGTGCGGCTGCAAGGGCGTGCTCACCGAACCGACGCCCGAGCTCGTCCTCGGCTGTTGCTCGTACGGCGCGCACTTCTCGGACAAGAAGGACCGCGACCGCACGGTGAAGCTGGCCAAGAAGCTCACACGGGAAGAGTGGCAGTTCTACGACGTCGGGCATTCACGCGGCGTCGTCGCCAAGGTCGGGCAGAACGGATCACGTACCCGTCTCGTCGACGACTCGTGCATCTTCCTGAACCGTGTCGGCTGGCCGACCGGGCCCGGCTGCGCGCTGCACCAGCACGCGATGCGCGTCGGCGAGCACTTCGCCGACTGGAAGCCCGAGGTCTGCTGGCAGCTCCCACTCCGACGGGTCGACCGTGAAGAAGAAGACGGCACGGTGACGTCGGTGCTCACGGAGTTCGGCCGCGAAGGATGGGGGCCGGGAGGCGACGACTTCGCCTGGTGGTGCACCGAGGCGCCCGAGGCGTTCACCTCGGTGTGGCCCGTCTACCGCAGCCAGGAGCCGGAGCTGCGCCGCATGATCGGTGACGAGCTCTACGAGCAGATCGCCGCGTACCTCGACGAGCGCGCGAAGGTGCGCGCGCCGGCGCCTGCGCCACATCCGGCCTCGACTCCTGTGAAGCTCGGCGCCACGCGGCGCCGCTAGCGCGCCGCGATGGCCGACGACCACGCCGTCCTGCTCGACGATCTGCGCGCCGAGCAGGAGGCGCTCGGGGCCGACGTCGAAGGCATCAGTGCGGACGACTGGCTTCGCCCCACACGGGCGCGGGGATGGGACGTGCGCGACTCGATCGCTCATCTCGCCGATACCGACGAGATCGCGCGCGACACCTGCGTTGCGGGACCGCGTTCGCTGGACGTGCTCGTCGGTCGGTACGCAAGCGCGGAAGATCTCACGCTGGCCGGCGTGTTGCGCGGTCGCCGTCTTCCCGGCGCGCAGGTGCTCGAGTGGTGGCGGCAGGCCGCGGCGCGCGAGCGCGACGTCTTCGCATCGATCGAGCCCTCGACGCGGGTGCCGTGGGGTCTGGGCATGTCGGCCACGTCGCTCGTGACCGCGCGGATGATGGAGACGTGGGCGCACGGGCTCGACGTGCGCGAGGCGCTCGGGATCCCGGCGCGCGACACCAACCGGTTGCGGCACATCGCGTGGTTGTCGATGCGGGCGCTTCCGTACGCGTTCACGTTCGCGGGGCGCCCCGTCCCCGAGGAGCCGATCAGGGTCGAGCTGGCGCTGCCGGACGGCTCGCCGTGGACGTACGGCCCGCCCGACGCCGGCTCTCGGATCACCGGACCGGCGGGCGAGCTGTGCCGCCTGTTCGTGCAACGGATCGGGCGCGATCAGGCACCCGAGCTGCATGCCGAAGGCGACGCGGCCGACGCCGCGCTCGACGTCGCGCGCGCATTCCTCTAGCGGAGAGGTGGATCGTGCCCCAGTTCTCGTTCGAAGGACTCGAGCCACAGGTGCATCCGGACGCGTTCGTCGCGCCGACCGCGACACTCGTCGGCGACGTCGTGCTCGAACAGGGCGCGTCGGTCTGGTACGGCGCGGTGCTGCGCGCCGACTACTCGCCGGTCATCGTGCGGCGCGGCGCGAACGTGCAGGACGGCGCGGTGCTCCACGGGCCGCCCGGACTCCACACCGAGGTGGGCCCGGGCGCGACGGTCGCCCACAACTGCGTGGTGCACGGCGCGGTGCTCGAGGAGGAGTGCCTCGTTGCCAACGGCGCGGTCGTGCTCGACGGCGCGCGTGTCGGCGAACGTGCGCTCGTTGCGGCGGGTTCGCTGGTTCCGTCGAACTTCGTGGTGCCACCGGGGATGCTCGCCGCGGGGTCACCCGTCGAGATCAAGCGGCCCGTGACGGGGTCTCCCGCCGAGACGTGGATCAAGATCAATCCCGGCGCGTACGCGGAACTCGCGACCCGTCATCGGACCGGCGTGCGGTACCTGCGCGACTGACGCAGACACTCTGGCGTCGAATTTTCCGCCTGAGACGGCAAATTCGACGCCGAACGTATCGGCGCGGATCAGATGAGCAGGATGCCACCTTCGACGGCGATGGTCTCACCGGTCATCCACGCCGAGGCGTCGGACGCGAGGAACAGCGCCGCGCCCGCGATGTCGTCGGGGACACCGAGGCGTCGACTCGGATGACGCGACGCGAGCTCCTGCTCACCCGACTCGTACAGCACCCGCGACATGTCGGTCTTCACGAGCCCGGGGGCGAGCGCGTTGACCCGCACCTTCGGGCCGAGCTCCAACGCGAGTTGCTTGGTGAGGTGCACGATCGCCGCCTTCGAGACGTTGTAGATCCCGATGAAGGGACTCGGATGGATCCCTCCGGTCGAAGCGATGTTGACGATCACGCCGCCGTGCTCGGCCATCCACTCACTCCACGCCCGCTGGCAGAGTAGGAGCGGCCCGACGAGGTTCACCTCGAGGACCTTGGCAACGGCCCGGGGCTCGGTCTCGATCATCGGTCCGAAGGCGGGGTTCGTGGCCGCGTTGTTGACGAGGATGTCGAGGCGGCCGAGGCGTTCGATGCAGTGTGCGATCGCGGCGTCGATCGCCTCCGGGTCACCTGCCGAGCCGGCGTACGTGGTCACGTCGGCGCCGATCTCACGCAGCCTGGTCTCGGTCTCCTCCAGCTCGTCGGGCTTGCGGGCGAGCACGCACACCGACGCACCGGCGGCCGCGTAGGCCTCCGCGATGGCGCGACCGATCCCGCGGGTGCCGCCCGTGACGAGCGCGACCTTGCCGTCGAGCCGAAACGCCTTCACCGGGTCGATCACCGCGGGTCCCCCTCCGCCGTCGTCAGCAGCCGTCAGATGTAGAGGCCCGTGCCACCCTCGGTGCGCTCCGACGCCACGGCCTGGACGTCGCGCTCACGCAGGATGAGGTAATCGTCGCCCTGGATCTCCACCTCGAACCCGGTGTCGGGCGCGAACAGCACCTGGTCGCCGTTCTCGATGTTGCGAACCGTCGGTCCGACCTGCACGACCTCGGCCCAGACGAGGCGCCGGCTGACGTTGGCCGTCGCCGGGATCAGGATGCCGGCGCGCGACTTCCGGTCTCCTGCTTCCTTGGAGGGCTGCACGAGCAGACGGTCCGTCATCACCCGGATGGCCTGCTTCGCGTCGCCCCGCGAGCGCTCATCGCGGGCGGGCATGGGGTCGTAGGTTAGCGGGGGCTTCCCGCGCCGCGGCCGCCGGCGCTGATGCCGTGGCCGCGCGGGGGTCTTGGTAGATTCGGCGGGTCCGCGCGGTTTGCCTGCGTGGCCGCCGACCCTGCAGGAGCACTCCGACTCGTGCCGTCAACACCGCCCGAGCTTCCCGCCGCGGCCACCGTCGCGGGTCGCGGTGTCGTGTCGGCCAGCTCGTCGCGGACGGGCCCTCGTCACGGTGTGCGGGCCACGATCGGCGCCTACTTCCGGCTCACGAAGCCGAGGGTGATCGAGCTCCTCCTCGTGACCACCGTGCCGGCGATGATCCTCGCCGCCGGCGAGTTCCCCTCGCTCGCGCTCGTCGGCGCGGTGCTGCTCGGTGGCGCGCTGGCGGCCGGCGGAGCCAACACGATCAACTGCTGGATCGAGCGGGATCGCGATCAGGTGATGCGCCGCACGCACGGCCGGCCGCTGCCCACGGGCGAGATCGAGCCGACGAAGGCCCTCGTGTTCGGGCTGGTGCTCGAGGCGGTTGCCTTCGGATGGCTGTGGGCGACCGTCAACCTGCTGTCGGCGTCGCTCGCGGTCAGCGCCATGCTGTTCTACGTCTTCGTCTACACGATCTGGCTCAAGCCGCGAAGCCCGCAGAACATCGTCATCGGCGGCGCGGCCGGTGCGGTGCCGGTGCTCGTCGGTTGGGCGTCGGTGACCGGACGTTTGGGCGCACCGGCATGGGTGCTGTTCGCGATCGTGTTCTGCTGGACGCCCCCGCACTTCTGGGCGTTGTCGTTGAAGTATCGCGACGACTACGCCGCGGCGGGCATCCCGATGCTGCCCGTGGTGCGCGGACCCGAGGTCGCGGCCCGCCAGATCGTCGTGTACTCGTTCGTCGTGGTCGCCATCACGCTGGCGCTCGTCGCAGTGGCGGCCATGGGATGGGTGTACCTCGCCGCGGCGGCGGTCCTCGGCGCAGCGTTCCTCGCGCAGGCGGTCCGGCTCCAGCGCGATGCATCGCCGCAACGGGCGATCAAGCTGTTCGCGTTTTCGAACACCTATCTCGCGTTGTTGTTCGCCGCCGTTGCCCTCGACACCCTCGTCCACGCCGGACTCTGACCACCTCGACGGTTCGCCGGCGCCTCGCCGCCGCGGCCTGTTCCTGATCATCGGCGTGCTCGTCGCGATTCTCGTGGTCGCGGGCGTCGCCTCGGTCGTCGTCGCGTCGTCCGGCACGAAAGCGCAGTCACCCGCGACGTCGGAACCGCCGCCGCCGAAGGGCGGTGTCAACCGGGGTGATCTCGCGCCCGATTTCCAGCTCACGACGCTTGACGGAGCAACCGTCCGGTTGAGCGAATTCCGGGGCCGGCCGGTGATCCTCAACTTCTGGGCGTCGTGGTGCCAGCCGTGCCGGGCCGAGTTCCCGGAGTTGCGCGACGCGTACCGCACGTACAAGTCGCGGGGTCTCGTCGTGCTCGGGATCGTGTCGTGGAACGACATCGAGTCCGACGCCCGCGACTTCGTGCGCCAGGAGCGTGCGACGTGGCCGATGCCCGTCGACCGCTCCAAGGCCGTCGAGGAGTCGTACAGCGTCCCCTACATGCCCCAGACGCTCTTCGTGGACCGCGACGGCCGGGTGCAACTGCGCGTGTACGCGCAGTTGAC
This sequence comes from uncultured Burkholderiales bacterium, assembly GCA_964548555.1. Lineage (GTDB taxonomy): Bacteria > Actinomycetota > Acidimicrobiia > IMCC26256 > JAMXLJ01 > JAMXLJ01. The sequence goes on from CAZJSY010000029.1 coordinate 17,064, forward strand.
GAAGCCGGTGCTCGACCGGGGACTCTCGAGGATCCTCTGACGGCGGCTCCGGTAGCCTCCCGGCGGTCGATCGACCGAGTGAGCATTCGGAGGCGTCATGGCGAGCCGGGAAGACATCGTGAAGGCATGCGACCGTTACCTGGAGGCCATCAGTGCCGGCGACGTCGAGGGGGTCATGGACCTCTACGCCGACGAACCGACGGTCGAGGACCCCGTCGGGTCGGAGCCGAAGGTCGGACGTGACGCCGTGCGCGCGTTCTACGAAGGCACGACGGGCGTCTCGCTGAAGATGACACGCATCGGGCCGGTGTGCGTGGCCGGCAACCAGGCCGCGTTCCTCTTCCGCATCGACGTCGACCTCGGCGACTCGACGTTGAGCCTCGCGTCGACCGACGTGATGACGTTCGACGACGCGGGCAAGGTCACCGCGATGACGGCCTACTCCGACGGCGACGCGTTCGCGGGTGAACCCACCGGCTGAGCCGGTTCACTCCTCCCAGCGGAAGTACCGCGAGGCCAGGATCGGCGCCACCACTGCCCAGGCGACCAGCACGGCGAACAACCCCACGGGGAAGCGGTGTCCGCCTTCCACCACGTCGCGCACCGTCTCGGCGAGCGGCGCGGCCGGGAGCGCCTTGGCGACGGCCTGCAACGCGCCGGGAAGCTTCGTGAGCGGGTAGGCCATCCCACCGAGGAAGAGCAAGACGAGGAACAGGCCGTTCGACAGGGCCAGGTTGGCCTCGGCCCGCAGGGTGCCGGCCATGAGCATCCCGATGCCGGCGAAGGCGATCGTCCCGAGGAGCAGCAGCCCGAGCGCGGGAAGGATCGTGCCGGTGACCTTCCAGCCGAGCGCGGCGCCCGTCGCGATGATCACCATCGCCTGGATGAGCTCGATCGCCAGCACGTTGAGCGTCTTGGCGGCGAGCAGCCCGGAGCGTGAGAGCGGCGTGGAGCCGAGACGCTTGAGCACGCCGTAGTGCCGTTCGTATCCCGTCGCGATACCGAGGCTCACCATCGCGGTCGACATGACGGCAAGAGCCAGGATGCCGGGCACCAGGAACTGCACCGGATCCTTGAGATCACTGATCGTGTTGACCTTCGCGAAGAACACCAGGATTCCAATGGGGATCCCGAGCGTGACGAGGAGGCTTTCGGAACGGCGCAGCGTGAGGATCAGCTCGATCCGGGCCTGGGCAAGCAGTGCACGTTGGTTCATGACCGATTCATGCTCGCGCCGGACAGTCACGTGTGACCTTCGCTCGTGAGCCGGAGGAAGACGTCCTCGAGCGAACGCCGCCCCGTCGACAGCTCGCCGAGCACCGCGTCGTTGTCACGCAGCCACACCGCGAGGTCGGCGATCCGCTCGGCGGTCGCGCCGGCCGCGACGACGTAGTCCCCCGGACGTGGTTCTTGTACGCACGTCACCGAGACGCGCATCGCCGCCGCCAGCCCGTAGTGGTCGAGGCCGGCACGCGCCGCGAACCGCAGCTCCTCCTCGCCGCCGAGCGCCGTGAGCTCGATCGGCGTTCCGGAGGCGACGACGCGTCCGTGGTCGACGATCGCGAGCCGGTCGCACAGGTGCTCTGCCTCGTCCATGGCGTGCGTGGTCAGGACCACGGTGACGCCTCGGTTGCGGAGCTCGCGCACGAGCTGCCACGTCGTCGCCCGCGCGCGCGGGTCCATGCCGGCGGTGGGTTCGTCCAGGAACACGAGCTCCGGCCGGCCGACGAGCGCGAGCGCGAGCGACAGCCGTTGTGTCTGGCCGCCGGAAAGCCGGCGGACGAGTGTGTCCTGCGCCTCGCGAAGGCCGACGAGGTCGAGCAACCGCTCGGGGTCGTCGGGATCGTCGTAGTACGACGCGAAGAGCCGCAGGGCCTCGAGCGGCTTCACTCCCGGGTACAGCCCGCCCTCCTGCAGCATCACGCCGATGCGTGGCCGCAGCGCCGCGCCATCTCGCCACGGCACCAGACCGAGCACGCGCACCGAGCCCGCGTCGGGCTCGCGGTATCCCTCGAGAATTTCCAGGGTCGTCGTCTTACCGGCGCCGTTCGGACCGAGAAGACCGAACACCTCCCCGCGCGCAACGGTGATCGAGAGCCCGTCGACCGCCTTGACGGTGCCGTAGCGCTTCTCGAGATCGACGACCTCGATCGCCGGCTCGATTGCGACGTTCATCGCGGCCGGACACTAGCGGAGGGCATCTTGGGGGCTCCGAGCGACGGTCAGCGGTCGCGCCATGCGGCGAAGCGGCCGAGCGCTTCGAGTGCCCGCTTCGCTTCGACTGTCACGGGTAGGCGGGTGAGCGCGTCGAGCGCCCCGGCGACGAGTTGCTCGATCGTGGCTTCGATCTCGTCGCGAGCGCCCGTGTCGACCAACACGGTCTGCAGCGCGGCGATGTCGGCGTCGGTGAGGTCGGCGTCGCCCAGCCGGGCCAGCATGCGGGCGTCGCTCCCACGGGCCCGGGCCGCCGCCGCGGCGACGAGCGGGGTGAGCTTGCCCTCGCGGAGGTCGTCGCCGACGGGCTTGCCCGTGCGGGCCGGGTCGCCGAACACGCCGAGCACGTCGTCGCGCAGCTGGAACGCCTCCCCCAGCGGGAGACCGAAGGCACTGAGCGCTCCCTGCAGCTCCTCGAGCCGTCCTGCCAGTGCGGCGCCGAGGTGCAGAGGACGCTCGACGGTGTACTTGCCGGACTTGTATCGCTCGATCCGTCGGGCCGCGTCGGGGTCGCGGCTTCCGGTGGCGGTCCCGGCGAGGTCGAGGAACTGACCGACGCACAGCTCGACGCGCAACTCGTCGAACACACGACGGGCCAGCGGCGGCGCGTCGGTCATCAGCATGTCGGCGTACACGAACGCGAGGTCGCCGACGAGGATGGCGACCCCTTCACCGAACCGGCGCGCTTCTCCGTGCCATTGCTCTGCGCCGTGCAGGTCGATGAACTCGCGATGGATCGACGCGCGCCCGCGGCGCCGGTCGCTGCCGTCCATCACATCGTCGTGTACGAGGGCGAACGTGTGGAGCAGCTCGAGCGCTGCTCCCCCGTCGGTGGCCAGAGGATCGTCGTGGTCGCCCCCGGCGCCGACGAAGGCCCAGTGGCAGAAGGCGGGACGGAGTCGTTTGCCGCCGGCAGCGACGAACGCGCGCAGTGCGCTCACGGGCCCGCGCAAGCCCGGGTCGGTTGCCGACCAGCGCTCGACCTCCGCGTCGAGGAGGTTCATCACGCGCTGCTCGACGCGGTCGTCGACGACGAGGAGGCTGGGCGGCGTCTCGATGCTGCTCGAGCCAGGATCCCAGTCCGCCCTCGCCGCCGCCTCGAAAGTCACCGTGAAAGCCTACGCGGCACTGCCGTACGAACCCGAGCCGCGCACCGGCCGTAACGTGCGCCCGTGGCACGTTTCCTCTCGCCCGAATGGGTCGAAGCGCTCGACCGGGCCGCGGCCACTTCGCCGCGTGTCGGCGAGGACCTCACGGGCGTGACCCTCGTCGTGGAGCGCCGGGTGCTCGGCGGCCCGTTCGGCGACGTCGCCTACGTGACCCGCATCGACGGCGGCCGCGTACGTTTCCGCGAGGGGAGGGCCGACGACGCCGACCTGATCCTGGTCAGCGACTACGCGACGGCCCGGGCGCTGGCACGCGGCGAGCTCAACGCGCAACAGGCCTTCGCGGCAGGACGGCTGAAGGTCCGCGGAGGGCTCGACACGCTCGTCGCGCACGCCCGGACCCTCGCCGCAGCCGAAGCCGGGGTCGACGCGGTGCGGGCGGACACGTCGTTCGACGACTGAGGAGACCACCGCGTTGCGGTCGTTCGGTCACCCCCGGCCGCCGCTGGCTCAGGCGCCGCTACGATCCCCGGCGTCGCCGCGAGCGCCGGAGGGGTCATGGCCGCCATCACATTGGACGACTTCCGCAGCGAGGCCAAGGCCTTCCTCGAGGCCAACGCGAAGCGCCGCGGCGAGGAGAAGTTCGTCTGGGGCGAAGGGTCCGACCGTGTCGGCGTGCTCGAGGAGAAGACGCCCGAGCAGGAGAAGGCCGACCTCCAGGTCGCCAAGCAATGGAAGGCGAAGGAGTTCGACGCGGGCTTCGGTTGGATCACGGGACCCGAGGAGTACGGCGGCCGCGCGCTCCCGTCGGCGTACGAACGCGCGTACCGCGAGCTCGCGTCGCGCTTTGCGCTGCCCGACACGCACCATTTCGGGATCGGGCTCGGCATGGTGGCTCCGACGATCCTCGCGCACGCGATACCGGAGGTACGCGCGCGGTATCTGCGTTCGCTGTACCGCGGCGACATCGTGGGCTGCCAACTCTTCTCCGAGCCCGTCGCGGGTTCCGACCTCGCGGGCATCCAGACCCGCGCCGTGCGCGACGGCGACGAGTGGGTGATCTCCGGGCAGAAGGTCTGGACGTCGGGTGCGCACTACAGCGACATCGGCGAGATCATCACCCGAACGTCACCCGACAAGCCCAAGCACAAGGGCCTCACGATGTTCCTCGTCGACATGAAGGCACCCGGCGTCGAAGTACGACCGTTGCGTCAGATGACCGGCGGTGCATCGTTCAACGAGGTCTTCTTCACCGACGTACGCGTGCACGATTCGCATCGGCTCGGCGACGTCGACGAAGGCTGGACCGTCGCGCTCACGACGCTGATGAACGAGCGCGCCGCGATCGGCGGCGGCGGCGCCGGCATCGGCAGCACGAGCGTGACCCGGTTCGTCGAGCTCGCGCGCTATCTCGGTCTCGCGGGTGACGCGATCGTGCGCCAACAGCTCGCCGACGCGTTCGTCCGTCAGCAGGTGTCGCGCTACACCAACCTGCGTGCCATGGCGAAGCTACGCGCAGGCCAGCTTCCCGGTCCGGAGATGTCGATCGCGAAGCTTTCGCTCACGCAGAACATGCGTCAGCTCGGCGACATGGTCGCCGGGATCCTCGGCCCCCGCATCACCGCGAACTCCGGTGAATGGGGAACCTTCGCGTGGGCCGAGTTCGTGCTCGGCATCCCCGGGCTGCGTATCGCCGGCGGGACCGACGAGATCATGAAGAACATCGTCGGCGAGCGCGTCCTCGGTCTCCCGAAGGAACCGGGGCTGAGCAAGTAACTCACGCCTGACACGTCGAAGCGCGGCGGCGGCGGCTCCACGGCACGCGCCGGCGCGACTTGCACCCCCTGCTATCCAGGGATTGGAGCTGGTCCGGTGACAGCGCGGTCCCTGCCCGCCGCCGCTGTCGGTAACTCGCTGCCGGCGTGAGCCGGACCCGCTCTCCTGTGTGACCTACGGCGGGACTGCCTCGATGGTGGCGTCGGGCCGGCGTCGGAGGGCCCAGCGGCCTTCGTGACAGGCGACGTGGTGCCGGCGGCACAACAACGCGAGGTTGTCGAGGTCGGTGGGGCCGTCGTCGGCCCAGCCGTGGAGATGGTGCACGTCGCACCACTCGATTGGCGCGTCGCATTCTGGGAACACGCACCCGCCGTCGCGGGCGCGTACCGCGCGCCGTTGTGCGGGAGTGGCGAGGCGCCGGCGGCGCCCGACGTCGAGGACCTCGCTGCCGTGACGCACGATCCGTCCGACCAGGCCGTCGCAGGCGAGGCGCCGGATGGTGCTCGGCGCGACGGGCCCGACGCGGTCGAGATCGCTGCGCGCGTCGGTGAGATCTGCCGGAAGCTGTCCGGCGAGCGACTCGGCGTCGATGATCACGTCGACGTTGATGGTTCGAGAATCACCGGCGGCAAGGCGCACGAGTGCCTCGGCGCGACGTTGCGCAGCTGGACGTGACGATTCCGGATCCATGCGCGCATCGAGCGCGGCGAGGAGGATCGCGCCGCCTTCGGGATCGAGTTCCCCGTCGATGCGCACGGTGCCGTGGAACGTCGGGGAGCAGTGCAGATGGTGTGTCTCGACTGAGTTCGCCGCTTCGGCGTCGGCCGCGACGTCGTCGGCGAGGACACGCCAGCGGCGCGCCACAGTGCGGAACGTCTCCACGGGGAGGGTGCGTGCCGCGTCGAGCAGCGTCTCTTCGTGCTCGTCGAAACATTCCTCACGATGGCGCGCCGCGCGCGCCATCACGTCGATGTGCGCGCTCGTCACGTCGCCGCTGTCCAACAGCTTGGCCGTGCGCTCGTGCTGGTGCACGAGTCGCCCGTTGCGCACCAATCGCGCGGCCTCGACAGCGGCAATCCCGCCACGATGCACCAGCCAACTCGTGGGACTGGTCGCCCCGTCCGCGGCCCACTCACCGGACGCGGCCAGCACACCGACCTTCTGCAGCAGGGCGGCCTCGATTCGCTCGCGTTCTGCCAGCAACTCGAGGACTTCCACCGTCACGCCGAACATGCAATCAACATACGACGAGGGTGTGACGGTTATCGCCGTCCTCACGCCCCGATCGCGGCGAGCGCCGAACGCCGGTCGTCGTACCGGCGTATCTCACTGATCTTCCCGTCGCGTACCAGGTATGCGTGGAAGATCGCGGTACCTCTGCGTCGGTCTTCCGGTTCCGGCCAGTGCACTCGAAGGCGAAGAACGACGCCCTCCGCGCCTGTCGTCATCTCGGTGATGTCCGCGTCGACGCCTGTCGTCAGAAGGCCACGGAAGGTCGCGAGCACGTCGGCGCGGCTGCGGCATCTGCGCGGGTGAGCGTCGTCACCCCAACGCACATCGTCGGCGAGAAGATGACCGAACGCGGTCACATCGCGCGTCGAGAAGGCGGCACGGATCTGATTCGCGATCTCGTCCAACTGGTTGGGCTGGGTGACTCGGAGGTTGTCATTGTCTCGCACGAGGACCCTTTTTTCGTCGCGTTCTTCGGCCTGTTCATTGTCGTGTGAGCCGGCTGCGGATCCTCGTCATTTTCGACCAGGACGGCCGCGTCCGTCACGAGCACGCCGGCCCCGACCACGTTTGCGCCCGTGACCTCGACCGAGCCGGCGACCACGATGGCCCCCGACGACGGCGGTGCCGACGAGGACCGCGTACGGCCCGCTCAGGTCTGCGAACGCGAGCTGTCCCCGGCGAAATGCTGGGGGCCGGGGACAGCTACTGGGGCAGGGTTACCTGAAACGGTGGGGGACGACCACCGCACTCGGATACTTGCCCTTCCCGGTCAATCTCTAAGCTCCCGGCCGAACGTTGTGCCGGGAGTGGGCTGCCGCATTCGCCGAATGACGCGTGTCGATGGCGGGAAATGCTGGGTGTCGCCGCGAAGCGGAATGGGAGCGCCCCGGAGCCGGGTCGGGTCGCGCTCCGGGGCAACTCGCCTGCGCTCGCCGGCCGCCGGTGGCGGACCCGGCGGCGTGTGGCAGTTCGGCTCGCTCTGGGGCAGGAGAGCGGACCAGTCCGCCGCTCCAAGGTCTACGTCCCGTGACCTGAACCCCAGTTGAAGCGCGCGTACCAACGGGGACACATGGCGCCGCGACGCCGCTCAGCGTGCGCGCCCGAACTCGTCCAGCGACAGCGAGGCACCCCGTGCTGTGGACGCCGGGTGTGCAGGTAGGGTCGATCCGGTGCAGCCGTTCGAGCGATTGCGGTATCTCGCCAGGTGGACCGGCGACGACGAAGCGTTGGTGTCCGAGGCAGCCGACTGCCTCGCCGCGTTCGCCGACGATCCGGCCGGGCTCGTGGTCGCGTGCCGGCGGCTGCTCGCGCACCACGTCACCTCGGGGCCGTTGTGGTGGCTGTGCTCGCGCGTCTTGTGCTCGAGCGACGCCGCCGACGCAGCGTGGGAAGCGGTGCAGCTGCTGGACGAGGACACCACCGCGTCGCGTCTCGCCGAAGCGCTCCCCTTCCCACACGACGCGCCGATCGCGGTGCTCGGCTGGGACGACACCGTTGCGGCAGCGCTGAACACCCGCCCCGACCTGGAGGTGCTCGCGATCCGTCTGCCGGGGGCCCGGAGATTCGCATCGCACCTGCGTCGAGCCGAACGTCCGGTGCGGCTCGTGTCGGACGTCGAGGCCAACGCCCTGGGCGTCACGCACGTGCTCGTGGAGGCGAGCGCGCTCGGCGCCACGTCGGCGCTCGTGCCGCTGGGCGCGGGGCCGGTCGCCGCCGCGCTCGCCGAGAACCGGGCGCAGGTGTGGCTGGTCGCCGGACCGGGTCGCGCGCTCCCCGATCGCCTCTACGACGCGCTCCTGGCACGGTTCGAGGCGCACGACGACGACGTTGCCGAGAGCAGTGACGACGTCGAGGTGCTCGCGCTGGAGCGCGTCGATGCCGTCGTGGGTCCGTCAGGACTCGAGGCACCGGGCGCGGCAAGCAGAAGAGCTGAGTGTCCGATCGCGCCGGAGCTGCTTCGTCCCGGTTGAGGGGCCCGCGCCGGCGGCGCGGCCAGGAGATTCAGGGGTCGTAGCGGTGGATCTCCACCCGCCTGACCACGCGGCGGCCGAGGCGGCGCCTCGTCAGCCGCCGGATGCCGCTGCGCACCGGTGGAAGCAGCAACAACACGCCTGCTGCGTCGGTGATGAACCCGGGCGGGATGAGGAGCGCGCCCGCGAGCAACAGGAGTGCGCCGTCGACGATCTCGTTGCCCGGGACCCGTCCCGCGTTCGTCTGCTCGCGCATCCGGCGAAGGACACCGATGCCCTCACGCTTCACCAGCCAGACCCCGAGCACCGAGATACCCAGGAGGAGCGCGACGGTGTCGACGACGCCGAGCAGCGAACCAACCTTGATGATCACCGCGATCTCGGCGATCGGCAGGGCGATGAACAGCAGGACGAGCAACGCGATCACAGGCCCAGGGTACCGGTGTCCATGCCGGTTACAACCTCGAAGTGCGCTTCGCTATGCCTCCAAGGCGAGGGTTCCGGGCTCGTCGTCGTCGCCGTCGGCGAGCGACAGCGGACGCTCCCGGCGAAGCGTCGCGATCTTCTCCAGTGGGCGCTCGAGCTGGCGGCGGCGCGTGCCGACGAGGTCGTCGTAGTCGCGTCGGGCCGTCGCGAGCGACCGGTCCAGCTTGTCCATCTTGTCGACGAACGCCTTCCACTGCTTGTCGAACGCCGCGAGGAGCTCGAGGATCTCGTTCGAGGTGCGTTCGAGCCGGAAGTTGTCGGCCGCCTGCCGGATCACCGCGAGCACCGCGAAGAGCGTGAGCGGTGAGCAACACACGACCTTGTGGCGCAACGCCTCTTCGAGGATGGACGCGTCGTGCTCCTGGATGAATCCGTAGAGCGCCTCGTTCGGGATGAACAGCAGCACGCAGTCGAGTGAGCCGCCACGGCCTCCGGGGTAATCGCGGGCGGCGAGCTCGCGGACGCGGGCCCGCACGTCGCGGAGGAAATCGTCGCGGAACCGCTTGCGCTGGAGTTCGGACTCCGAGTCGAGGAACCTCAGGTAGTTGTCGAGCGGGAACTTCACGTCCATGTACAGCGCCTGCTCCTGCGGGAGCATGAACGTGAAGTCGGGAATGCCGCCGCCGTCGACGGCACGCTGCTTGCGGTAGTTGACGTTCTCGATGAAGCCCGCGAGACGCAGCACGTCCTCGGCCATCCGCTCGCCCCACTGACCGCGGGCCTTGGTGCTCGACAGGGCCTGGCGCAGTCCCTGGGTGACCTCGTGGAGGGCCTGCATCCCTTCCTGGCTCTGCTGCAGCTGCGTGGTGAGGGCCCCGAACTTCACCTGCCGATCGCGTTCGAGCTCGCTGACCAGGTCGCGGACCTTTCCGAGCTCGCTCGACATGTTGAGCAACTGCTGGTCGATGAGAGACTTCTTGCCGTCGAGGTCGCCGGCGGCCTGCGCGTGGGCCTCGCCGAGCCGGCGCTCGGCGAGCTCGAGGAACGAACGGGCGTTGCGCTCCAACGCCGTGACCGACAGCGCGGCGAACCGGTCGCCCAGCCGGCCCTCGGCCTCGTCGCGCGCGGCGAGGCGCTCTGCCGCCACCGCGAGCTCGCGCTCGAGCTCGGCCTCGCGCTGCGAGAACCGGGCCTCGGTCTCTGCCAGCGCGCGTGTGAGCGCCGAACGCTCGCGGTCGAGCACCTCGACACGGGGCCGGTGCACCAGCACGAGCACGATCCCCGCGCCGAGCCCGGCGCCGCCGACCAGGGACAGCAATGTGGTCGTCAGGTCCATGACGACGATTGTGGCGGTGGGGTGTGACAGTTATCGGGATGCCGTCTGACCTGCGGTGACGCGCGAAGCCCGATACCACTCGGTCGATCGACGGGCGCCCGGTCAGCCGCCGCCGTCGACGAGGATCTTCTGTCCCGTCACGTACCCCGCCTGCTCCGAGACGAGGAACAGGACGACGTCCGCCACCTCCTCGGGCCGGCAGACGTGGCCGAACGGTGAGCGGCTGTCGAGAGCGTGGATGTCGTCGACGCCCATCGCACCACGCACCAGTCGCCGCCCCATCTCGGTCTCGACGAGGCCCGGTGCGACGACGTTGACGTGGATGCCGTTCTGTCGTTCCTCCCTCGCCAGTGTCCAGGCGAGGGCTTCGAGCGACGCCTTGGCCATGTTGTACGGACTCGAGTTCGGACCCCAGTGCATGGTCGCAACGCTGGAGATCATCACGATGTCGCCGCGTGGGCGCGTCCGCATCGCAGGGACGAGGAGCTTGCTGAGGAGGAAGGCGCCGAAGGCGTGCGTGCGCCACACGCGTTCGATCTCGGTCGGGTCGGTGTCGACC